>NZ_JBXANU010000024.1:0-105903 GCF_058802085.1 Pseudomonas sp. GW822-FHT02G04
GGCAAAAGCGAACAGAGCTGAAGGCTGCCCAAGGCAGCCTTCAGCTCTGAAAAGGTTTTACCGGACACTAGTGACGCAGAGCGTGGGAACGATCAGTGAGGTGTTAGATCGGGCACGTCACGCCAGTACCGCCAATCCCGCAATACCCCTCAGGATTCTTGGCCAGGTACTGCTGGTGATACGCCTCGGCGTAGTAGAACGTCGGGGCTTCGTCGATTTCGGTGGTGATGATGCCTTTGCCAGCCTTGGTCAGTTCCGCCTGGAACACTTTCGCGCTGTTCTTCGCCGCTTCCAGTTGTTCCGGTTTGGTGCAGTAGATCACCGAGCGGTACTGGGTGCCGATGTCGTTGCCCTGGCGCATGCCCTGAGTCGGGTTGTGCAGTTCCCAGAACATTTTCAGCAGCTGTTCATAGCTGACTTTTTCCGGCTCATACACCACGAGTACCACTTCGGTGTGCCCGGTCAGGCCCGAGCAGACTTCTTCGTAGGTCGGGTTCGGTGTGAAGCCGCCGGCGTAACCGACCGACGTGCTGAACACGCCTTCGCGCTGCCAGAATTTACGTTCCGCGCCCCAGAAGCAACCCAGGCCGAAGATTGCGAATTCTACGTTGCCCGGAAACGGGCCCAGCAGCGGGTTGCCGTTGACGAAGTGTTTCTCCGGAACCTTGATCGGGGTTTCGCGGCCAGGCAGAGCTTGTTCTTTAGTCGGGAGCACGTTTTTATTCACCAGAATTTCCGAGCGCAGAACCATGATCAGTCCTCTCAGTCAGGTTGAGATGTAAATACAGACTGCCAGTTTGCCCGAGTGTTACGTCGCTGTCAGGCGATTGGGCCGCGCGGGTAGCGTTTGAGCTTTTCGATCAGCTCGGAGCCCGGGATCGGTCGGTCGAACAGGTAGCCCTGGCCGACGTCGCAGCGGTGGCGGCGCAGGAAGGCCAGCTGCTCGGCCGTCTCGATGCCTTCAGCCACGACCTTGAGTTTCAGGTTGTGGGCCATGGCGATCACGGCGGAGGTGATTTCCATGTCGTCCTGGTTATCCGGGATTTCGTGGATGAAGCTTCGATCGATCTTGATGATGTCGATCGGGAATTTTTTCAAGTAGCTGAGCGACGAGTAACCGGTACCGAAGTCATCCATCGCCAGGGTCAGGCCCAAGCGTTTGAGCTGATCGAGCTGCAAGTGCGTGTCTTCGGTGGCTTCCAGCAGCAGGCCCTCGGTCAGCTCCAGCTCCAGCAGGTTCGCCGGCAGCGCTTCTTCCTTGAGGATGTTGGCGATGGACGCCACCAGGTCCGGGTCGGAGAACTGCTTGGGCGACAGGTTGATCGCCACTTGCAGGTTGCCCAGGCCAGCGGCGGTCAAATCCTTGCTCATGCGGCAGGCCTGGCGGGCGATCCATTTGCCGATCGGGATGATCAGGCCGGTTTCTTCGGCCACGCTGATGAACTGGTCCGGGCGGATCATGCCTTTTTCCGGGTGGTTCCAGCGCAGCAGCGCTTCCATGCCCAGCAAGCGACCGCTGCGCAGGCACAGCTTGGGCTGGTAGAACACGTCCAGCTCGTTCTGAGTCAGGGCGCGGCGCAGGTTGTTTTCGACGAACAGTTTGTAGCTGGCCTCGGCGTTCAGCGCTTCGGTGAACACTTGCACCTGGTGTTTACCGTTGGCCTTGGCCTTGTGCAGCGCCAGGCCGGCGTTGCGCATCAGTGTCTGTGGATCGCGGCCGTGCAGCGGCGCGCAGGCCAGGCCCACGGAGCCGGTGACGCTGATCAACTGGTTGTCGACGAACATCGGTTTGTCGAGGGTTGCCAGCAATTGATTGGCAACCTGCTGGCCCGCCGAGAGGTCAGTGTCGTCCAGCAGCACCGCGAATTCGTTACTGGCAAAACGCGCCAGACTGCCGCTCGAACTCAGGCTGTTGCGCAGGCGCCGCGCCAGGCTGATCAGCAGTTTGTCGCCGGTCTGGTGGCCGAGGCTGTCGTTGATCCGCTTGAAGTTGTCGATGTCCACCAGCAACAGGCTGATCGGCGTATCGCTGTCTCGGGCGAAGCGCTCATCGAGGTTGCGGATGAACGCCGGACGGTTGCCGAGGTTGGTCAGGTTATCGGTGTAAGCCAGACGCTCGATGCGCTGCTGGGCGAGCTTGGTATGGGTGATGTCTTCGTAGATGCCGATGTAATGGGTCAGCTCGCGGTTGTCGCCGTAGACCTTGGAGATCGACAACTGGCCCCAGTAGGGTTCGAGGTTTTTGCGCCGGCTCTTGAACTCGCCCTGCCAGCTATTGCTCTTGGCCAGCGCCGATGGGGCGTCGAACAGCAGTTCGCTGAGGTTCTCCAGCGCCGGCAGCTCCGACAGCCGCTGGCCGTGGACTTCCTCGGTGGTGTACTGGGTGATCGCGGTGAAGCTTGGGTTGACGTACTCCACCACGCCGTCGCAATTGACCAGCAGAAAGGCGTTGGCGCTTTGCTCCACAGCACGCTGGAACAGGTGCAGGGCGCTGGTGGCGGTGCGGCGGTTGTGGTTGTTGATGACTTGGGCGAATTGATCCGCCAGTTCGCCGGCAAAGGCGATTTCGTCCGACTGCCAGGCGCGAGTCGCCCCGATCTGTTCCAGGCAGAGCACGCCGACCACCTGGCCATCGACGCGGATGCTGGCGTCGAGCATGGCGTTGACGTCGCGCGGGCGCAGGTGCTCGGCGATTTCCCGGGTGCGCGGGTCGCGCATGGCGTTGTGGGCGTCGATGGCGCGGCCAGTGTGCAAGGCGTCGAGGTAATCGGGAAAACCACTGGCGTCGATCGGCTCCGGCAGTTGGCGACCCCGGGTGGCGCGGTGATAGGCCGAGATCGGCGTCAGTAGCGAGCCATCGAGGTTCCACAGGCTGGCGCAGTCGATTTCGTAGATATCGCAGGCGCTGCGGGTGATCAGTTCGGCAGCTTCTTGCAGGGAATTGTTGGTGCTGTAGCGCTGGCGGGTCAGCAGCAGGATCAGGTCTTGCTGAGCGCGCACCCGGTCCAGATGCTGCAGTTGTTCCTGCTGGGCACGTTGATTGAGTTCCAGGGCGATTTGCAGGCGTGAATTCTGGGTTTCCAGATCCAGCGCCGGCAGCAACGGTTCGCCTTCGAACAGACCGTCCACCACCATCAGGTAGCCGCGTAGCAGGTGTCGATTGTGTTGTTTGTAAGCTTCGCCCAGTTCCAGCAGGCTCAGAACGCCTGCGGCGGTGTGCAAGGTGTAGCGGATCAGGTAATGCGGGCTTTCGGTGAGTTGCTGCTGGATCGTGTCATGCAGTTGATAACGTGCTTCGGGTTCCATCAGGCTGGCGTAGGGCGAACCGACCAGAGCACAAAGCTCCACCGCCGGCAGGCCGAACTGTCGTTCGCAATTGGGATCGAGAAACAGCAGCGCCCAGCTCGGTTCATTCAGCCGTTCGAAACGCAGCATGCCGAGCCGCGAGGGCACAGGCAACTGCGTCACTACCTCGGCCACCATACGGCTGGCGGCATCGGGTTGGCTTTTCATTGAGGGAAACTCGCTTCGAATATGCTGATCGCGCCGGGCTCTCGCCCTCTTTACTGTTGCCTGCGGCAAGGTTGCATCATTGCGACACCGACTGACAAGAGACATGAAGGCCAAGTGCTATAAGAATATGTCGGCAGACGCGCAGTTTTCTCCAGCGAGGCGTCAAAAAGTAATGTTGCAGGTCAAAAGATCGCAGCCCGTAGGCGCCGCCGAAGGCTGCGATCTTCTCCAGGGGTCAACGCAATTTGATGCTGATCGACTGCAATGGCTTGCCATCCCGATCGTGATAATTGACGCGTACCTGCTCGGCCTCGACGATCAGATGCGCGAAGTTGTCCTGGCTGATCACCTCGCTGGTCAGTTCATGCCGATAGTCGCCCGCCGCTGTTCGGGCCAGGGCTTGATCGAGGATGAAGGTCGATGCCTTGGCGTACGGCAGCAATTTGCTGTTGCACAGCGGTGAAGACACGATGGTGTGGACTTCAAAATCCGGGTTCTCGCTGTGGGTCAGGCGACTGGTGAGGGAGCCGTGGACATCGCCGGAAATGAACAGGACGTTCTTGATACCGCGTGTACGAATCGTCTCCAGCAGCCGTAGTCGTTGCTCGGGGAAGGCTTTCCAGGCGTCATCGCCGTTTAGTTTGCGGTCGGGATAGAACATGACGCTGGTGACCACGAATTTGACCCGGGCCCGGCTATTGATCAGCCATTTGAGCAGCGCCTGTTCCTGTTCTTCGTCAAGGATGCGTCGGTCACTGTCCGACAGATTGCGTCGGGTTCGACTGTCGGTGATAAACCACTCGATATCGCCCTCGGAGAACTGATACCAATACTGTTCCAGTCTTCTGCTTACTTGCCCATTGGCCAGCAGTTCATACGTGGGGCTGTGACTGGCTTGATATAACTCATACGCTGCAATGGCATTTTTGTATAAGTGATCATCGTCCTTGCTTTTATTGGCGGGCCAGTTGTCTTCAATTTCATGGTCGTCGAGGATCATATAAGTCGGCATGCCTGACATTAACTTGGAGATGTGAGGCTGCGAAAAGGCTGTGCGGTACTTCTTGAGGATGTCCTGGTATTCCCGGTCGGGGGCCACGAGGTTCAGGTCATCGACGTAAATCTGGTCGCCAGTCATCAGCATGGCGCTGATGGGCGGTTCGGCGCTGTCCGCCAGGCTGTTGATCGAGGCAAAAATCCGGTCGCCCAACTGCGGGGTCGATGCAATGCCGGCGGTCATTCGCAGGTAACGACATGAGCCGACGACATAGGCCCGCGGCTGGGTGGTTTTGCTGGACTGTGTACGAAAGCGGTAAATCTCCCGCGGCCATTGCAGCGGCAGTTCCTGAACCGTCTCCACGGTATGCACCGGGTTCATGGGGCTGAACCAGCCTGCCTGGTATTCATAGTCGGTGTCGGTGGCCAGATCGTTGAGTGCAATCACATCAGACATGTCGCGCAAGACGGACAGTTTTGCAAATACGCCTTTGGACCAATACTGCTCACCGGTGCGTCGATAACGGATGCCCGCAAATACCAAGGCATCGTTCTGTAATTCACCGCGCAAGAAAATACGCGCATGGTTAGTTGTGGTGTGGCCGATAATTGGGCCGACAGTTGGTTTGAACATGTTCGAATCCATTCGAGGTAATGCTAACTAAGCAGATTAAGTCGTCGAGGTTTCTATAAGAAATCTCCCAACTAAGCCTAGTTATTGGCTGGAAAAAATATCGGGCGGAAGTGGACTGGGGTTGTAGGTGGCGTAAGCCGTGAATGTAGGAATAAAGTGCGAATGAGGGCTTTTTTCAGGCAAAAAAAAGCCCCGCCAAATCGACGGGGTTGAGGTACGAGCGTGGCGCTCGGAAAACGTGGAACGCGATTGGCCCTCCGCCAGGGGAGGGCCAGTCGGTGTTACAGCAGGATGGTGCGGATGTCCGCCAGCAGGTCGCTCAGACGCTTGGTGAAGCGTGCAGCAGCGGCGCCGTTGATCACACGGTGATCGTAGGACAGTGACAGCGGCAGCATCAGTTTCGGCTGGAAGGCTTTGCCGTCCCAGACTGGCTGGATGGTTGCCTTGGAAACACCGAGGATCGCCACTTCCGGCGCGTTGACGATCGGCGTGAAGCCGGTGCCGCCAATGTGGCCGAGGCTGGAAATGGTGAAGCAGGCGCCTTGCATCTCGTCCGACGAAAGCTTCTTGGTCCGGGCTTTTTCAGCCAGGGAAGCAGCTTCGGCGGCCAGTTGCAGGAGGCTCTTCTGGTCGACGTTCTTGATGACCGGTACCAACAGGCCATCCGGGGTGTCGACGGCGAAGCCGATGTTCACGTATTTCTTGCGGATGATCGCTTTGCCGCTTGGTGCCAGCGAGCTGTTGAAATCCGGCAGTTCCTTGAGCAGGTGTGCGCAGGACTTGAGCAGCAGCGGCAGGATGGTCAGCTTGACGCCGGCCTTCTCGGCCACGGCTTTCTGGGCGTTGCGGAACGCTTCCAGCTCGGTGATATCCGCCGAGTCGAATTGCGTTACGTGCGGCACGTTCAGCCAGCTGCGGTGCAGGTTGGCGGCGCCGACCTGCATCAGGCGGGTCATCGGCACTTCTTCGATTTCGCCGAAGCGGCTGAAGTCGACGACCGGAATCGGCGGGATGCCCGCGCCGCCGGTTGCACCAGCCGCAGCGGCCGGAGCTTCCTTGGCCTTCTGCATCATGGCCTTGACGTAAACCTGCACGTCTTCCTTCAGGATGCGACCGTGCGGACCGCTGGCGCCAACGGCGCTCAGCTCGACGCCGAACTCGCGGGCTAGTTGACGCACGGCAGGGCCAGCGTGAACTTTCGCGCCAGGCTTGGCAGGAGCAGCAGCCGGGGCAGCAGCAGGAGCGACGGCAGCCGGAGCAGCAGCGGCAGGCGCTGGAGTACTCGGCGCAGCAGCAGCAGCCGGAGCCGGGGCTGCAGCAGGTGCCGCGCCTTTGACTTTCAGCTTCAGGATCAGGTCGCCGGTACCGACTTCGTCATCCAGCTTGATGGAAACGCTTTCCACCACGCCAGCGGCAGGTGATGGGATTTCCATGCTCGCCTTGTCGGATTCCAGGGTGATCAGCGACTGGTCGGCGGCAACGGTGTCGCCAGCCTTGACCAGCACTTCGATGATCTTGGCCTTGCCAGCCGAACCGATGTCCGGGACGTGAATGTCCTGAACGCTGTCAGCAACCGGTGCAGCCGGAGCCGCGGCGGCTGGCGCCGGAGCAGCGGCAGCAGGCGCAGCAGCCTGGGCTGGCGCGGCAGCAGCAGGGGCCGCAGCACCCGCCACTTCCAGAGCCAGGATCAGGTCGCCCGTGCCGACTTCGTCGTTGAGCTTGACGCTGATGGCCTTGACCACGCCAGCGGCGGGCGAAGGGATTTCCATGCTGGCCTTGTCGGATTCCAGGGTGATCAGCGACTGATCAGCCTCGACGGTGTCGCCGACCTTGACCTGGATCTCGATGATCTGGGCCTTGCCCGACGAACCGATGTCCGGCACGTGCACTTGCTGAATGCTGGCAGCAGCCGGCGCGGCAGCAGGAGCCGCCGGCGCAGGTGCGGCAGCCGGTTTGGCTTCAGCTTTGGCAGCTGGCGCAGCGGCAGCCGCAGGGGCTGGCGCAGCAGCACCTTCGACTTCCAGTTCCAGCAGTTCGTCGCCTTCTTTCAGGCGATCGCCCAGCTTCACTTTCAGGCTCTTGATGATGCCGGCTTTAGGCGCAGGCACTTCCATGCTCGCCTTGTCCGATTCCAGCGTCAGGATGCTCTGATCGGCTTCGATACGGTCGCCGACCTTCACAAACAGTTCAATTACTTCACCTTCACCGCTGCCGATGTCAGGTACGCGAATGAGTTCGCTCACAGAGTGTCTCCTCAGCAGTCCAGTGGGTTGCGTTTTTCCGGGTTGATGCCGAACTTGGCGATGGCTTCAGCCACCACTTTAGGTTCGATGTCACCACGGTCAGCCAAGGCTTCCAGGGCTGCCAACACCACGAAATGACGGTCTACTTCGAAGAAGTGACGCAGCTTCTTGCGGCTGTCACTGCGGCCGAAACCATCGGTGCCCAGGACTTTGAATTCCTTGGACGGGACCCACTGACGAATTTGTTCAGCGAACAGCTTCATGTAGTCGGTAGAGGCAATGACCGGACCTTTACGGCCGTTCAGGCACTCTTCCACGTAGCTCAGCTTAGGCTTTTGGCCAGGGTGCAGACGGTTGGTACGCTCAACGGCCAGGCCATCGCGACGCAGTTCGTTGAAGCTGGTAACGCTCCAGACGTCAGCGCCGACGTTGAACTCTTCACGCAGGATCTTCGCTGCTTCACGGACTTCACGCAGGATGGTGCCGGAGCCCATCAGCTGAACGTGGTGCGCCGCTTCGCGGGTGTCTTCCTCGAGCAGGTACATGCCTTTCTTGATGCCTTCTTCGGCACCGGCCGGCATGGCTGGCTGCTGGTAGGACTCGTTCATTACGGTGATGTAGTAGAAGACGTCCTGTTGCTCTTCGGTCATCTTCTTCATGCCGTCCTGAATGATCACCGCCAGCTCGTAGCCGTAGGTTGGATCGTAGGTGCGGCAGTTCGGGATGGTCGCGGCCAGCAGGTGGCTGTGACCGTCTTCGTGTTGCAGGCCTTCACCGTTCAGGGTGGTACGGCCTGCGGTGCCGCCGATCAGGAAACCACGGGTACGGCTGTCGCCAGCGGCCCAGGCCAGGTCACCGATACGCTGGAAGCCGAACATCGAGTAGAAGATGTAGAACGGCAGCATCGGCTGGTTGTGGCTGGAGTACGAAGTACCGGCAGCGATGAAGGAGCTCATGGCGCCCGCTTCGTTGATGCCTTCTTCGAGGATCTGACCCTTCTGGTCTTCCTTGTAGAACATCACCTGGTCTTTATCGACTGGCTCGTAGAGCTGGCCGACGGAGGAGTAGATGCCCAACTGACGGAACATGCCTTCCATACCAAAGGTACGGGCTTCGTCCGGGATGATCGGTACGATGCGCGGGCCGATTTCCTTGTCCTTGACCAGTTGCGCGAGGATCCGCACGAAAGCCATGGTGGTGGAAATTTCACGGTCGCCCGAGCCGTCCAGGATCGCCTTGAGGGTGTCCAGTGGAGGGGTCGGGATGTTGAAGCTCTTGGCGCGACGCTGAGGTACGAAACCGCCCAGCGCATTGCGACGCTCGGCCAGGTAACGGGCTTCGGCGCTGCCTTCTTCCGGTTTGAAGAACGGCAGGTTCTCCAGCTCTTCGTCCTTGACCGGGATGTCGAAACGATCGCGGAACAACTTCAGGCTGTCGACATCGACTTTCTTGGTGTTGTGCGCAGTGTTTTTCGCTTCGCCGGCACCGGTGCCATAACCTTTGATGGTCTTGGCCAGGATGACAGTCGGTTGTTCTTTGTGGTTGACCGCTTCGTGGTACGCCGCGTAGACCTTGTACGGGTCGTGGCCGCCACGGTTGAGTTTCCAGATCTCGTCGTCGGACAGATCGGCAACCATCGCCTTGAGTTCTGGCGTGTTGAAGAAGTGTTCACGCACGAACGCGCCGTCTTTGGCTTTGTAGTTCTGGTACTCGCCGTCGATGACTTCGTCCATGCGGCGTTGCAGGATGCCGTCGACGTCCTTGGCCAGCAGTGGGTCCCAGAAACGGCCCCAGATGACTTTGGTCACGTTCCACTGAGCACCGCGGAACACGCCTTCGAGTTCCTGGATGATCTTGCCGTTGCCGCGAACCGGGCCGTCGAGGCGCTGCAGGTTGCAGTTGATGACGAAGATCAGGTTGTCCAGCTTCTCGCGGCCGGCCAGGGAAATTGCGCCGAGGGATTCCGGCTCGTCGCACTCGCCGTCGCCCAGGAAGCACCAGACTTTCTGTTTGCCTGGCTGGATGAAGCCACGGTGCTCCAGGTACTTCATGAAGCGTGCCTGGTAGATCGCCTGGATCGGGCCCAGACCCATGGATACGGTCGGGAACTGCCAGAAGTCAGGCATCAGCCATGGGTGAGGGTAGGACGACAGGCCCTGACCGTCGACTTCCTGGCGGAAGTTGTTCATCTGGTCTTCGGTGATGCGGCCTTCCATGAACGCACGGGCGTAAACGCCTGGCGAGGTGTGACCCTGGAAGTAGATCAGGTCGCCGCCGTGTTCGTCGGTCGGGGCCTGGAAGAAATAGTTGAAGCCGATGTCGTACAGGGTTGCGCTGGAAGCGAAGCTGGAGATGTGACCGCCCAGGTCAGAATCTTTCAGGTTCGTGCGCATCACCATGGCCATCGCGTTCCAGCGTACCAGCGAGCGAATGCGGCGTTCCATGAACAGGTCGCCAGGCATGCGTGCTTCGTGGGTAACGGGAATGGTATTGCGGTATGGCGTGGTGATGGCGTAAGGCAATTGCGAACCGCTACGGGTTGCGAGTTCGCCCATACGGGTCATCAGATAGTGAGCACGGTCTTCGCCTTCTTTGTCGAGAACCGATTCCAGGGCGTCCAGCCATTCCTGGGTTTCGACGGGATCGAGGTCTTGCATGGCTTGCTCCAGGGCGGAAAGGCTTCCAGAATCGGTTGCCTGAGTTTGCGACTGGCCTTGTGGGCAGACGATATAAATTCTTGGATTGCCGATAGGTTGTTCCGGCGGCGTGTAGTTTTACTACAAATCTTCGGGCATTTCAGCCTTTCGAATGTATAGACGAGTAGTAAAACTACAGATGATTGGCTTGTGGCCTCCGGCTGCGTTGTGAGAATAATCGTTAAGGTTGGTCTTTTGCCAATCGAAAAAGGTGGAAGCTTGATGATCGCTGCCAAAAATAAAGAAATTTCAGCTATTTCTAACCTTTGTTCGACAGTCAGTCACGTAGCGTGTTTTCACGAATCACTACATGCAGCCCTTCACACGCCGACCAAGGATAGACCATGAGCCTCCCTTCGCTTACCGAACTGCCCGATGGGCTCCTGCCGTTTGTCACCCGCGCCGAGCAGTCGTTCCGTACGACCGTCGGGGTTCTTCCCGACGACCATGGCCTGTCTGCCTGGACGCCTGAACGCTGGGCGCAGTTTGCCCGCGTCACCGCTGCCAGCGACTTTGTGATTGAACAGAGTCTGCGTGACCCTTTGATGTTGCTGGAACTGGTGCAGTCCGGCGAACTGGACCGCGCCTTGGCGCCGGGCGAGTTGTGCGCACAGATCGCCACGGCGGTGAGCGCCGCCGAAACCGACGACCAGCTAGGCCGTGCCCTGCGCCGCCAGCGTAATCGTCACCAGGTGCGGATCATCTGGCGCGACCTGACTCGCCAGGCTGATCTGGTGCAGACCTGTCGCGACCTCTCGGACATGGCCGATGCCAGCATCGATCAGGCCTATCAGTGGTTGTACTCGCGGCATTGCCAGCAGTTCGGTGTGCCCACCGGGCGGCGCAGCGGCGAGCCGCAGCAGATGGTCATCCTCGGCATGGGCAAGCTCGGCGCGGTGGAGCTGAACCTGTCGTCGGACATCGACCTGATCTTCGCCTACCCCGAGGGCGGCGAAACCGTCGGCGTGAAACGCTCGCTGGATAACCAGGAATTTTTCATTCGTCTCGGCCAGCGTCTGATCAAGGCGCTGGACCCGATGACCGTCGACGGTTTCGTGTTCCGCGTCGACATGCGCTTGCGGCCTTACGGTTCGTCTGGCGCTCTGGTGCTGAGCTTCAATGCGCTGGAACAGTATTACCAGGATCAGGGTCGCGACTGGGAACGCTACGCGATGATCAAGGCGCGGGTGGTGGCCGGCGATCAGGTGGCGGGCGCCCAGCTGCTCGAGATGCTGCGGCCGTTCGTTTACCGGCGTTACCTGGACTTCTCGGCCATCGAAGCGCTGCGCACCATGAAGCAGTTGATCCAGCAGGAAGTCCGGCGCAAGGGCATGGCCGACAACATCAAGCTCGGTTCTGGCGGCATCCGTGAAGTCGAGTTTATCGCCCAGGCCTTCCAGCTGATTCACGGTGGTCGCGACCTGAGCCTGCAACAGCGCCCTCTATTAAAAGTACTGAGTACCCTGGAGGGGCAGGGCTACCTGCCGCCGGCGGTGGTCAGTGAACTGCGCGAAGGTTACGAATTCCTGCGTTACACCGAGCACGCGATTCAGGCGATTGCCGACCGCCAGACCCAGATGTTGCCGGACGGCGCGCAGGATCAGGCGCGCATTGCCTTTATGCTCGGGTTTGCCAACTGGACGGCATTCCACGAACAACTGATGTACTGGCGTGGCCGGGTGGCCTGGCACTTTGGTCAGGTGATTGCCGATCCCGATGAAGAGCAAGGCACCGAGAGCGAAGTGGTGGTCGGCGGGGAATGGCTGCCGCTGTGGGAAGAAGCCCAGGACGAAGAAGCCGCGTGCCGCCAACTCGAAGAGGGCGGTTTCGCCGATGCCGGCAAGGCGCTGAAAGCATTGGCCAGTCTGCGCAGCAGTCCGCAATTGCGTGCCATGCAGCGTCTGGGGCGGGAGCGTCTCGATGCATTTATTCCGCGCTTGCTGGCCCAGGCCGTGGAGCACGCCAATCCCGATCTAGTGCTGGAGCGCGTGCTGCCACTGGTTGAGGCGGTGGCGCGGCGTTCCGCCTATCTGGTGCTGCTGACCGAAAACCCCGGTGCGCTGCGCCGTCTGCTGACACTGTGCGCGGCGAGCCCGTGGATTGCCGAACAGATTACGCGCTTCCCGTTGCTGCTCGACGAATTGCTCAACGAAGGCCGGCTATTCAAGCCGCCGCTGGCGCCGGAACTGGCGGCCGAGTTGCGCGAGCGTCTGACGCGGATTCCCGAAGACGACCTCGAACAACAAATGGAAGCCCTGCGGCATTTCAAACTGGCGCACCGCTTGCGCGTCGCCGCTTCGGAAATCGCCGGCAGCCTGCCGTTGATGAAGGTCAGCGATTACCTGACCTGGCTCGCCGAAGCGATCCTCGAACAAGTGCTGGCCCTGGCCTGGCGCCAGACGGTGGCCAAGTACGGTACACCGCTGCGCACCGACGGCAGCGTATGCGACCCTGGATTCATAATTGTCGGTTACGGGAAAGTCGGCGGTCTGGAATTGGGGCACAGTTCGGACCTGGACCTGGTGTTCATCCATGACGCGGATCCGCAAGCGGAAACCGACGGCCCGAAACCCATCGACGGCGCGCAGTTCTTTACCCGGCTCGGGCAGCGGATCATTCACTTGCTGACGGCCCAGACCAACTCCGGTCAGCTGTATGAAGTGGACATGCGTCTGCGACCGTCCGGTGCTTCCGGTTTGCTGGTGAGTTCATTGGGGGCGTTTGCCCGGTATCAGGAGAACGAGGCCTGGACCTGGGAGCACCAGGCGCTGGTGCGGGCGCGGGTGCTGGTGGGTAGTCAGGATGTCGGCCAGGCGTTCGAGAAGGTTCGCGCGACGGTATTGGCCAAATCGCGGGACCTGTCGACCTTGCGCCAGGAGGTCAGCGAGATGCGCGCCAAGATGCGCGATAATCTCGGCAGCAAGAGCACTGCGGCGGGGACGGCGGCAAATGCCTTCGAGGCCACGGCGCCGTTCGATCTCAAGCAGGACGCTGGAGGTATCGTCGATATTGAATTTATGGTGCAATACGCGGCTCTGGCGTGGTCTGAAACACATCCGTCATTGCTGCGCTATACCGACAATATCCGCATTCTGGAAGGGCTGGAGGAGGAAGGGTTGATACCTGCCGAAGACGCCAGCCTGTTGCGTGAGGCCTATAAAGCCTACCGCTCCGCCGCTCACCGGGAGGCCTTGCAGAAGGATGCCGGTGTGATACCGGGCGACCAGTTCGTGGATGAGCGACGGCAGGTCATGCGGATCTGGCGTGAGCTGGGGTTAAGCTGAAGCTGACTGTGGCGGGCTTTTGTGGCGAGAGAGCAAGCTCCCTGTCCACAGAGATTTATGCTAACTGACATGGATGTGTATTAATTTTATCCGACGAGCCCCAACCGGCTCGTCCAAATGACCTGGCGGCTCACCCCGCAGGTGCTGGATTCTCGAGGCGGGGAGGCGTATGCCTCCCCGGTTCGTTTTTGGAAACCACATGAAAATTCTGATCGTTGGGCCCAGTTGGGTCGGTGACATGGTGATGGCGCAGACACTTTTTCAGTGTCTCAAACAACGCCACCCGCAGTGCGAAATCGACGTGCTGGCCCCCGAGTGGAGCCGGCCAATCCTCGAGCGCATGCCCGAAGTACGCCAGGCCTTGAGTTTCCCGCTCGGCCACGGCGTGCTGGAGCTGGCGACGCGTCGGCGCATCGGTAAATCCCTGGCCGGTCAGTACGACCAGGCCATCCTGCTGCCCAATTCGCTGAAATCGGCCCTGGTGCCGTTTTTTGCCGGCATCCCGAAACGCACCGGCTGGCGTGGCGAGTTCCGCTACGGCCTGCTCAATGACGTGCGCACGCTCGACAAAGAACGTTATCCATTGATGATCGAGCGCTTCATGGCCCTGGCCTTTGAGCCTGGCATCGAGCTGCCGAAACCTTATCCACGACCGAGTTTGCAGATCGACCCGGTGACTCGCGACGGCGCGCTGGCCAAGTTCGGCCTGGCCCTTGACCGTCCGGTGTTGGCGCTGTGCCCCGGCGCCGAGTTCGGCGAGTCCAAGCGCTGGCCGTCCGAGCACTATGCCAAGGTCGCCGAGGCGAAGATTCGTGAAGGCTGGCAAGTCTGGCTGTTCGGCTCGAAAAACGATCACGCGGTGGGTGAAGACATTCGTGGGCGGTTGATTCCGGGGTTGCGTGAAGAGTCGGTGAACCTCAGTGGCGGCACTTCCCTGGCCGAGGCCATCGATCTGCTGTCCTGCGCCGACGCGGTGGTCTCTAACGACTCCGGTCTGATGCACGTGGCTGCCGCGCTGAACCGCCCGTTGGTGGCGGTGTACGGCTCGACGTCGCCGGGCTTCACGCCACCGCTGGCCGAGCATGTCGAGATCGTGCGCCTGGGCATCGAATGCAGTCCGTGCTTCGATCGCACCTGCCGTTTCGGTCATTACAACTGCTTGCGCCAGCTCATGCCCAAAGCGGTGAACGAAGCCTTGCAGCGTTTGCTGGGCACTGTGGTCGAGGTCAAATAGTTTGCGGGTACTGTTGATCAAGACTTCTTCGCTGGGCGACGTGATTCACGCGTTGCCAGCGTTGACCGATGCGGCGCGGGCGATCCCCGGCATCAAGTTCGACTGGGTGGTGGAAGAAGGTTTCGCCGAGATTCCGACCTGGCACCCGGCCGTGGGCAAGGTGATTCCGGTGGCGATCCGTCGCTGGCGCAAAAACATCTGGCAGACCATCAAAAGTGGCGAGTGGAAGCGCTTCAAGCAAAGCGTTCGCGCGACGAAATACGACTTGGTGATCGATGCTCAGGGCCTGCTGAAAAGTGCGCTGCTGACTCGCTATGCCAAAGCCCCGGTGGCCGGGCTGGACAAGAATTCGGCCCGCGAACCGATCGCCGCGCGCTTCTATTCCCGACGTCTGGCCGTGGCCCGTGGGCAGCACGCGGTTGAACGAGTGCGTCAGCTGTTCGCGTTGGCCCTGGGTTACGACCTGCCCAAAGGCCTGGGTGATTACGGCCTGAACGTCGAGCGGCTGGTGGAATTGCCGCGCAAGAATCCGTACGTGGTGTTTCTCCACGGCACCACCTGGGACACCAAACACTGGCCCGAAGCCTATTGGCGCGAGCTGGCCGAGCGGGTGGGGTATCTCGGCGTGGCGGTGAAGCTGCCGTGGGGCAACCCGGTCGAAAAGGCCCGCGCCGAGCGCATCGCCAAAGACATGAAACACGTCGAAGTGCTGCCCAAGCTGAACCTGGCGGGTGTCGGCAAAGTCCTGGCCGGCGCGCAAGCCTGCGTTGCGGTGGACACCGGTCTCGGTCACCTGGCCGCGGCGCTGGACGTGCCGACCCTGTCGCTGTTCGGCCCGACCAATCCGGGCCTGACCGGCGCCTACGGCAAATCGCAGATTCACATGGCCAGCGACTTCCCTTGTGCACCGTGCCTGCAAAAGAAATGCACCTATCAACCGACGGCCGACGATGCCCGTCGGTTCGACCTGAAACGCGAGTGGCCCCTGTGCTTCACGCGTCTGAATCCCGAGCGTGTTGCGAGCCGACTGAGCACGTTGTTACTGGCTGAGGAGCTGCGCTGATGCAATTGGCATTTGTCCTGTACAAGTACTTTCCGTTTGGCGGCTTGCAGCGTGACTTCATGCGCATCGCCCTTGAATGCCAGCAGCGCGGCCATCAAATTCGTGTCTACACGTTGATCTGGGAGGGCGACATCCCTCCGGGCTTCGAAGTGTTGGTGGCGCCGGTCAAGGCGTTCTTCAATCATCGGCGCAACGAGAAACTCACCGAATGGATGGAGGCCGATCTGGCCAAGCGTCCGGTGGACCGCCTGATCGGTTTCAACAAAATGCCGGGCCTGGACGTTTACTACGCCGCCGACGGCTGCTTCGAAGACAAGGCGCAAAACCTGCGCAACTCGCTGTACCGTCGCTGGGGCCGCTACCGGCACTTCGCCGAGTACGAACGCGCGGTGTTCGCCAAAGATGCCAAGACCGACGTGCTGATGATTTCCGAAGTCCAGCAGCCGCTGTTCATCAAGCATTACGACACGCCGATCGAACGTTTCCACCTGCTGCCACCGGGCATCGCCCAGGACCGTCGTCGCCCCGCGAACGCGGATGAAATTCGCGCCGGGTTCCGCGCCGAATTCAACCTGAAAGACGATGAGCTGCTGTTGGTGCAGATCGGTTCCGGGTTCAAGACCAAAGGCGTGGACCGCAGCCTCAAGGCACTGGCCGCGCTGCCCGCCGAGCTGAAAAAACGCACCCGGCTGTTTGTAATTGGCCAGGATGACCCCAAAGTATTCCAGTTGCAGAGCGCCACATTGGGGCTCGGTGACAACGTGCAGTTCCTCAAGGGCCGCAGCGATATCCCGCGTTTCCTGCTCGGTGCCGATCTGCTGATCCACCCGGCGTACAACGAAAACACCGGGACGGTATTGCTTGAGGCCCTGGTGGCCGGATTGCCGGTGCTGGTGAGCGCAGTGTGCGGTTATGCCCATTACATCGCCGAGGCCGACGCGGGGCTGGTGCTGGACGAGCCTTTCGATCAGGCGCAACTGACTCAATACCTGACCGGCATGTTGAACGACACTGATGCACGGGCGGCCTGGAGCCGCAACGGTCTGGCCTTCGCCGAGACGGCCGACCTCTACAGCATGCCGCAGCACGCGGCCGATGTGATTCTGGCGGAGCACGCTTAATGAAGTTGATGCTGGCTGAACCGTTCAAGAGCCGCTGGGCCGGACGCGACCCGTTCGCCGAAGTCGAGGGCCTCAAGGGTGAGGTGTACCGCGAGCTCGAAGCGCGCCGGACACTGCGAACTGAAGTGGACGGTCACGGGTTCTTCGTGAAGATCCATCGGGGCATCGGCTGGGGCGAGATTTTCAAGAACCTGCTGACCGCCAAGCTGCCGGTGCTTGGCGCGGGCCAGGAGTGGAAGGCCATTCAGCGCCTGCAAGAAGTCGGTGTGCCAACCATGACTGCTGTCGCATACGGCGAAAAGGGCAGCAACCCGGCGGACCAGCATTCGTTCATCGTCACCGAAGAGTTGGCGCCCACCGTCAGCCTTGAAGATTTCAGCATCGACTGGGTCAAGCACCCACCGGAGCCAAAGCTCAAGCGCGCCCTGATCGCCGAAGTCGCACGCATGACCGGCATGATGCACCGCGCCGGGGTCAACCATCGCGACTGCTACATCTGCCACTTCCTGCTGCACACTGATAAACCGGTGACCTGCGATGATTTCAAGTTGTCGGTGATCGACCTTCACCGTGCCCAGACCCGTCCGACGATTACCCAGCGCTGGCGCAACAAGGACCTGGCGGCGCTGTATTTTTCGGCGCTGGACATTGGCCTGACCCGTCGCGACAAACTGCGTTTCCTCAAGGGGTACTTCCAACAGCCTCTGCGCCAGATTCTGGTTGAGGAAGCCGGGTTGCTGGCGTGGCTCGAAGGCAAGGCCAACAAGCTTTACGAGCGTAAACAGCGATACGGGGATGCGCTCTGATGCCAGGTTGGAAACTGGAACCGGCCTACAGCGATCTGGCAGAAGATTTCGGCAGTCTTGACGCGGTGTTTGCCCTCACGGGCGAGCAAGTGACCTGCGATCCGCTGTCCGAGGTCATTCGTGTCCAGCGCAACGGTGTCAACTATTACGTCAAACGTTACGTCAGTGCAGGTAAAGGCCTGCGCCGCTACCTGGGCAAACCTCGGGTCAAAGCCGAGTGGCAAAACCTCAAGCGTTTCGCCAAGTGGGGCATTCCCACTGCCGAAGTGGTGGCCTGGGGGCTGGAGCGGCACGGCGTGACGTACGCCCGTGGGGCGATGATCACCCGCGAACTGCCGCAAACCGAAGACTTGTCGGCCCTGGCCAACCGGCATGATCCGAAGCTGGCGGACCGCGCCTGGGTCGATACCGTCAGTCGCCAATTGGCTGGTTACACCCGGACCATGCACGACAAGCGTTTTACCCATAACGATTTGAAGTGGCGCAATCTGTTGGTCGACGATGAGGCCCGGCTGTTCCTGATCGATTGCCCCAACGGCGATTTCTGGCGCGGTTTCTGGCTCAAATACCGTATCACCAAAGACCTGGCCTGCCTCGACAAGGTCGCCAAGTATCACCTGTCGGCCACCCAGCGCCTGCGCTTTTACCTGCAATACCGCCAATGCGCCCGGCTCAATGCCGCGGACAAGAAACGTATTCGGCACGTGGTGAGATTTTTTGAGGGACGCGAATGACTGATTTTCTGGCTGCTGAAGACCGTGCGCTGTTCGAGCGTCATGGTCTCGGCACCTTCGACGCACTTTGGGCCAAACAGCTCGATGCGGTGGACGAGCCCAACACCGGCCGGGGTGGCTGGAGCAGTGTGTTTCGGCTGGATCTGGACGGTCATGGCTACTACCTCAAGCGCCAGAGCAACTACCTGACGCGCTCCCGGCATTCGCCCTTTGGCGAGCCGAGTTTTGCCCGTGAATTTCGCAACATCAGTCGTTATCGGACACTGGGTATTCCGGCGCTGCAGGCGGCGTTTTTTGGTGAGCGCAAAATCGACGGCGAAGTTCGGGCGATTCTGCTGACTCACGCGCTAGACGGTTGGGATGATCTGGATTCGCTGTTGCAGCGCTGGTCGGAGCTGAGCGCGACACAGCACTCGGCTATTCTCAAGGCCTGTGGGCAACTGGCGCGACGCCTGCACGGCAGGCGCCAGGTCCACGGTTGCTTCTACCCCAAGCACATTTTTCTTCAGGCCACCGGCGACGGCTATCAGGCGCAATTGATCGACCTGGAAAAAACCCGGCCACTGTTTTTCGGCCGGCGTGACCGGATCAAGGACCTGGAGCCGTTGCTGCGTCGGGCGCCGGAATGGAGCGACAGCCAGCTGCGCGAATTGTTGGCGGTTTATCTGGATCAGCCGCTGGACAGTTCGCGGGTGGACCGTTGGGTATCGCGCCTGAGTGCGCGACGCAGTAACAAGGAGACGCGTTGATGCGTTTGTCCGAACTGAAAAACGCCGGCCGCAGCCCGAGCCTGCCGCTGAGCATTCCACTGGCCGATGCTGCGGGGCCTGCCGATTTGCAGCTGCTGAGTCTGCTGCGGGTGTTGCCGGGGCAGCGTTATGTGGGTGCTGGCGTCTGGCGCGGCCGGCCGGTGCTGGCCAAGTTGTTGGTTGGTGGCAAAGCGGCGCGGCATTTTCAACGTGAACTGGACGGCGTGCGTTTGCTGGCCGCTCAGGGGCTGACCACGCCGTTGTTATTGGCCGATGGCCTCAAGGACGGCGAGGGCGGTTGGCTGTTGTTCGATTTCCTTGAGGGCGCCGAGAGCCTGGGGGTTGCCTGGAAGCAGGTCGAACACTTGCCCGCATTGGCGGATGAACAATCCGCGGTGCTGGCCGAGGCGTTGGGCGCCATCGGCCAACTGCACAGCAAAGGCCTGTGGCAGGAAGACCTGCACCTGGACAACCTGCTGCGCCATGGCGGCCAGTTGTATTTGATCGATGGCGCCGGGATCTGTGTCGAAACGGCGGGCAAGCCGCTGTCGCAACAGAAAGTCCTGGAAAACCTTGGGGTGTTTTTCGCCCAGTTGCCCAAAGTGCTGGAACCCTTCACCGAAGAGTTGTTGGTGTATTACCTGCTGAGTAACGGCGAACACGCGTTGCCGATGGAGGCGTTGCAAAAACAGATCGACAAGGTCCGTCGCTGGCGCTTGAAGGACTTTCTGATCAAGGTCGGCCGTGAATGCACGCTGTTCAGCGTCCAGCGCGGTGCGTTCGGCTTGCGGGCGATTCGCCGTGAGGAAGAGGCCGCGATGCTGCCGGTGCTGGCACAGGCCGATGCCTTGCTCGATCAGGGTCATCTGTACAAGACCGGCGGCGCGGCGAGCGTCGGCAAGGTCGAGGTGGCCGGGCGCACATTGGTGGTCAAGCGTTACAACATCAAAGGCTTTGCCCACTGGTTCAAGCGTTTCTGGCGCCCGAGCCGCGCCTGGCACTCATGGCGCGAAGGCAATCGCCTGGCGTTCCTCGGTATTGCCACGCCAAAACCCTTGGCGTTGCTGGAGAAGCGCTTTCTCTGGCTGCGCAGTCGGGCGTACCTGGTGACCGAGTATTTGCCGGGGCCAGACATCATCGAGCGCTTTGCGCCGTACGTTGAGAGCGGGGACGCGCCAGAGGCTGAGCTGCAGGCTCTGGATTACCTGTTTGCCGAGCTGATTGGCGAGCGGATCAGCCATGGCGATTTCAAGGGCCATAACTTGTTCTGGCAACAGGATCGCTGGGCGCTGATTGACCTGGATTCGATGTGTCAGCATGGTTCGCTCAGCAGCTTTGCCCCAGCGTATGCGCGGGATCGGGCACGGTTCATGCGCAACTGGCCCGAGAGCAGTGCGCTGTACCAAGTGATTGATCAGCGTCTGCCCAAAGATATCTCCGGCGCTGCCTGAATCGGGTCTTCGACCCTTTCGCGGGACGCTCCCACAAGGTTAGCGCTGAACCTGTGGGAGCGGGCTTGCCCGCGATGGCGCCAGATCAGTCTCCCGAGATCTGGAGGACAAGTTCTTGTGAATCGTCCTACATGATCTGCAGAGCCCATGAACTATGCCCTGAATAGCCACGATGCTAGTTTGCCTGACGTTCTCGGAGGGCAGATTTTGACGATAAAAATGGCTGTGATGTTGAGCTCTTTTTCACTGGTGCTGTCTGGCTGCGGGACCGCTGTCACGGTGCTGCAGCATGACGAAGAGGCCGCCCGTGGCCTCAGAAAGCAAAAGACCTACTGTCAGTCCATTCCTCGCATCTACAGCGGTCTGGCTCACGACTTTTGCCTCTTGCACGCGCCGCCCGATCCCACGGGTATTCTGGTGCCGTTCGTATTACTGGATTTGACCCTTTCGGGGGTATTCGACACGGTTTTCTTGCCCTATACGATTTACCGGCAGGCTGCCGACGGAAATATCAGGATCTACTGGCGGCGGGGTCGCGGGTAATTCTTTTGTATTCCGACGTGTCAGTGCTACACCTAACGCACCTGGCTCGAAAAACAAAGGGTAAATAGCTCGTGTCGACCCCGATCTTGCCCTCTCAACAGTTTTTTCTTTTTGAAAACGAAACCTCAACTAATGTTGAGGCGAAAAAGCTTTCACCTCCGTTCGGGAGGTACAGCGATTTCATAATCTATGTGGATGAGAGCGGCGATCATGGGATGCAAACATTAGATCCAAACTATCCAATGTTTGTGCTGGCATTTTGTGTGTTTCATAAAAGACATTATTGCGAGAGGGTTATTCCTGCCCTTCAGAAGTTTAAATTCAATCATGTGGGGCACGACCTGATCGGTCTGCATGAATTGGAAATTCGAAAAGAAAAGGGCGCGTTCTCTAGTCTATTCACGTCGAGGCAACACAAACATGCTTTTCTCGATGAGTTGACGGGCATCATTGAAGCCAGCAATTTCGTCCTGATCAGCTGTGTTATCGACAAAGCTGCCCTTCGCGAAAAACAAGGTCCTGTCCACAATCCTTATCACGTCGCACTCGGCTTCTGCCTGGAAACGCTTTATGAGTATTTACAGGAAAAGAATCAACAGAGCGTTTTAACTCATGTGATATTCGAACGTCGAGGGAAGCGGGAGGATAACGAGCTTGAACTCGAGTTCCGTCGCATGTGCGATGGCGCGAACCGATTAGGCATTCAGTTGCCGTTCGATATCGTCTTTGCAACCAAGCAAGTGAATTCTACGGGGTTACAGCTAGCGGATCTTGTTGCAAGACCCATTGGTATGAGCGTTTTGCGGTCAGGGCAAGAAAATCGTGCCTTTGACGTACTCAAGCGCAAGTTCTACTGCAGTGGTGGGCGTAATAATGCGGGGGAGGGTTTCGAGAACTGGGGTTTAAAGATTTTCCCTCTCTCAGAAAGCGAAAAGCCCCGGTGAAACTCACCGAGGCCACAACGCCGACCGGGATCCCCCAGTCCATTTGCGCAGGAGTCTATGTCGAGGTCCTTCATCTGTCAACGCGCCGGCTTGCCACTTCCCGCTAGAGGCTTGCCGCCGCTTTTAAGCTATAATCCCGCCCTTTAGCTGTCTCTCGCCCCTTGCGAGGGCACATTAATTTTTGAGGCGCGTTGCGCCTGCATGCAGACTAAAGAGGCTAGACCCCTGTGGCATTGACGATTCTTGGCCTGTCCGGCGCCCTTAGCCATGATCCTTCCGCAGCCTTGTACATCGACGGCAAGCTGGTCGCGGCGGCTGAAGAAGAGCGTTTCGTGCGTGATAAACATGCAAAGAACCGCATGCCTTACGAATCGGCGAAATTCTGCCTCGAGCAGGCTGGCATCAAGCCATCCGACGTTGATGTGGTGGCGATTCCGTTCGCACCGATCAGCCTGTTCGGCAAGGCTCGCTGGCACTACGCCAAGCGCTACTGGTACGCCCCGGACCGCGCCCTCGACGCGATCCTGATGGGTAACCGTCGCTACAAGCGCTATCGCAACAAGATTGTCTGGTGCCTCGAGCAATTGGGCTTCGATCCGAAAAAGATCAAGATCGAGCCGGTTGAGCACCACTTGGCCCACGCCTCCAGCGCCTACCACTGCTCCGGTTTCAAAGAGAAAACCGCGATCCTGGGGATCGACGGCAAGGGCGAATACGCCACGACTTTCTTCGGTTATGGCGAAAACGGCAAGATCCACAAGATCAAGGAATTCTTCGATCCGGACTCCCTCGGCGGCCTGTACGGCGCGATCACCGAGTTCCTCGGCTTCGAAATGCTCGACGGTGAGTTCAAGGTCATGGGCATGGCGCCGTACGGCGACGCCAGCAAATACGATTTCTCCCGTCTGGCCTCGTTCGAAAACGGTGAGTTGGTGATCAACACCGACTACGCCAACGTCATCGGCCTGCGTCGTTATAAAGAGAAGGGCAAGGGCTTCTACTTCTCGCCGAAGCTGATCGAATGGCTGGGTCCGAAACGTGAAGGCGACATCGCCGACGAGCCCTACATTCACTACGCCGCCAGCATGCAAGCGCTGTTCGAGAAACTGGCGTTGCAGATGATCGACCATTACCTGGGCGATGTGCTCAAGGAAACCGGCAAGCTGGCCTTCGCCGGTGGCTGTGCGTTGAACGTCAAGCTGAACCAGAAAATCATTGCCCGCAACGACATCAAAGAACTGTTCGTCCAGCCTGCGTCCGGCGATGCCGGTACCGCGGTGGGTGCGGCGGCTTACGTGTCTCATGCCCGTGGTGTACCGGTCGAGAAGATGGAGCACGTCTACCTCGGCCCGTCCTACAGCAACGAAGACGTGATCGCGGCCTGCGCCCGTCACGCCGACAAGCCAAACTGGCGCAAGCTCGACAATATGCCGGAGCAGATCGCCAGGATCATGGTCGATGGCAACCCGGTGGCCTGGTTCCAGGGTCGCATGGAGTTCGGTCCGCGTGCCTTGGGCGGTCGTTCGATCATTGGCTGCCCGAGCGTGGCCGGCGTGGCGGATCGTATCAACCATCAGATCAAGTTCCGCGAGCGCTGGAGGCCTTTCTGCCCGTCGATGCTCGACACCGTTGCGCCGCAAATGATCAAGATCGATCACCCGGCACCGTTCATGACCTTCACCTTCGAAGTGGCTGAAGAGTGGAAAACCCGCGTGCCGGAAGTCGTCCATGAAGACGGCACGTCCCGGGCCCAGGTGCTCAAGCGCGAATACAATCCGCGCTACTACGACATGATGAAGGCGCTGGAAGTACTGACCGGCAACGGTGTGTCGCTGAACACTTCGCTCAACCGTCGTGGCGAGCCGATGATCTGCTCGCCGACCGACGCCTTGAACATGTTCTTCGGTTCCGACCTGCAGTACCTGATCATGGAAGACATTCTGGTGGTCAAAGAAGGCGCGGACGCTTATGACTCGCTCGGCTGAACGCCATGTGCTGCAGTTCTGTCACGGCTATGACGGGCCGTTTCTGGACTGCGCCCGGCAGTACGCCAGCCTGTTCGCGGGGACCGGTTATCGCGTGACCACGGTGTTCCTGACCGGGGCTGCAGATAGCCAAGTCGCCGCGAACTGTGCGTCCGACGAAGTGCTGTTCATGGAGTACAGCTCCAAGGCCATTCGTGGCCTGAAGCTGGGCGCCATCGGCGATCTGCGCAAGATCGCCGCATCGCGCAACTTCAGTTTCTGCATCGCTCACCGTTTCAAACCGATCTACATCGCCCTGCTCGGCACTTCGTTGCCGGTGATTGGCGTGCATCACGCATTTGGTGATTACCAGCGCCGCACCCGCAAACTGTTCGCGCATATTTTCCGTAAGCGCCTGAGCCTGCTCGGCGTCTCCGATGCGGTACGTGACGACATGCGCCGTTGCTTGCCGAAATGGCCGCAGGCGCGGATTCAGACGCTCTATAACCGGATTGATGTACAGGCGTTGCAGGCCAGTCAGGTGTCGGTTCGTGAGGCCCGGGAAACCCTCGGTCTGTCGATGGATGCCTGGATTGTCGGCAACGTCGGGCGCCTGCATCCGGACAAGGATCAGACTACGTTGTTGCATGGTTTTGCCACGGCATTGCCGGGGTTGCCGGCCAACAGTCAGCTGGTGATTCTGGGCAGCGGTCGGCTGGAGCAGGATCTCAAGGCCCTGGCGCGTGAACTGGGTATCGGCGATCGCGTGCTGTTCCTCGGACAGGTGCCCGAGGCGCGTCGCTACTTCCGCGCTTTCGATGTGTTTGCCTTGAGTTCCGATCACGAACCGTTCGGCATGGTATTGCTGGAGGCTATGGCCGCCGGTGTGCCGTTGCTCGCCACCGCGTGTGGTGGCGCCAGGGAAGTGGTCGAAGGTGTGGGCATTCTGTTTCCGCTGGGCGATGCCGGGCACTTGGCTCAAGGGCTGCAACATCTGGCCGCGATGGACGAGCAGCAACGCCGCCAGTGCGCCGAGCTGATGTTCGACCGCTTGCGTGAGCGCTTCTCCGATCGCGCTGTGCGCGATGCTTTCTGGCATTTGCCGCACGTTACCGAACTGGCACCGAGGGGCTGATGCTCAACCGATTTCAAGGCTGGCGCGAGCGTGGCTGGGTGCAGGTCGACGCCTCGACTTATGCACAAACCTGGCAGCGTTTTGGCGGCAGCGTCGCGACTCATCCTCTGGTGGTCGAGCGTCTGGCACAGTTGGCCGACATCCCGGTGCGTTACCTGGCTTGGGAGCAGGACGGCGAAGTGAAAGCCGCCATCCCGACCTGGGGGCGCGACCTGGCACTGTCCAAGGACGTGCTCAAGCGCACGGGTAAAAAGGGCCTGTTTGACCTCGGTAATGCCGAACTGATTCTGCCGGCCGCCGCCGATGCCCAGGCACCGCTGCGCCATCGCGGGCGTTACCTGTCGGCGCTGAGCGAAGGTCGTTTTACCGGTATCAAGTTGCAGACAGAACAACTGGCGCTGGCCCGCACACCTGAAGAGCTGTCGAAAAAGTTTCGCTATAACCAGCGCCGAGAGTTGCGCCTGCTGGAAGAGGCGGGCGGCGTGGTGCGGCCGGTCAGCGAGTTTTCCAGCAGTGAACTGGCGGCGATCTATTGCGACCTGTTCCAGCGTCGCTGGGGCTTTCCGGCTACCGGTGCCGAGCGCATGGGTGAGGTGATCGAGTTGTTGCGCGAGTTGCTGATCGGCTCGGTGGTTTTCCTCAACGGTGCACCGATTGCGACTCAACTGGTGTACCGCGTCGAGGCGCCGGAATGGATCAGCGTCGAATACGTCAACGGCGGTGTCGATCCCGAGACCCGCGAATTCAGCCCCGGCAGCGTGCTGAGCTTCCTCAACACCCAAAGCGCCTGGGAACATGCTCGTGCGTTGGATAAGCCCCTGCGGTTTTCCTTTGGTCGAACCGACCGTGAGTACAAGGACCGCTGGTGCAATTCTGTGCCGGTCTTCACGGTATGAGCCAACCCATGAGCCGCAAACAGCAACTGCTCAAGCGCCATCGGCGCAACAAACGTATTGGCCTGTTGATTGCGTTGATGCTACTGATCGCGATCGGCGTGCTGGTGGCCTGGTGGTTGCCGCCGGTGTTTGCGGTGCTGGGCTGGATCGCCCATGAGGCGTGGTTTGCCGACCATCTGTTTTATTCCCCCCAAGACGATTACCAATACAGCTTCCCGCCGTATACCCCGCAGCCCAAGATCCATCTGGACGGTGAACGGCTACGGCTGGATGAGGGCGTCATGGTGGTCGATGACGCCACGCTGATACTGGCGCTGCGGGTGAAAAGTACTTGGCTGGGGCGCTTTATCGATCCGGTGGTCGAGTTGCTGGGGGGCGATAATCCCGACCGGCAAACTTTCGAGCGCGGTGTAAACGGGCTGCGTTATCTCAACCTCAGTGGTCAGGCACGGGTGCTGTCACAGGGTGAATTACGTTTGCGCGGGCGTTTCTGCCGATTGCTTGGTGAGCCAGTGCTTTGGGCGTTTGAGCATCCGGATTACAGTCGTCAACGGGTGATGGTGATCGCCCCGCACGCCGACGACGCCGAGCTGGCGGCATTCGGGCTGTACAGCAGCGCAAGTCAAAGTTGGGTGGTGACCCTGACCGCCGGTGAAATCGAGGCCGGGTACTATCGACAGATGGGGCTCAATGACGTCGAAGCGTCCCGGATGAAAGGTTCACTGCGTGCCTGGGACAGTGTCAGCGTGCCATTGTGGGGAGGTGTGCCTCATGAGCGCTGTATACAACTGGGGTACTTCTGCCTGCAATTGCCCGCCATGCAGAGAGCACCGGCCGAGGCCGTAGCGTCCCGCGAGGCAGAGCTTGGCGATACCCGATATTTCCGACGGTTCAATCCGTTTGCCTTGGGCAGTGACGTTGATGGTCTGCCGTCCTGGAACAATCTGCTGGCGGATCTGCGTGAGTTGATCGAGCGCATCGAGCCTCAGATCATTGTTTTGCCGCATCCACGCTTTGACCCTCATCCAGACCATCTGTGCTCGCAGCAGGCAGTGATGCAGGCACTAAGCGGCACGACTTGGCAGCCCGACACCTTATTGCATTACGCCAATCATTTGCACGACAACGATCGCTGGCCAATGGGCGATGCCGGTACAGGCGTAGCGCTGCCACCGCAGATGGGTACGCATGAGCCGCTGCGGCCCTGGACGCTTTGTTTGTCTGCTGAAAAACAGTGGCACAAGGCCATGTCGTTGGGCATGATGCACGACCTTCAGCCCCGGCCTCCCTTCAAGCGTCTACTTCGCCGGGCAATACAACGTTGCCTGGCGGCCCGACGCTGGCCGGCATTTGGCGAAAACGAGTTCTTCCGTAAAACAGTGCGACGCCACGAGTTGTTTTGGGTCCAGGAGCAGTCTGGAAAGAGAGAGTCCAATTGAAAGTTCTGTTTCTGGTTCAGAAGGAGCAGCGAGCGATCCTTGACCGACTGTATGACGGGATCGCCGAGCATTGCGAGTGCGACAAGCGTGAATTGACCAGTGCAGAGCAGGACGACTTGCGTGGGTACTTTCGCAGGCATGTCGATGTGGCACTCTATGACCGGATCGTGTTTTTCCTGCGCTTCAAAAAAGAAATCAGACAGGTGAGGTTCATACAAACCCTGCCCAATCTGGTTATTCTTGAACACGATGCGTACCAGAATTACATCCCGTGCAAATACACCGGAAAATTCAGTGCCCATTACCGCAAGCTGCCTTGGGTACGGGTGATCAGCTCGGGTTTCATGGTCAGCCAGCGTTTGTGTGATGAAGGTTTTGACGCGCATTTCGTACCCAAGGGCTACGATCAGGCGCTGTTGCAAAACCGTCAACGTGAGCGTGATATCGAGCTGGGTTTCGTTGGCAGTCTCAATAGCGTGGCGTATGCCGGTCGCAAGGCCATGCTCGAGTCGGTGGCCGACGTCGAAAACTTACTGATCACTCGCACCAGCTCGGGTGAGGAGTACTGCGAGACGTTGAGCCGGATCCGTTATTTCGTGAGTGCCGATGTCGGCATGGGCGAATACATGATCAAGAATTTCGAGGCCATGGCCTGTGGTTGCGTGCTGTTTGCTTACGATCAAGGGGACGCAGAGAATCGCGCGCTAGGTTTTGTTGATATGCAGAATATTGTGCTCTATCGAACACGCGACGAACTCAGAGAGAAACTCGCCGTGTTGCGCGCGTCCTCGCAGCTGACCGAGGCCATTTCGTTGGCCGGTCAGGCTCTGGTAGAGCAGCGCTATACCTTCCGGGCGGTGGGGCATGCGATTGTCGATGCCATGCGTGCGCCGTTGCGCGAGCGGGTGCCGCTGAGCTGGAAAGAGAAACTACGCTTGTCGTTGGGGCTGTGAAGCCGGGCGATTAAACAATCAATGGTGCGGTGTAAATAAATGCTGTTCAGCGATACTAGCGACATTTCGATCGTCATCACCAGTTGCGGCCGCTTCGATCTGTTGAAGCGGACACTGGAGACACTTGACCGGTTCAACACGGCCCCCATCCGTAAAGTGTTCATTACCGAGGACTCCGGCGACAGTGCCGTAGAGGCCTGTATTCCGGAGCACTGGAGGGCGCACACCCAGTTCTTCATCAACAATCCGCGTCTGGGTCAATTGCGATCCATCGATGCCGCCTATGCTCAGGTGCAGACGTCATGGATCTTCCATTGCGAAGACGACTGGGATTTTTATCGCGAAGGGTTTATCGAAGATTCCCAACGCCTGTTGGAGGAAGATCCACAGGCGCTGCAGGTGTGGTTGCGCAGCTTCAATCATGACCTGATGGTTCACAGTCCTTATGTGTTCCTGGGCGAACGAAAAGTCAGCCATGGCGTTCCTTTCTACATGCTGGGCTCGCACAAGGCCGACTGGCAGGGTTTTTCCTTTAACCCGGGGCTACGCCGTCGCGCGGATTACCTGTTGCATGCACCGTATTCCGGGTTTTCCGGAGAGAAAGACTTGTCGCGTCTGTATGCCGGGGAAAACCGCTATGCGTTGATTCTGGAAAACGACGCGGTATTGCACACCGGCTTTGGTGAACATGTGGTGGTCCCACAGGAGCGTGCGGACAAATTGAAGCGCAAACGTCTCGATCGGCTCAAGCTGATGGCGGCCCTTATTATCGGTTTGGCAACAGGTTGGGTGCTCCATGGGATTTAGCGGCGCGAAGCCTGGAAAGATCACCGTCAAGTCTTATTTTGGAACGATGCTCTGTCTGTTTCTGCTGAGCTTCATAGTGGGCTGGTCGTCGAAGTGGACCAACAACCTGTTTTACGGACTGATGGTATTGCCGGGCCTGTTTTTCCTGATCAAGGAACGCGGTAACGGCTTGCTCAAGCAGCCGTTGATGTGGGGCTGGCTGGCATTTCTTCTGTGGTTTTTGGTGCCTGCGGCGATTGCCGGACACTTGCAGTTCTACAAACACATTTTCTATGTGCTGATGTTCGTCATGGTGCTCGGCGCATTAACCGAACCTAGGTTTTTCCGCAGCCCTCTGTTTGTTCGTGCGCAGTTCTGGATCCTGGCGGTGTACATTTTCGCCTGCGCGCTCTACAGCTGGGTAACCGGTGAGTATGCCGTCGGCAGTCGGGTGGCATTGCTTCCTGCGCGTTTGCAGAACGTCATATATGCCAGTATCTGGCTGTTGTGCGCGTTGGCGCTGGCGTTGCCATTCTGGCTCAGGGAACGCAAGTTCGTCGAAGCTGGCCTGGCCGTCGCTTTTTCGTTATTCGCGGTGGTCTACATCCTGCAGGCACGCACGGCGTTGGTAGGGGCGGCGTTCCTGGCGGGTGTCTGGGGGCTTTACGGTATCTACCACAAACCGCGGCTGGTCGGTGGCATCGTGGCGATTGGTCTGGTGCTCATGGGGCTGTTGTTCCTGACGGTGCATAACGACGCCTGGTACCAGGCACTGTGGACACGCGGCGATTCGTACCGCATCGAGATTTTCGATGTCATGGTTGGCGAATGGCACCGTTGCGGCTGGGTACTGGGTTGCGGCATCGACTTCCACACCACTCAGTTGCTCGATGGCGGGATGCCGATTCAGCATCCGCACAATATTTTCGTCTCGCTGGGGCTTTACAGCGGCGCAGTCGCACTGGTGTTGTTCATCGCACTGATGGCGGCCTCGCTTTGGCAGGCCTGGCGTATGCGTGATGAGTGGGGCGTGTACCTGGCGTGTGCGCTGGTGATGCTGAACTTCGACGGCAGCTTGTTGATCGGCAATCCCGACGAGCTATGGCCATTGGTGCTGTTACCGGCGGGGATGATCCTTTCTCGTGCGTTGCAAGCGCAGCGCCAGGCGCTAGTGTAATACCTGACCTTCGTCCCAGCCCCGGGGACGAAGGTGTCTGGATCATTTTTGCAGAGCGATGCTCAGTTCTTCCGGGGAGCAGGTGCTCTGCGTCTGGCCATAATTCTCCATGAAGACTTCGCCGCGACCGTCGAGCAGCCATAGGCGGTCTTGAGGGTATCGCACCATGTGCTTGAAGTTGCGCAGCCGTAGGCTCTTGCGCAGCGGACGGCGATAAACCCGCATGTCTGCAATATCGATCAGGCCCAGCTGATGCTCGGGCGTGAGCACTATATTGCCCAGGTGCGCCGAACGGAAGTAGATCCCGCGCTCATGCAAGGTGGCCATGAAGGCCCCCAGCTGACCGCGCAGTGGGTCGGCATCGTCCTGGGCATCCAGAAGTTGGCGCAGGGTCCGACCCGGTAACGGGTCGTAATGTACGGCATCGCGCTCGATGCTGGGGATGCGGTAGACCTGACGTATCGACGGGCAGGGAATCTGCCGCTCATGCAGTGCGTCGCAGTTGTCGGCAAAGCGTTTGGCGTAGGGGTACCAGGCAGCCGATGTCAGCAGGCGCTTGCGGCGAAACAGCTTGAGGATCGAGCCGTCCGTCAACCGCAGAACCTTGTCCCCGGAGCCATCGGCTTCAAGGACTTGTGCTCCCTCGCGCAGGGCGAGGTATCGGGGGTGGTCAAGCACTTGCATCAATACTCCAGGTTTCGACGCTGTGAGGCATGGATAGCCGGTAATGTTACCGCAGCTCAGTGACTAAAATGGCCTGTGTTACACTCGCGGGCTCTTTTCTCATACAACGGGTTCTCATGACTAGCCCTGATTCGCCTGCGCCGTCGAGCTTGAAGATTTACCTGCGCCTGCTGTCGTATGTGCGCCCGTACTGGGGCATGTTCGCCATCAGTATCGTCGGCTTCGTGATTTTTGCTTCGACGCAGCCCATGCTGGCCGGGATTCTCAAGTATTTCGTCGATGGCTTGAGCAACCCGGAAGCAGTGCTCTTCCCCAATGTGCCTTATCTGAAGGACTTGCAGCTGCTGATGGCCGTGCCGTTGCTGATCATTCTGATCGCCGCGTGGCAAGGCCTGGGCTCGTTTCTTGGCAACTACTATTTGGCGAAGGTTTCGCTGGGGCTGGTGCACGACTTGCGCGTCGAGCTGTTCAACAAGTTGCTGGTACTGCCTAACCGTTATTTCGACACCCATAACTCCGGGCATTTGATTTCACGCATCACCTTCAACGTGACCATGGTTACCGGCGCCGCCACCGACGCTATCAAGGTAGTGATCCGCGAAGGCCTGACCGTGGTGTTTCTGTTTGCCTACCTAATATGGATGAACTGGAAGCTGACCCTGGTCATGCTGGCGATCTTGCCGCTCATCGCGTTCATGGTCGGCAACACCAGCAAAAAATTCCGCAAGCAGAGCAAGAAGATCCAGGTGGCCATGGGCGACGTGACCCACGTCGCGTCCGAGACCATCCAGGGTTATCGCGTTGTGCGCAGTTTCGGTGGCGAGAGCTATGAAGAGCGCCGCTTTGCCGAAGCTAGCCAGGGCAACACGGACAAGCAATTGCGCATGACCAAGACCGGCGCAATCTACACACCGATGCTGCAGTTGGTGATCTACAGTGCCATGGCCGCGCTGATGTTCCTGGTGCTGTTCCTGCGCGGTGATGCGACCGCTGGTGACCTGGTGGCATACATTACCGCCGCAGGCCTGTTACCCAAGCCGATTCGGCAGCTATCGGAAGTCAGTTCGACGATCCAGAAAGGCGTCGCCGGAGCCGAAAGCATTTTCGAGCAACTGGATGTCGAGCCGGAGATGGACAAGGGTACGGTCGAGAAAGACCGGATCAGCGGTCATCTGGAGGTGCGCAACCTGAGCTTCACCTATCCGGGAGCCGACCGTGAAGTACTGAAAAACATCAGTTTCACCGCGGCGCCGGGGCAAATGATCGCACTGGTGGGGCGTTCCGGCAGCGGCAAGTCGACCCTGGCCAGCCTGATTCCACGCTTCTATCACCACGAAACCGGCGAGATCCTGCTCGATGACGTGGAAATCGAAGACTATCGCCTGCGCAATCTGCGTCGTCATGTTGCCCAGGTGACGCAACACGTCACGCTGTTCAATGACACGGTTGCCAATAACATCGCCTACGGTGATCTGGCCGGCGCGCCGCGTGCGGATATCGAGAAAGCTGCCGAAGACGCCTATGCCATGGATTTTATCGCCCAGCTGCCGCAGGGGCTGGACACCGCCGTCGGCGAGAACGGTGTGCTGCTCTCCGGCGGTCAGCGACAGCGTCTGGCGATCGCCCGCGCCTTGCTGAAAAACGCGCCTCTGCTGATTCTCGATGAAGCGACGTCGGCACTGGATACGGAGTCTGAACGGCACATTCAAGGCGCGCTGGATCGAGTCATGAAAGGTCGCACGACGCTGGTCATCGCTCACCGGTTGTCGACCATTGAGAAGGCTGACCTGATTCTGGTCATGGATCAGGGCCGGATCGTCGAGCGCGGCACCCATGCCGAGCTTCTGGCGCAGAACGGCTACTACGCCCGCCTGAACGCCATGGGCCTCGACGCCCCGGCTGAAGACATCGCCTGACTCGATGCGAGGGTGAGCCTGGCTCACCCTTGCGTTCACCGGCGTGCAACGCGTCCGGTGGATTGTATCCAGACCTTTACGCTTCTTGACCAAACCGGAATAAATCTCGGCAACGCGCTTGTTAAGGTTCCTGAACGAACTTTGACTTCAATCGAGGGGGCCAACCCTTTCGCGCGGGTACTGCCATGCTGCAACGTTATCTCTGGAAGCTCTTGCCCAAGCCGCAGCGGGATTTCCTGCTGGGCCGCCTGTCGGTCGTGGACCGTCAGGTGATCAACAAGTCGATGTCGGCCAGCCTGGGTTTCCCCCAGGCCTTCGAGCAGCGTTCCTGTCTATTCATTCATGTTCCCAAGTGTGCCGGGAGCAGCGTGTGTGCAGCGATGTTCGATGGCTGGAGCCCCGGGCACTTGCCGTTGTACTGGTACGAGCAGCAATTTCCCGAGCAGTTTGCCGCCAGTTTCAAGTTCGCCTTCGTTCGTGATCCGCTGGAAAGGGCCTATTCGGCTTATGCTTTTTTGCGCGGCAATGAGTTGAGCCGGCGCGATCAGGCGGCGCAGAAGCTGGTCAGCCACTACCGCGACTTCGATGATTTCGTCGCTCGCTGGCTGCATTCGGAGACGATCAGCCGGCAAATGCATTTTGCCGCGCAAACAGATTTTCTGACCGATTCCCTGGGTCATCTGGCCCTGGATTTCATCGGCTACCAGGAACATCTGGAGCGGGATTTTCGGCTGGTCTGCGAGCGGGTAGGCCACTCGGCGGTGTTGCCCCACATCAACGGCTCGCAGCAGCGGCGTCCGATGCTTGCCCGCGATTTTTGCTCGGTGCGTACCCGTCGGCTGGTGCGACGGGTGTACCAGCGCGATTACGAAATGCTCGGTTATGAATGAGACCCTGTCGATACCTGTTCCAGAGATCAGGCCTTACGATTTATCACTGTCGAACCGCGACCGCGCCGCAATCAAATCCCAGCACCCGCGTTGCCTCTGGCTGACGGGCCTGTCAGGCGCGGGCAAGTCGACCCTGGCCAATGCACTGGAGTTGCAACTCAATCGGCACGGGCTGCACACGTTCCTGCTCGATGGCGACAACCTGCGCAATGGCCTGTGCCGTGATCTGGGGATGAGTGCTGAGTGTCGCCGGGAAAACATCCGGCGCATGGCAGAGGTGGCACGGCTGATGGTCGACGCCGGTTTGATTGTGATTGTTGCGGCGATCTCGCCATTTCGCGCCGAGCGTGATGCCGCCCGTCGGTTGTTCGCTGAGGGCGATTTCATTGAAGTGTATGTGAGCACGCCCTTCGCGGTGTGTGCGCAACGTGACCCCAAAGGGTTGTATCAAGCGGCCCGGCAAGGACGGATCAAGGACTTCACCGGCATCGACAGCCCTTATGAGGCGCCGCTGACGGCGGAGTGCGAGATCGACACCCAGACACTGCAACTTGAGGATGCTTGCCGTCGCTTATCGCAATTTCTGTTCAATAAATGAACAGAAATCCCTGCCGATTCATCCGGTTGCAGCCGCTCCGCAAGCCAGCGCCAACCCTGTGTTAATATCGCGCCCCTGTTCATTTTGTATGTGGGTTGCTCCATGAAGTTGTCCATGCCGCGATTCAATCAAGCCCCTGTCTTGGTGGTCGGCGATGTCATGCTCGACCGTTACTGGCATGGTGGTACCTCACGGATCTCCCCTGAGGCGCCGGTACCGGTCGTCAAGGTCGAGCACATCGAGGACCGCCCGGGCGGTGCCGCCAACGTTGCCTTGAACATTGCCGCGCTCGGTGCGCCGGCCTCGCTGGTCGGTGTGACCGGCGACGACGAAGCTGCCGACAGCCTGGTCAATAGCCTCAAGGGCGCCGGCGTGCGTGCGTTGTTCCAGCGCATTGCGCACCAGCCGACCATCGTCAAGCTGCGGGTCATGAGCCGTCACCAGCAATTGCTGCGTATCGACTTCGAAGAGCCTTTCGCAACTGACGCCCTGGCGCTGGGCGAGCAAGTCGACGAATTGCTCGAAGGCATCAAGGTGCTGGTGCTGTCCGACTACGGCAAAGGCGCGCTGAAAAACCATCAGGTGCTGATCCAGGCCGCCCGTGCCCGTGGCATTCCGGTGCTGGCCGATCCTAAGGGCAAGGATTTCTCGATCTACCGTGGCGCGAGCCTGATTACCCCGAACCTCAGCGAGTTCGAAACCATCGTCGGCGGCTGCGCCGATGAGCACGAACTGGTGAGCAAGGGCGCGCAGCTAATGCACGACTTCGACCTCGGTGCGTTGCTGGTAACCCGTGGCGAGCACGGCATGACCTTGCTGCGCCCGGATCACCCTGCGCTGCACCTGCCGGCTCGTGCCCGTGAAGTGTTCGATGTGACTGGCGCCGGTGACACGGTGATTTCTACCCTGGCGGCGGCGATCGCTGCCGGCGAAGAACTGCCCCACGCGGTGGCCCTGGCCAACCTGGCGGCAGGCATCGTGGTCGGCAAGCTCGGTACCGCGGCCATCAGCGCACCGGAACTGCGTCGCGCAATCCAGCGCGAGGAAGGCTCCGAGCGCGGTGTGCTGGGCCTCGAGCAGTTGCTGCTGGCGGTCGACGACGCGCGTGCACACAAAGAGAAGATCGTGTTCACCAACGGCTGCTTCGACATCCTGCATGCCGGCCACGTGACTTACCTCGAACAGGCGCGCGCCCAAGGTGATCGCCTGATCGTGGCGGTCAATGACGATGCGTCGGTGAGCCGCTTGAAAGGGCCGGGTCGGCCGATCAACAGCGTCGACCGTCGCATGGCGGTACTGGCAGGTTTAGGCGCCGTGGACTGGGTGATCAGCTTCTCGGAAGGCACCCCGGAAAACCTGTTGCGTGCGGTCAAGCCGGATGTACTGGTCAAGGGCGGTGATTACGGGATCGACCAAGTGGTTGGCGCGGACATCGTCAACGCTTACGGCGGGACCGTGAAAGTGCTGGGGCTGGTGGAAAACAGCTCGACCACGGCGATTGTCGAGAAGATCCGCAATCACTGACGTGGCGCGGTCACTGTGGCGAGGGAGCTTGCTCCCGCTGGGTCGCGAAGCGGCCCCAAAGCCATAGACCGCGGTTTTTCAGATCGACCGCATCCAGCTGTTTTACGACTGCTACGCAGTCGAGCGGGAGCAAGCTCCCTCGCCACAAGTGTTCTATCGTGCTGCCTTGCGCGGCACGATTCTTTTCAGCAGTTGCTTCGCCTTCCCGCGTAACCGGGCCAAACCCGAATCCTTCCCCGGTGGGGTCAAACCCTGCTGTCGCACCCAATCCTTCCAGCGAATCCGCTCATCCCTCACCAGCCAGCCTTCCTGCCGGGCAAAACTCTCCGCCAGATACAACCCTCGGGTACTCGCCGGGTACAGGTGATCCTTTTTCAGGGTATAGAGCTCGGCCATCGGCTGACCGTCCTGCAGTGGCATCAGGTACAAATCGGGACGTTTGCGATCGAGCCGGGCTACCAGTTGATCGCCCTCCAGCCGCTCGTCGACATGGAACAGGCTCAGGGATTTGGCTTCCTTGGGCACGTCCAGGCGCAAATCGTAGATCAATTGCAGCGAGGCTGTCGGCAAGTGCACGTAGGCCCGGGGACGTTCGATCAGCGGCATGTTTGCGCAGCGCACCGGCCGCGCCGAGCCGGATAACGGCGTCAGGCGAAACGGCAAAGCCTCGCGATAGTGCAGCGCGGACGAGTAGGGCGCTGGCAGCCAGGTTTCGTTGAAGCGCCCGCTGAGCCAGCCTTCCGGGGTTTCCAGCAGGCACTCTTCGGCAATTTCCTGGGTTGCCGTGTGCAGCGGCAGGTTCAGCTCATGGGCCGGCACGTAACCGGAGATCAGCTTGAGCACCACGTCGCCGCGATCCTGCCGACGCTGACGCACCAACACCCAGTAATCGCGATTCTGCCAATGCAGGGTCAGGCGCACCGAAACCCCGAGGTTCGCCAGCTCCAGGGCAAACCGCTCGCTGTCGGCCACCGTCACCGGACGGCGGCGTTGCAGGGTCTGGGAAAAATTCAACGGCATCCCGACGCTCTGATAACTCAAACCTTCGGGCGTGGCTTCGACGAACAGCGGCAGGGTCTTGAAGTTGCTCGGGTTCTTTCTGATCAGCGTACGCGGCATGTCGGCTCCTGCTTAAGGCCGCGTGGGCGGCATCAATGGCTAGGGTCTGTTGACGTTTGGTGGCGAACCGCGTTGCGTGCCAAAGAGCGCGAGGCAAGGCGCGGGATGCCGCCCATGGTTGTTCCCTTGGCAAATCCCGCAACGCAGCCTCGCGCTCTTTGGCGCGCAACCCGAAGGGCCGGCGTCGCGGTCGTCACCAAACGTCAACAGACCCTATGAAGGACCTGGGCAACGGTCGCGACGTTGTGGGCGAGGTGCAGCGGATTGATGGTCCCGACAATAGCACTGGCCACGCCCGGGTGTTCAAACAACAACTCGAAGCTGGCACGCACCGGATCAACGCCCGGGCTCAGGCAGACGTGGCCGCTGGCCAGGGCCTTTTTGACCAGGATCGCTTTGCCGTGAGCAGCAGCATAGTCAATGACTGGCTTCTCGTTCTGTTCGTTCAGATTGTAGGTGACCATTGCGCAATCACCTTGTTCCAGAGCCTTCAAACCGCCTTCGACGGTTTTACCGGAGAAGCCGAAGCCGCGAATCTTGCCTTCGCGCTTGAGCTCGGCAAGGGTCGCATAGACCTCATTGTCGTTGAGGATCGCCAGGTCGTTGCCGTCGGAATGCACCAGCACCAGATCGATAAAGTCCGTTTCCAGACGTAGCAGGCTGCGTTCCACCGAGAACCGGGTATGCGCGGCGCTGAAATCATGGCGGGACTGACCATCGGCAAACTCTTCGCCGACCTTGCTGACGATCACCCAGTCCTGACGCTGACCACGCAGCAACGGGCCGAGACGCTCTTCGCTGCGGCCATAGGCCGGCGCGGTATCGATCAGGTTGATGCCCAGGTCGCGAGCGAGTTTGAGCAGCCGGTGCGCTTCGTCATCGTCGGGAATCTGGAAACCGTTGGGGTATTTCACTCCTTGATCGCGGCCAAGTTTCACTGTGCCCAGACCCAGCGGCGATACCAGCAGGCCGGTGCTGCCCAACGGGCGATGCAGATCATGCAGGGTCGGTTGGCTCATGGCAGCAGTTGCTCCCAGGCAGGGACACCCATCGGCGGTTTCGGCAGTTCCGGCAGCGGCGCGGCATGGCTTGGCTGAATGCCGTCGCGTTGCAACAAGGCGATGACGCGGTCAGAGAAGTCCGGTGCCAGGGCCAGTTTGGTCGGCCAGCCCACCAGCAAACGATTCTGCTCGGCGAGGAAGGCGTTGTCCGGGCGGGTCAGGCCAGATTGCAGCGGCTCGGCACGGTTAACCCGCAAGGTCGTCCACTGCGCGGTGCTCAGGTCGATCCACGGCAGCAGCTGGCCAAGTTCTTTCTGGGCGGCGGAGATTTGCGCGGCAGGCTCGCGGGCCACGCCTTCGGCTTCGGCAATGTCGCCACCTACGTACCAGATCCATTGGCCATCGGCAGCCGGATGAGTGGTCACAGTAATGCGCGGCTTCGGCCCACCGCCCAGGCAATGGGCGTACAGCGGTTTGAGGCCAGGGCCTTTGACGATGACCATGTGCAGGGGGCGGCTTTGCATGGCCGGCTGGCTCAGGCCCAGTGCTGTCAGCAGATCGGCGGTGCCGGCGCCGGCGCTGAGGACGATGCGTTGGGCGCGGATCTCGCGCTCATCTACTTTCAAACCGACCAGTTCGCCGTTTTCCAACAGTGGTTCGATGTGCTGACCAGCCAGCAAGCCGTTACCCGCCAGATCGGCCAAACGCTGGATCAGGCTCGGCACGTCAACCACCAATTCCGCCAGGCGATAGACCTTGCCCTTGAAGCGCTTGTCTTGCAGGGCTGGGGGCAGTTGCTCGCCCTTGACCTGATCGACCCGTCCGCGCACGGCTTTACTGGCGAAGAAACTGGTGAGGTTGCCGGCGAGAGTGCCAGGGGACCAGAGATAGTGAGCGTCAGACAACATGCGTACGCCGGACAGGTCCAGCTCGCCGTTGCCGGCCAGCGCTTCGCGCCAGCGACGGGGCATGTCGGCGATGGCCTCCGAAGCACCGGTCAGGGCACCGTGCAGTGCGTACTTGGCACCGCCGTGGATGATGCCCTGGGACTTCAGGCTCTGCCCGCCACCGAGGCTGGCGCTTTCCACCAGCACGGTCGAAAAACCCTGGCGGCGCAGGCGTGCATTCAGCCAGAGGCCGGCGACACCAGCGCCGACAATCAGAACGTCGGTGGAAATAACGGATGGCATGCAGCGACCTCAGTGTTCAAGACGAGGGCGCAGTATACAGACTCGATGCGCAGGAGATTTGTTGGTGATCAATAGAGCAGATGCAAAACCTGTGGCGAGGGAGCTTGCTCCCGCTGGGCTGCGAAGCAGTCGCAAATCCGGCTGCCTCGGTGTGTCAGGCGTATCCCGGATTCAGGTTTTGGGGGCTGCTGCGCAGCCCAGCGGGAGCAAGCTCCCTCGCCACAGGAGGTTGATGTCAGCAGTTAATGCCCCGCGGTTTTCGAGAACAGCTGAATAACCACGACGCCCAGCACAATCAGCGCCATCCCCAGCATTGCTGGCACATCCAGCTTCTGCCCGTAGATAAACAGCGCCGCGACGCTGACCATCACGATGCCCATGCCGGCCCACACCGCGTAGGCCACGCCCACCGGAACGCTGCGCACCACCAGGGTCAGCATCCCGAAAGCAATACCGTAACCGACGATGACCAGCAGCAACGGCAGTGGCGTGCTGATACCTTTGACCGCTTTCATCGAAACGGTGGCGATCACTTCGGCGCAGATGGCGATGGCCAGGTAGTAGTAAGCGGTCATGGGTCAATCCTCGTGTGAAGTGTTGCTTTCTGAGGTCGGCATTCTAGAGATGCGCCAGATGCGGTAAAGTCATTACCTATCTGTTCTGAAGATGGGTTGAGCCATGAACATGCAATGGAGTCTGGAACAGCTGCACTTGTTTGTCAGTGTCGCGGAGCAGCGTTCGTTTTCCGCGGTGGCGCGGGATCAGCGCAAAGCGCAGTCGGCGGTCAGCAGTTCGATTGCGCTGCTGGAAGAAGACTTGGGCGTCAGCCTGTTCGATCGCAGCAGTGGTCGTCAGCCGAAACTCACCGAAGCCGGAACTGCGCTGCTTGAAGAGGCGCGGGAAGTGCTGCGCCAATGTGAGCGCCTCAACGGCCGGGCATTGGCGATGATGCGCGGCCAGGAAGCGAGTTTGCGGGTGGCTCAGGATGAGGCAATGCCTTATCAAGCTGTGGTTGAGAGCTTCGAGGCCCTGGCCGAACGATTTCCCAGTCTCGAAGTGCAACTGACCAGTGCCGCCCAGGGCGATGTCGCGCGCAAACTGGTAGAGCGTCGGGCCGACCTGGGCTTGCTGTTTTATCACGAGCAGATTCCCGAAGCCCTCGAACGGCGGGTGTTGGGCAGCGTTGAAATGGTCACCGTGTGCGGCGTGGGGCATCCATTGGCGCAGCAGACACAGGTCGATTGCCAGCAATTGGCGCAGCATCGACAGCTGCTGATGTCCACGCAGTCCAGTGTCTATCCCGGCAGTGAGCCGGCCAGCCCGCAGGTCTGGCGTGCCGACAGTTTCTATGTGATGGCCGAATGGGTGATGCGCGGCCTTGGCTGGGCCTGGTTGCCGCGCCATGTGGTGCAGTACCCGGCGTATCAGAATCTGATGGTCGAACTGACCAGCGAATGGACGCCGCCAGCCTTGATTGTGGAACTGGTCTGGCGCCGCGACGAGCCCCTCGGCCCGGCAGCCCGTTGGCTAGCGGAACGTTTTGCCGTGCACTTGCAGGCGATCGGTTAAAAAACCGATAAACTCCGCCGCCATGAATAGAACTCTCTACACCGCGCTGTTTTACCTGGGGCTGCCATTGGTAGCGATTCGGCTCTGGCTGCGGGCGCGCAAGGCGCCGGCGTACGCCAAGCGTATTGGCGAGCGTTTCTCCCTCGCGCTTCCGGCGATGAAGCCGGACGGCCTCTGGGTGCACGCGGTGTCGGTGGGCGAAAGCATCGCCGCGGCCCCGATGATCCGTGCCTTGCTGCAACGTTATCCGACGCTGCCGATCACCGTCACCTGCATGACCCCGACCGGGTCCGAGCGGATCCAGGCGCTGTTCGCCAACGAGCCGCGCATTCAGCACTGCTATTTGCCTTATGACTTGCCCTGCGCCGCGGCGCGATTCCTTGATCGGGCCCGGCCGAAACTGGCAGTGATCATGGAAACCGAGCTCTGGCCCAACCATATCCATCAGTGCGCCAAGCGTGGAATTCCCGTGGCCCTGGCCAATGCGCGACTGTCCGAACGTTCGGCCAAAGGCTATGGCCGCTTCCATAAACTGACCCGGCCGATGCTCGCCGAGATGAGCCTGTTCGCGGTGCAGACCGAAGCCGAAGCGCAGCGTTTCCGCGATTTGGGGGCACGCCCGGAAACGGTCGAAGTGACCGGTTCGATCAAGTTCGACCTGACCATTGACCCGCAATTGCTGCAGCGTGCTGCCGAGTTGCGCGGACAATGGCAGGCGCAGGAGCGCCCGGTGTGGATCGCCGCGAGCACCCATGAAGGTGAAGACGAAGTGGTGCTCGATGCCCATCGTCGGCTGCTGGCCAATCACCCCGATGCCTTGCTGATTCTGGTGCCGCGTCATCCGGAGCGCTTCAACCCGGTGTTTGAGTTGTGCCGGCAAAAAGGTTTCGCCACGGTACGGCGTTCGACGGGCGAGCCGGTGACCGCAGACACTTCGGTGTTGCTGGGCGACACCATGGGCGAGTTGCTGTTTCTCTACGCCTTGGCCGACAGCGCTTTCGTCGGTGGCAGCCTGGTGCCCAACGGCGGCCATAACCTGCTGGAGCCGGCGGCCCTGGCCAAACCGGTGCTCAGCGGGCCGCACCTGTTCAACTTCCTCGAAATCGCCGCGCAGTTGCGCAGCGCCGGGGCGTTGGCCGAGGTCGATGATGCCGAAGGTCTGGCGCTGGCGGTGCAACGGCTGTTCGAACTGCCGCGCGATGCACAGCGGATGGCGGAGGCGGGGCTGAAGGTGATGCGCACCAATCAGGGCGCGTTGCAGCGGTTGCTGGATGGGTTGGGCAGGTTGATCGACAAGTCTTGAGTTTGTCACCGACCAATTGTGGCGAGGGAGCTTGCTCCCTCGCCACAGGTTTACCTTTTAATGAGCGGGATTAGCTCGTAACTGCTCCGCCGCAGCCTTCGCCAGATCCGGCGGCAGGAAGTCCTTGTCCGGGTTGTAATCGGCTTTGAGATAACGCGTCAGGTCCTGCAAGTCCCCTGGGTTCAAGGTGCCAGCGGCCTGCTTCAGGCGCAGGTTGTCGAGGATGTAGTCGTAGCGCGTGTTGTTGTAGTTGCGCACCGAGGTGTACAGCTGACGCTGGGCATCGAGTACGTCGACGATGTTGCGCGTTCCCACCTGATAACCGATTTCGGTCGCTTCCACCGCGCTCTGGTTGGAAATGATCGACTGCCGACGTGCCTGCACTTGCTCGACGTCGGTGTTGACTGCGCGGTGTAGGTTGCGGGTGTTTTCCACGACCTGACGACGCAAGGCTTCGCGTTGTTGTTCCGTTTGATCCAGTCGTGAGTACGACTCGCGCACCTGGGAGCTAGTCAGCCCGCCGCTGTAGATCGGAATGCTCAATTGCAGGCCGACAGTGCGCTGCTCGACATCGCCGCCGTAATGCACGCCGGTCGCGCTCGGGTTGGTAAAGCCGAGGGCGTCGTTGTCACCTTTCTTGTATTGCGCGACCGCATCCAAGGTGGGTGCATGCCCGGCCTTGCGCTGCTTGAGGGTTTCCTCGGCGGCGCTCACCGCATAATTGCTGGCCAGCAGGTTGAGGTTCTGCTTGGCGGCGGTATCGACCCAGGCTTTGGCGTCGTTCGGCGCCGGCGGCAGGATCGGCAAGGTGTGGACAATGCCCTGGATCGAGTTGTACTGACGGTTGGTCAGGGTGATCAGCGCTTCGAACGCGTCATCCACCTGACGCTGGGCGAGAATCCGGTTGGCCCGCGCCGTGTCGTAACTGGCCTGGGATTGCAGCACATCGGTCTTGTCCGACAGGCCGACGTCGAAGCGCTCGTTGGACTGGTCGAGCTGGCGTTTGAAGGCTGCTTCTTCGGCCTTGGTCGAGGCCAGGTTGTCCTGACTGCGCAGTACGTTGAAGTAGCTTTCGGCGCTTTGCAGGATCAGGTTCTGTTCGGTGGCCGAGAGTTGCAAGGCGGCCTGTTCGTTGACGTCCTTGGCGGCCTGGAACTGGAACCAGCGGTCGGCGCGGAAAATCGGTTGCGACAGGGTCGCCTGATACACCGTGCCGCTGCGGTTCGTGGTCACCGATGGCTGATCGAGCGCGGTACGGGTGTCGTTCATGTTGGCACCGGCCGACAGGTTGGGCAGCAGCCCGGCGCGGGCCTGGGGCACGACTTCCTTCTGGGCGCCGTATTGGGCGCGGGCGGCGGCGATATCGGCGTTGTTGTCCACCGCTTCCTGATAGACGCTGACCAGGTCGGTTTTGGTCGATAAGGGCGCTTCTGCTGCCCAGGCCATTCCATTGGACGCACAAGACACGGCAAGGGCCAGTGAGAGTTTGCGCAGCATGAGGCCATCCCTAAAAATTACGCTGATAATTTGAGCGCCAAGGCTACGGCGCGGCGCCCTGCAGCGTCAAGGCGCAGCACGGCGTAGCGAGTGTAGTTGCACGCAGGTACGACAACAATCCGCTAATTGCGCCATTCATCATGGCGTTTGCTGCGGTGTTGGCGTTCTTTGCCGGTTATGTCTAGACTGGCCGGGTTCTTGTCGGGGTGCCTTGCTATGAGGCTGAGATCGAATAATTTCGGATCCCGTTGAACCTGATCAGGTTAGCGCCTGCGTAGGGAACAAGATTTCTCGTCACCCGGCGAGTCCTCTTGTGCTTCGTCCGGGATGTTGTTCGACAATCGAACACCCCTCGAGCATCGAGCACAGCACCTGCTGGATTTTTCAGCGCCCGTGCGTCCATTCGTTTACAGGTTCGCTCCGACAAAAATCCACTGCCTGGATGTGTGTCTGGAGAGCCCGTGATGACTACAAAATCAAAAATCGCAACCAACCTGAGTGATTCGGCCAAGGTCGATCAGCAATCGGTTCAGCCGTTTACCCGCTCGCAAAAAATCTATGTTCAGGGCACACGCCCCGACATCCTCGTGCCGATGCGCGAAATCAGCCTGGACGTGACCCCGACCGACTTCGGCGGCGAAATCAACGCGCCGGTGGTGGTGTATGACACCTCGGGCCCGTACACCGATCCCAACGTCATCATCGACGTGCGCAAAGGCCTCGCCGATGTGCGCTCGTCGTGGATCGAATCCCGTGGCGACACCGAGCGCCTGTCCGGCCTGAGCTCCAACTTCGGCCAGGAACGCCTCGCCGATCCGGAGCTGACCAAGCTGCGTTTCGCCCACGTCAACAACCCGCGTCGCGCCAAGCCGGGTGCCAACGTCAGCCAGATGCACTACGCCCGCAAAGGCATCATCACCGCCGAGATGGAATACGTTGCCATCCGCGAAAACATGAAGCTCGAAGTGGCCCGCGCCGCTGGCTTGCTGGACCAGCAACACGCCGGCCACAGCTTCGGCGCCAGCGTGCCGAAAATCATCACCCCGGAATTCGTCCGTGAAGAGATCGCCCGCGGTCGCGCGATCATTCCGGCCAACATCAACCACACCGAACTGGAACCGATGATCATCGGCCGTAACTTCCTGGTGAAGATCAACGGCAACATCGGCAACAGTGCCTTGGGTTCGTCCATCGAAGAAGAAGTGGCGAAACTGACCTGGGGCATTCGCTGGGGTTCGGACACGGTCATGGACTTGTCCACCGGCAAGCACATTCACGAAACCCGCGAATGGATCATCCGTAACTCGCCGGTGCCGATCGGTACCGTGCCGATCTATCAAGCACTGGAGAAGGTCAATGGCGTCGCCGAAGACCTGACCTGGGAGCTGTTCCGCGACACGCTGATCGAGCAGGCCGAGCAGGGCGTCGACTACTTCACCATCCACGCCGGTGTGTTGCTGCGCTACGTGCCGCTGACCGCCAAGCGCGTGACCGGTATCGTCTCCCGTGGCGGTTCGATCATGGCCAAGTGGTGCCTGGCGCACCACAAGGAAAACTTCCTCTACACCCATTTCGAAGACATCTGCGAAATCATGAAGGCCTACGACGTCAGCTTCTCGCTGGGTGATGGCCTGCGTCCGGGCTCGATTGCCGACGCCAACGACGAAGCGCAATTCGGTGAGCTGGAAACCCTCGGCGAGCTGACCAAAATCGCCTGGAAGCACGACGTGCAGTGCATGATCGAAGGCCCGGGCCACGTGCCGATGCAGTTGATCAAAGAGAACATGGACAAGCAGCTGGAGTGCTGCGACGAGGCACCGTTCTACACCCTCGGCCCACTGACCACCGACATCGCCCCAGGCTACGACCACATCACCTCCGGTATCGGTGCGGCGATGATCGGCTGGTTCGGTTGCGCCATGCTCTGCTACGTGACGCCGAAGGAACACTTGGGCCTGCCGAACAAGGATGACGTGAAGACCGGGATCATCACCTACAAGATTGCCGCTCACGCTGCCGACCTGGCTAAAGGGCATCCGGGTGCACAGATTCGTGACAACGCCTTGAGCAAGGCGCGTTTCGAATTCCGTTGGGAAGACCAGTTCAACCTCGGTCTGGATCCGGACACCGCGCGTTCGTACCACGACGAAACCCTGCCGAAGGATTCGGCCAAGGTCGCGCACTTCTGCTCCATGTGCGGGCCGAAATTCTGCTCGATGAAGATCACCCAGGAAGTCCGTGAGTACGCGGCCAACCAGCGGATCGAAACCGTCGATGCCGAAGTCGCCAAGGGACTGGCGGAGCAGGCTGAACGGTTCAAGCAGGAAGGCAGTCAGCTGTACAAGAAGGTTTGATCCCGCACTGATCGTTCCCACGCTCTGCGTGGGAATGCCTCTTGTGACGCTCTGCGTCACGCTTTGGGACGCGGAGCGTCCAGGGCTGCATTCCCACGCGTAGCGTGGGAACGATCACAAAGAACAACACATGTTCCTCTGAGATAACACCCTTGAGCATTCAACCCAGCACTTACTCCCCGGACATCGCGGTGCCAACTGACAAACGCGTCTTCGGCGGTCGTGATCTGTTTTCCCTGTGGTTCTCCCTCGGCATCGGCCTGATGGTGTTGCAGACCGGCGCGCTGCTCGCACCAGGTCTGGGCCTGTCCGGCTCGGTGCTGGCGATTTTTCTTGGCACGCTGGTCGGCGTGCTGTTGTTGGCTGCCGTTGGCGTGATCGGCAGTGACACCGGCCTGTCATCGATGGCCGCGCTCAAACTCAGCCTCGGTGCAAAAGGCGCGAGCCTTCCGGCGGTGCTGAACCTGCTGCAACTGATCGGTTGGGGTTCGTTCGAAATCATTGTGATGCGCGATGCCGCCAGCCTGCTCGGCGCCCGTGCATTCAGCGAAGGCAGCCTGTGGTCGAATCCGCTGCTGTGGACGCTGTTCTTCGGTGCACTGGCCACCTTGCTGGCGGTCAGCGGTCCGCTGACCTTTGTGCGCAAGATCCTGCGCAAGTGGGGCATCTGGCTGTTGCTGGCCGCGTGCATCTGGTTGACCTGGAACCTGTTTGCCAAGGCCGATCTGGCTGCGTTGTGGGCGCAGGCCGGCGATGGTTCGATGCCGTTCGCCGTGGGCTTTGACATTGCGATCGCGATGCCGCTGTCCTGGTTGCCGCTGATTGCCGACTACTCGCGCTTTGGCAAGCGTGCGAAGAATGTGTTCGGCGGTACGGCGCTGGGTTTCTTTATCGGTAACTTCTGGCTGATGAGCCTGGGCGTGGCGTACACCCTGGCGTTCGCACCGAGCGGTGAAGTAAATGCCTTGCTGCTGGCTCTGGCCGGTGCGGGACTGGGGATTCCGTTGCTACTGATTCTGTTGGATGAATCAGAAAATGCCTTTGCCGATATTCACTCGGCGGCGGTGTCCAGCGGGATTCTGCTGCGCTTGAAAGTCGAGCATCTGGCCTTGGCCATCGGCGTGATCTGCACGCTGATCGCTTGCCTGGCGCCATTGGCCCAGTACCAGAATTTCCTGCTGTTGATCGGTTCGGTGTTTGCACCGCTGTTCGGCGTGGTGCTGGTGGATCACTTCATCCTGCGCAAACGCAGTAGCCAAGTGGCCTCGGCCGCCTTGCGCTGGCCGGCGTTGCTCGCCTGGTTGGGCGGGGTGAGTACTTATCACTTGCTGGCCAATCTCTATCCGGACATCGGCGCAACCCTGCCGTCGCTGGTACTGGCAGGGCTGCTGCAACTGGTGCTTGGTCGAGCCTTCAGCTACGGCCGGGAAACAGCTCAGGCTTGAGAATGCCGTTCAGGCGCGGGTAGGGGATCTTCAGTTCGACGTGGCCCAGCGCGTAAGGCGCGAGGGTGCTCACTTCGTACTTGAGGATCACCCCGCCATACGTCAACGCCACGTTCTGGGTTTTCACGAAGGGCCAGCTCTTGACGAACTCTGGCTCCTGATCGAGTTTGGTGCTGATCAGCCAGCTGTTGTGCGCCACTTGGGCCGCTTTCCAGAACGCTTCTTCCTGCCCCGGGATCACCATGTCCGACAGCGTCAGCACTTTATGCTGCTGACGCGAGTAGTTGATGAAACCGCGGCCCGGCGTGCCATGGGCACCGCCGTTGTCCAGGTAGCTGGACAATTCAATGATCACCAAGCCGTCATGCTGCTCACGTACCTTGGCTTGCAGGTAGCTGCTATAGCGCGGCTCGGCACTGCTCAAAAATTGTTCGCGATACGCCGCCAGCGTAGGTGCTACAGGGGCATTGGGCGAGGTGCGGGTCATTTGCAGCAAACGTTTTTCGATGATGCCGTCAAGCGCAGGCTCAGCCGGGAAGTGCAGCGTATCGATGTTCACCAGCGGGCAGTCAGGGTTGGCGCAACCCGGTTTCAGTTGTTCGGAAGCGTCGCGGGTGGTTTCCAGCGGCGCCCGGTAATTGGGCTGGAAAAGACTCTGGCACGCACCCAGGGTCAGGGCGATGGCGGCCACGGAGGCGATCTTGAAAAGCGACATGGGCGTCCTTAATGAAACAGGGGAAGGCGAAAAGTTACCCGCTTCGACTCTCAACGGAGCAGTCAGTTCGCCACTAAGCTAATTAGAGTTGGTTTCGCCCTCACCGTCTATCCCGCTGACTGTAAAGGGGCTGCATCAAACATCGCGGGCGCGTTAGGATGGCGCGAAGTCGAGGTTGCAAGTAACAAAAAGGAGCCTCGTAACGGATTTGCAGTAAAGAGGATTGTCATGACTGATTTTGCCAACGCCATTCCGACCGCCGTTGATATCGTTCGGCGCGAAAAGTGCTACGAGGGCTTCTACAAGCTCGACCGCGTGCACTTGCGCCACGAACTGTTCGCCGGTGGCATGAGTCGCGAGATCAATCGTGAAGTGTTCGTGCGCCACGATGCGGTGTGCGTGCTGCCTTATGATCCACAGCGCGACGAAGTGGTGCTGATCGAGCAGTTTCGCGTCGGCGCCATGGGCAAGACCGACAATCCGTGGCTGATCGAACTGGTCGCCGGTCTGATCGACAAGGAAGAAGTACCGGAAGAAGTTGCTCACCGCGAAGCGCAGGAGGAAGCTGGGCTTGTATTCGGGGCGCTCTGGCCGATGATCAAATATTTTCCATCGCCGGGTGGCAGTAACGAGTTTGTGCATTTGTATCTGGGGCGTTGCGACAGTGCCGGGGTTGGCGGCCTGCATGGGCTGGAGGAAGAGGCAGAAGATATTCGCGTCACGGTCTGGGCTTTCGAAGATGCCCTGCAAGCCGTGCGCGACGGACGTATTGCCAACGCGGCGAGCATCATTGCCTTGCAGTGGCTGGCTTTGAACCGCGTGGAAGTGAGGGGGTTATGGTCGTAAACAAGCTGCGCGATCGCTATCGGGTCGACCTCGTGGGGCTGCAAGCCTCTTGCGAGGCCAACTACGCGCGCCTGATGCGACTGTTGCCGGACATGCGCAACGATCCGGCGGCCCGGCGCATTGCCGTGACCCAGGGTGACCAGATGCTTGGCGTGCTGGCCCTGGAAGTGCTGCAAGCCTGTCCGTACACCACCACCCTGCAGGTGCGTCAGGAGCACAGCCTGCCCTGGTTGCCAGTGCCGCAACTGGAAGTGCAGGTGTATCACGACGCGCGCATGGCCGAAGTTATCAGCGCTGAACATGCACGACGCTTTCGCGGCATCTATCCTTACCCGAACGCCGCGATGCATCAGCCGGACGAAAAGGCTCAACTCAATCTGTTCCTGGGGGAATGGTTGAGTCATTGCCTGGCTTGCGGACACGAGTACGCCGTTGTGCGCTAAGAGTGCTGTGTAGTTGTGAACTGCTTCCGGTTCACAGGTTTCCTCTTTTGATCGTCCCCCAGCATAATTGCGGCACTTTCCAATCCCGTGATCACGCCCTGGGAGAACGCCTTGCCGAGCGTATCCACATTGACCACCGCCGATCCGGCGTTGCTGGTGCAACTCTCCGACAGTCATCTGTTTGCCGAGGCGGACGCGACGTTGCTGGGCATGAATACCCGCGACAGCCTGCAACAGGTGATTGAGCTGGTGTTGAAGCAGCAACCGCAGATCGATCTGATGATTGCCACTGGCGATCTCTCCCAGGACGGGACGCTGGAGTCATACCAGCTGTTTCGCGACCTCACCCGGCAGATCGATGCCCCGGCGCGCTGGATTCCCGGTAATCACGACGAGCCGCGGATCATGGCCGAGGCGGCGGTGCAGAGTGCATTGTTGAAACCGGTGGTAGACATCGGCAACTGGCGGGTGACGTTGCTCGATTCGGCGGTGCCAGGTTCGGTGCCGGGGTATTTGCAGGATGAGCAGTTGCAATTGCTCGTGCGCTCGTTGAGCGAGGCGCCGCAGCGGCATCATCTGGTGTGCTTCCATCATCATCCGGTGTCGATCGGGTGCGCGTGGATGGAGCCGATTGGATTGCGCAATCCAGAGGCGTTGTTCGCGGTGCTGGATCGATTTCCGCAGGTACGTGCGGTGCTTTGGGGGCATGTTCATCAGGAGATTGATCAAGTGCGCAACGGTGTTCGCCTGATCGCATCGCCCTCGACCTGCATCCAGTTCGAACCGGGCAGTGATGATTTCAAGGTGAGTGAGCAGGCGCCGGGGTATCGGTGGTTGCGGCTGTTGCCCGATGGTCAGCTTGAAACTGGCGTTGAGCGCGTGACCGGGTTCGATTTCCAGATTGATTACGGTTCCAACGGCTACTGACACTTACCGATTCCCCCTGTAGGAGCTTGTAGGAGCTGTCGAGTGCAACGAGGCTGCGATCTCTTGATCTTGCTTTTAAACAAAGTCAAAAGATCGCAGCCTCGTTGCACTCGACAGCTCCTACAGTAAACTCCGCCTTCTTTACCCGACGCACAGGGAGCTCAAATGTCTGGTTCGATCCTTTATATCCACGGTTTCAACAGCGCGCCTGCCTCAAAAAAGGCCACTCAGTTGATCGAAGTGATGGAGCGGCTGGGCTTGAGCGATCAGTTGCGTGTGCCGGCCCTGCATCACCATCCCCGCGAGGCCATCGCTCAGCTGGAACAGGCGATTGCGGAGCTGGGGCGGCCACTGCTGGTCGGCAGCTCACTCGGCGGCTACTATGCGACTCACCTGGCCGAGCGCCATGGCTTGAAAGCCCTGTTGATCAACCCTGCCGTCAGCCCACACCGGATGTTCGACGGGTTTCTGGGGACGCAGAAAAACCTGTATACCGATGAGACCTGGGAAATGACCCACGACCACGTGACGGCCCTGGCCGAGCTGGAAGTGCCGGCGCCCCAGGATCCGCAGCGGTTTCAGGTATGGTTGCAGACTGGCGATGAAACGCTGGACTATCGCCTCGCCCAACAATATTACCGGGCCTGTGCCTTGCGCATTCAGGCCGGCGGCGACCATAGTTTCCAGGGTTTTGCCGCGCAACTGCCGGCAATATTGAGTTTTGCCGGCATCGGCGCAGATTTGTATCAGGCGATCGATTTCACAGCACTGTGATTGCTCGCCTCTTTTTTTACTGACACTGACGACGAGACCCCATGGCCACTCCCAGCGCTAGCTCTTATAACGCAGACGCCATCGAAGTCCTCTCGGGCCTCGACCCGGTGCGCAAACGCCCCGGCATGTACACCGACACCAGTCGGCCGAACCACCTCGCCCAGGAAGTCATCGACAACAGCGTCGACGAAGCCTTGGCCGGGCATGCGACGTCGGTGCAGGTCATCCTGCACGCCGATCACTCCCTGGAAGTCAGCGATGACGGCCGTGGCATGCCGGTGGATATTCACCCGGAAGAGGGTGTGTCGGGCGTCGAGCTGATCCTCACCAAACTCCATGCGGGCGGCAAGTTTTCCAACAAGAACTACCAGTTCTCCGGCGGTTTGCACGGGGTGGGTATTTCCGTGGTCAACGCCTTGTCGACCGAAGTCCGGGTGCGTGTAAAACGTGACGGCAACGAATACCAGATGACGTTCGCCGACGGTTACAAAAAAACCGAACTGGAAGTGGTCGGCACCGTCGGCAAGCGCAATACCGGCACCAGCGTCTTCTTCGCACCGGACCCGAAGTATTTCGATTCGCCGAAATTCTCCATCAGCCGCCTCAAGCACGTGCTCAAGGCCAAGGCCGTTCTGTGCCCGGGGTTGCTGGTCAGTTTTGAAGACAAGGCCACCGGCGAGAAGGTCGAATGGCATTACGAAGACGGCCTGCGCTCCTACCTGGTAGATGCGGTCAGCGAATTCGAACGCCTGCCGGACGAGCCATTCTGCGGCAGCCTGGCAGGTAACAAGGAAGCCGTCGATTGGGCGTTGCTGTGGTTGCCCGAGGGCGGCGACAGCGTTCAGGAAAGCTACGTCAACCTGATCCCGACAGCCCAGGGCGGTACTCACGTCAACGGTCTGCGTCAGGGCTTGCTCGACGCCATGCGCGAGTTCTGCGAGTTCCGCAGCCTGTTGCCGCGTGGTGTGAAGCTGGCGCCGGAAGACGTCTGGGAGCGTATTGCGTTCGTGCTGTCGATGAAGATGCAGGAACCGCAATTCTCCGGTCAGACCAAAGAGCGCCTGTCTTCCCGTGAGGCGGCCGCCTTCGTTTCCGGTGTGGTCAAGGACGCCTTTAGCTTGTGGCTCAACGCGAACCCGGAAACCGGCATGTTGCTGGCCGAACTGGCGATCAACAACGCCGGCCGTCGTCTGAAGGCCAGCAAGAAGGTCGAGCGTAAACGCATTACCCAAGGGCCGGCATTGCCGGGCAAACTCGCTGACTGCGCCGGGCAGGACCCGATGCGCTCCGAGCTGTTCCTGGTGGAAGGTGATTCCGCTGGTGGTTCGGCCAAGCAGGCGCGAGACAAAGAGTTTCAAGCGATCCTGCCGTTACGCGGCAAGATCCTGAATACCTGGGAAGTCGACGGCAGCGAAGTGCTGGCCAGCCAGGAGGTGCACAACATCGCCGTGGCGATCGGTGTCGACCCGGGCGCGGCGGACATGAGCCAGCTGCGTTACGGCAAGATCTGCATCCTCGCCGACGCCGACTCCGACGGTCTGCACATCGCAACGTTGCTTTGCGCCTTGTTCGTCCAGCATTTCCGCCCGCTGGTGGATGCCGGTCACGTCTACGTCGCCATGCCACCGCTGTACCGTATCGACCTGGGCAAAGAGATCTATTACGCCCTCGACGAGGCCGAGCGCGACGGCATTCTCGATCGCCTGGTGGCCGAGAAGAAACGCGGCAAGCCGCAGGTCACCCGATTCAAGGGCCTGGGTGAAATGAACCCGCCGCAGCTGCGCGAAACCACCATGGACCCGAACACACGGCGTCTGGTGCAACTGACGCTGGGTGAAGATTTCGCCGAGACCTCGGAAATGATGGACATGCTGCTGGCGAAAAAACGCGCAGGCGATCGCAAAACCTGGCTGGAGTCCAAAGGCAACCTGGCCGAGGTTCTGGGCTGATGCGCTTTGGCTGGGCCCTGGCGTGTGCGTTGCTGCTGACTTCGGTGACGATTTGCGCGGAACCCGTGCCAGAGCTGCGCCTGTTGTCCGAACATGCCGTCGACGGCATGCGCGGCGGCAATCTGTCGGGGCTGGCCCAGTGTGGCAAGGAGCTGTGGACCGTTTCGGATCGCGACGATGATCAAATCTATCGCCTCGACACCCGCAACCCCACCTGGCAAGCCGAAACCGTGCACATCGACGTACCTTTGGTGCCCGACAGCGGTTTGCCCTGGGGCTTGCGTTCGCGGACCTGGGCGGCGTCGTTCGTACGGGGCGGAGACCTGGATTTCGAAGGTATCACCTGCGACAGTGCCGGCAATCGTTACATCGTCAGTGAAGGTCACGCCACGGTGTTGCAAGTACCGCCAGTCGGGCCTGCGTCCTGGCTGAAAATCTCGCCGATGCTGGTGCGCGAAGCGCGGGCCAGCGGCATGTTGTTGCACTTCAATGCGTTGTTCGAAGGCCTGGCGATCAATCCGGCCGGTGACACGCTGTGGCTGGCCGCCGAACGTGAGCGCCGCGGTTTGCTGCTGATCAAGCGCCAGCAAACGGTGTGGGACTGCGACGGTGGTTGTGTGCTGCTGAGTGAAGGCGGGGTGGAAATGCAACCAGCGCAATTTCCCAACGCCAAAGCGCGCCCCCGGGATTTTGCCGATCTGTCATTGTTCGACGGCAAACTGTTTACCCTTGAGCGCAATGCCTTCCAGATCTGCCGCCGTGATGCGGTGACAGCCAAGGTCGAGCGCTGCTGGTCGTTTGCCGTCGAGGCCTTGCAGGAAAATCGTCGTTATTCACAACCCTTTGGGCTGGCGGAAGCGTTGATCGTGGACGTCGACGGTGCCTGGATCGGTATCGACAACAACAACGGCGCGCGCGCCGACGGTGAGGTACGCCCGATTGTCTGGCGCTTTGCCGCGCCTGAAGGTGGCTGGAGCGCCAAGCCATGAGTCAGCAACCACCGGGCAAGCGCGCCGGTCGGGTGTTGATGGTGCTGGCCTGGTGCGCCGCGCTGTTTCTGGCGACGCGGTTCTTCGGTCAATGGGAGGAGCGTCAACAGAATCCCAACACCGTCGTCAGCTCTGAGCAGGGCCAGGGTTTTATCGAAGTGAAGCTGATCGGCAACAGCCAGGGGCATTTTGTCGCCACCGGCCAGATCAACGGCCAGCCCGTGGAGTTCATGCTCGATACCGGTGCGACCGATGTGTCGATCCCGGCCGAAATGGCTGAACGATTGAAACTGGAAAAAGGCTTCGGGGTGACCCTGAGCACGGCCAATGGCTTGAGCGAGGGCTATCGAACCCGCCTCGACCGGCTGCAATTGGGCGCCATCGTGCTGCGTGACGTTCGCGCGCTGGTGGCGCCCGGTTTGCACGGCAATCAAGTGCTGCTCGGCATGAGCGCACTGAACAAACTTGAATTTACCCAGCGCGGTGGCACCATGCTGCTGCGCCAGACCACGAAATAATGAGGCCCGCATGAGCGACTCCCTTGATCTCAGCCTGGACGGTGTAGAGCGCCGGTCACTGGCTGACTTCACCGAAAATGCCTACCTCAACTACTCCATGTACGTGATCATGGACCGTGCCTTGCCGCATATCGGCGACGGCCTGAAACCGGTTCAGCGACGCATCGTCTATGCGATGAGCGAGTTGGGGCTGGACGCCGATTCCAAGCACAAGAAGTCGGCGCGTACCGTCGGTGACGTGCTCGGTAAATTCCACCCTCACGGCGACTCGGCGTGCTACGAAGCCATGGTGCTGATGGCCCAGCCGTTCAGCTACCGCTACACGCTGGTCGACGGCCAGGGTAACTGGGGTGCGCCGGACGATCCCAAGTCCTTCGCGGCCATGCGATACACCGAAGCGCGGCTATCGCGCTATTCCGAAGTGCTGCTCAGCGAACTGGGCCAGGGCACCGCAGACTGGGGCCCGAACTTCGACGGCACCCTGGAAGAACCTCTGGTGTTGCCGGCCCGTTTGCCGAACATCCTGCTCAACGGCACCACCGGTATCGCCGTGGGCATGGCCACCGACGTCCCGCCGCATAACCTGCGCGAAGTCGCGACCGCTTGCGTGCGCTTGCTGGATGAACCGAAAGCCACGGTCGAGCAGCTCTGCGAACACATTCAGGGTCCGGATTATCCGACCGAAGCGGAAATCATCACGCCGCGCGCCGACCTGCTGAAAATCTACGAAACCGGTCGCGGTTCGGTGCGCATGCGCGCTGTTTATCACGTCGAAGACGGCGACATCATCGTGACATCGCTGCCGCATCAGGTCTCTGGCGCCAAAGTGCTCGAGCAGATTGCCGCGATGATGCAGGCCAAACCGTCGAAAGCCCCGCAGATTGCGGACTTGCGCGACGAGTCTGACCACGAGAACCCATGCCGCATCGTGATTATCCCGGTCAACAGCCGGGTCGATCACGAAGCGCTGATGCAACACCTGTTCGCGACCACCGAGCTGGAATCCAGTTACCGGGTCAACATCAACATCATTGGCCTCGACGGCAAGCCGCAGCTCAAGAACCTGCGTGCCTTGCTGGTGGAGTGGCTGGAATTCCGCGTTCGCACCGTGCGTCGACGCCTGCAATTCCGTCTGGACAAGGTCGAGCGTCGCCTGCACCTGTTGGACGGCTTGCTGATTGCCTACCTCAACCTGGATGAAGTGATCCACATCATCCGTACCGAAGAGCAGCCGAAGGTCAGCCTGATCGAGCGCTTTGCCCTGAGCGAAATCCAGGCCGACTACATTCTCGACACCCGCTTGCGTCAGTTGGCGCGACTGGAAGAAATGAAGCTGCGTGCCGAGCAGGATGAACTGCTCAAGGAACAGGCCAAGCTGCAAGCCCTGTTGGGTAGCGAAGCCAAGCTGAAGAAACTGGTGCGCAGCGAGCTGATCAAGGATGCCGAAACCTATGGCGACGACCGTCGTTCGCCAATCGTCGAGCGCGCCGAAGCCAAGGCAATGACCGAACACGATCTGTTGCCGAACGAGAAAGTGACGGTCGTGCTGTCGGAAAAAGGTTGGGTTCGCTCTGCCAAAGGTCACGAAATCGACGCCACCGGTCTTTCCTACAAGGCCGGGGATGGCTTCAAGACCTCGGCAGCCGGGCGTTCCAACCAGTTTGCGGTGTTTATCGACTCCACCGGTCGCAGTTATTCGGTTGCGGCCCACACCTTGCCATCGGCCCGTGGCCAGGGCGAACCGCTGACCGGCCGTCTGACACCGCCGCCAGGGGCGAGCTTCGAATGCGTGCTGATGCCTGAAGACGACGCGCTGTACGTGATTGCGTCCGACGCCGGTTACGGCTTCGTGGTCAAGGGCGAAGACCTGCAAGCCAAGAACAAGGCGGGCAAGGCCCTGTTGAGCCTGCCGAACAACGCCAAGGTTATTCTGCCGCGTCCGGTAGCCGATCGTGAACAGAACTGGCTGGCCTCGGTGACCACCGAGGGTCGCCTGCTGATCTTCAAAATCAGCGATCTGCCACAATTAGGTAAAGGTAAGGGTAATAAGATCATCGGGATTTCCGGTGAGCGTGTTGCCAGTCGCGAAGAATATGTCACGGACATCGCCGTTTTGCCGGAAGGTGCCACGTTGGTGCTGCAGGCCGGAAAGCGTACCTTGTCACTGAAGGCGGACGACCTCGAACACTACAAAGGTGAGCGTGGACGTCGCGGTAACAAACTGCCACGGGGCTTTCAGAGGGTGGATGCGCTGTTCGTCGAAAACCTCAATTAACCGTCCTAGAGCGCTCGATCTACGATTTAACGCGTAGATCGACGCTTTGGCGCTGGAGTCGGAACGCATATTCACGGATGATATGGCCTTTCAAGCGCCGGCGTAGCCGAGCGTTCTTCATATTTTTTGAGTATTTTCACTGTGGTGAGCCTTGTGGCAGCCACCTGGATGGGACGATGACTGCTCTGCGCCTTCCTTTTATTTTGATGCTCGCTGGCGTTCTTGGCCTGGCGGGTTGCAGTGTGCACCAGCCGGTGTCGCTGTATCAGCTGGACAGCGGAAGTCCGGCTCAGCCTGCGCAAAGCGCGGGCATGGCGGTTTTGTTGGGTCCGGTAACGGTTGCGGACTACCTGCAACGCGAAACCTTGTTGCAACGTCAGCCGGATGGCAGCCTTCAAGCATCGGCCGACGGTCGTTGGGCGGGCAGTCTGTCGTCGGACATCGATCAGCTGTTGCTGCGTCAGGTCGCCGGTCATCTGGACAGCCAACGCGTTGTCCTGGCACCTGCGACAGTGGGTTTCACGCCGGATGTCCAGGTTCTGCTGACCATCACCCGGCTGGACTCGGGTGTGTCGCAACCGGCGATCCTGGACGCGCAATGGCGCCTGATCGACCGTCGTGGTCAGGTGCGTGATAACCGCATCATTCATCTGCAAGAGCAGCACGCCGGCGGTACGGCGTCTCAGGTTCAGGCTCAGGGTGTGTTGCTGCAGCGTCTGGCCGAGCAACTGTCGACAGCGCTCAAGCCGCTGGCCAACCAGCCGCCGATCGCTGAGGCACCGCGCAAGCCCGCCGCCAAGCCTGTGGCGCCGACAGCAGAGCCGGAGAAGCAGCCGAAAATCCCGATGGCTTCGCCGATTCGTACGGATATGGAAGTGTTCAGGTTCTGAGCCTGGATTGAGTCCAGAACAAAGCCCGCCTTGTGCGGGCTTTGTTGTTTCTGCAGGTTGGAGATGATCGTTCCCACGCTCTGCGTGGGAATGCAGCCCGTGACGCTCTGCGTCACATCAGTGCAAGGTTCCGGGTGGAACGCGGAGCGTCCCTGGAGGCATTCCCACGCGGAGCGTGGGAACGATCAGCCCGCAGACGATCACTCGTCTGCGGGCTTCTTTGCAGCGGGGGGGCAGGTTTACGCCCGGCGTTCGTGCATCCGCGCCAGTTGCCGCTCCAGCATCGACGGATAAGGCTCCATCAGGCGTTCTACGCAGCACGCACCCTCAGGGCTTGCAATCGGGCGGATCCGCGCACGCTGGCGAATCAGCGCGTCGTCGCTGATCTTGCGCTCCACCAGCAGCAGGTTGCGGCTGTGTTGCGACAGGGCCAGCGCATCCTGAGCGGTTTCGGTCAGCAGCAGGTCGATCTGGCTCAAGCCGAACAGTTCGTCGCCCAGTGTCAGGCCCAACTGCAATTGCAGGGTGATGCCGCTGTCGGCGACTTCGATCTGCAATTGATGGCCCAGGGCGCGCAGCAACTCACCGCAGCAGATGGCGTTGGTCAGGTAGTCCTCGCCGCTGTCTTCGGTGTGGAACAGCATCAGCGTGCTGCCATCGTTCAGAGTGTGCAGTTCGCTCTGGTAGAGCGACGCCGCCTGATCGAGGCAATCACGGTAGCGTTTGAGCAGCTCTTCCAGACGTGCGCGGGGCAGGCGACGCAGTTGATCCTGTGCACCCAGTTGCACCGCCAGTACCGCGCTGTGTTGAGGTACGTTCGATACCTGCGGTTTTGCGACAGGTTTCGGCGCGCTGTCTGTCGAGTCGTCACGCAGATCGGCAAACGGATCTTCGTCGTCCTCGTCGTCTTCGACCGTGCTGACAATGCGTCGCGGTGCAGGCTTGAGACCTGCCACCGGTCGGGTTTCATCGAAGCTCGGATCACGCAGGTTGCGTACTTCGAAGGCCGGATCGGTCTCTTCGTCGTCATTGCTGTCGTCGAACTCGGGCTCAGGAACGGGCTCAGGCTCGGCCGGCTCAGGCGCGAAATTGGCGTGCAGCTGACGAGCGAGATCGCCGACTTCATCCTGACGCTCGGTGGCCGGGGTGTATTCGTCGATATTGCGCAGCCACACCCGCAGCTGCAGCAGCGGCGTGGAGATATTGCGCCCAAGGCGCAGGCTCAAAGCCAGGGACAGCGCCAGCAGAATCGCGCTCAGAATGCCCATGCTTTGCAGGCTGATCGTCATCGGCTGCTGGAACTGATCCATGTCCAGGCTGATGCGCAGTTGCCCGGCGGTCACGTCCTGGAAGGTGATCTTGCTCTGGTACATGCCTTCGGCTTCGCCCAGCAGGCCGTGCTTGGGACGCTGACCGGCTTCGGCGAGGATGCGGTTATCCACGCTGTAGATGGCAGCGTGGGCCACCAGCTTGTTCTTGGTCAGGTTGTTGAGCAGCACATTCAGGCTGAGGATGTCGTTGGACACCAACAGCTCCGTGGCCGACGTAGCCGTCTGGGTAGTCAGGCTTTCGCCCAGGGCATCCGCCTGCTCGTGCATGGCCTGCTTGAACTGCAAACCCATCACACAGGCATAGATCACCAGGGCCAGAGCGACCAGGATCACGTTATGGCTGGCAATGCGTAATGCGATCGGTACACGGCGATGACGCAGTGCCCGGAAGATCAGCAGAAAGAAGTTATCGGTTTTTACTGGCGTGGGCCGGTTCACTTGAGCTCGGCTCTTTGTCCGTGAAGTTGACGCGCAGTATAGCGACAGGCCCTAGGCCGTCAAAGCGCTCGCGGTGCCCGATGGTCACTGAAAATGGGTAGAATGCGGTTTTTTTCCACCTGCGGGGGTGCGCCTTGCGCGAAATCGTCCTGATAAACATCACGGGAGTCGACCGTCCGGGTCTGACTGCGGCCATAACCGGCGTTCTGGCCCAGGGTGGTGTGAACATTCTCGACATCGGTCAGGCGGTGATCCACGACACCCTGTCGTTCGGCATCCTGGTTGAAATTCCTGATACCGAGCGAGGCAACTCGGTGCTCAAAGACATCCTGTTCAAAGGCTATGAGCTTGAGCAACAAGTGCGTTTCACGCCGGTGTCCGAAGAGGATTACCAGCAGTGGGTCGGCAATCAGGGCAAGAAACGCCACATCGTCACCTTGCTGACCCGCAAAGTGACCGCCGAGCAATTGCAGCGTGTGAGTTCGATCACCGCCAAATATGGCCTGAACATCGACCATATCGATCGCCTTTCCGGGCGCATGCCGCTGGACACCCCGGCCGACAAGGGCAAGGGTTGCATCGAGTTTTCCGTACGCGGCGAGGCGGCTGACCCGCAAGCGTTGCGGGCTGAATTCCTCAGCGTCGCGCAAGAACTGAACGTCGACATCGCTTTCCAGGAGGATTCGCTGTTCCGCCGTAACCGTCGTCTGGCGGTGTTCGACATGGACTCGACACTGATCGAAGCCGAAGTCATTGACGAACTGGCCAAGGCCGCCGGCGTTGGCGACCAGGTATCCGCGATTACTGAGCGGGCGATGGCCGGCGAGCTGGACTTCCGCGCCAGCTTCAAGGAACGCCTGGCCCTGCTGCAAGGGCTGGACGTCAGCGTGCTGGATTCCATCGGTGCTTCCCTGCGCCTGACCGAGGGCGCCGAAACCCTGTTCGCCGAACTCAAGCGCCTGGGCTACAAGACCGCGATTCTGTCGGGCGGCTTCACCTACTTCGCTAAGCAACTGCAGGCCAAGCTAGGCATCGACTATGTGTTCGCCAACGAACTGGAAGTGGTCGACGGCAAAGTCACTGGCGTGGCGGTCGAGCCGATTGTCGATGCACAGCGCAAGGCGGATTTGCTGCGTGAGCTGGCGCATAAAGAAGGTTTGCGTCTGGAGCAGACGATTGCCGTCGGTGACGGTGCCAACGACCTGCCGATGCTGGCGATTGCCGGGCTGGGCGTAGCGTTCCGCGCCAAACCATTGGTCAAGCAATCGGCGAAGCAGGCGATTTCCACCCTTGGGCTGGATGGCGTGCTGTATCTGCTGGGCTTCCGGGATCGCGACGGGCAGCTCTAAAGAATCAAAAGATAATAAAGATCGCAGTCTTCGGCAGCTCCTACGCGCCTGTGGGCGCCGCCGAAGGCTGCGATCTTTTGCTTTTCGGCTCCCCCAATCAAAGCGACTTCCACAACGAATCAAACTCTTGTGCTGCCCCGACCACGCCGCTCTGCGCGGCGTTTTCATTTCTGGCTACCTCCAGCGAACGGTAGGCAAACTGATTGAAGCTGTTGGTGCTCGTCATCCGATGCTCCAGCTCGGCCGGGCGTTCCTGGCCATTGGTGTTGATCAACACCTTATTCCCTTCCTGGAACGGCAAGCGCGGCGTGAGCAGGGTGGCCGGCAGGTCGATGGCACTGATGGCGGGCAGTAACAGCCCGCGCAAGTACTGGCTGTGTTCGTCTTCGGAGCGAATCAGTTGCAGGCCGCAGGGTTCGGCGTAAGGCGCAACTTGCTCGATACCCATCTGCGTGCCGCCGCCCCGTACCTGGCGGATCCAGCGCACCACGGCAACGCTCCAGCCTTGACCGGCGGCATCCTCGATACCGACCATTTCACCGGCCTGCAACTCGGCGGGCACTGCGCCGGGCCAGGCCAGGCAATAACCGCCAGGACTGTGATTGATCACCGGTAGCGCGTAGGTCGGGAAATGCTGTTGGCCGAACGCCTCGTGGCTGTCATGTTTCTGAAGGTGTGGGTATTCGATTTCTTCGTAGGGCAGCAGCGTGTCTGCCGTGCCCTGGGGGGCGGCGTCGAAGGCTTGTTTCCATTGGTCCTTGGCGCGTCCTGCCGGTTCTGCTGCCGAGAACTGCGCGGGACGGGCGCCGGGTTTTTTCAGGATGTCGTTGAACGAGCGTTTGCCGCCGAGATAATAGTGCAGGGCGCTCATGCCCACACACAGGGTCAATGTGCCGTGGCCGACGGTACGCTGGAAGCCACGCTCGGAGGCCTGCCCCCAGGCAGCATGCAGGTGTTGCAGCGTATCCAGATTCAGTCCCATCGGAACCGGCAGCGGCGATGCCTTGTCGGCCGATTGTTGCAGATGGATTTCGATGGCTGCGACCAAGGGTTGCGGGTCGATCCCCAATAAGCGCTCCTGATATTCGGCAGGGAACTTGGCGCGATAACGCGGGCCGCTGTCGAGGTCCGGGGCGACGGCAAAAAGCCCGCTGTCCGGTTTGGCCGGTTGCAATTTGATCCATTGGCTCCAGGGCTCCAGCACCTCGGCGAGCCGGGCGATCTGGTTCTGGCGCAGTTGATTGCAGCGTGAAGCACCCAGCAGGAGGGCGACGACGTAGGTCTGCTCGATGCTCAGGCTTTGCGTCTGGCTGGCCAGTTCATCGCGCACGCTCTGATGTTGCAGCTGATGTTCGCAGCCGATCCGGTACAGCTGATGCAGTTCCAGCCACAGCCCTTCGGGCGCCGGGCAATAGAGTTCAGTGGCGCGGATCAACGTACCATTCAGGCAATGGACGGCCCGTTGCAATGCCTGGGTCAGCAGCGGTGCCCGGTCCTTGCCGAAGTGCTGCGTAATTCGGATGACGATCTGCTTGTAGCCAATCGCCAAGTGGCTCTGCAGCGCCTGGCAAAGGTTGGCGATTTTGCGCGAACGCTCGTCGAGCACAATAGCCTGATGCAGGAAATGCCGCTCCAGGTGCTTGCAGACGTAATACACCTCGGGCCGCAGCAGTTCGAGCAATTGCAGGCGATTGTCGCTGGGTGTGAGCAGTTGGTTGAGTTCGCTCAAGCCTTGATACAACTGGCGAGCGGTTTCACCGATGTTGGCTTTGGGCAGGTTGGCGATCCAGCGCTTGAGGTCGCGTGGCGTGGCTTCGCAGAAAGACAGGCGCGACAGCGTTGGGATCGGTGCGCGTAGCAGCGGGGCAGGATTGGTCTCATTCATGCCGTGGACAAACTCCGACCGGGGAAATGGGCAACGAATGACTTTGACTGTAGCAGCTATGAACGCTGGAGGAGGGTGTGCAGCGGGAGGAAATGTCCGACCCCACGAAAGGCGTTCGTGGGGTCGGATCGAGGGATCAGGCGGTTGGCAGACCGATGCCCTGGCCCATTTGCACTGGCGAAAGAGCGCCCAGCCCTTCAGCCCATTTCACTTGATCCGGCCCGAACAGCACGACCGCCGTAGAACCGAGTTTGAAACGACCCAGTTCCGCGCCTTTTTCCAAGTGAATCGGTGCACGGGCCGCTTCGTCGTAGCGGAAGGTTTTCAGCTCGCGTTTTGGCGGTGTGACCAAGCCAGCCCAGACGGTTTCGATCGACGCCACAATCATTGCGCCCACCAGTACCACGGCCATCGGGCCGCGCTCGGTGTCGAAAATGCACGCTACACGCTCGTTGCGGGCGAACAGTTCCGGAACGTTTTCAGCGGTGGTCTGGTTGACCGAGAAGATGCGGCCGGGGATGTAGACCATCTCGCGCAGAGTGCCGGCCAGCGGCATGTGCACACGGTGGTAGTCTTTCGGCGACAGGTAAATGGTGGCGAAATCGCCGCCCATGAAGGGCGCCGCGTTGGCTGCGTCGCCACCCAGCAATTCCAGCACGCTGAAGCTGTGGCCCTTGGCCTGGAAAACGCGGCCGTGTTCGATCGGTCCGAGCTGGCTGACGGCGCCGTCGGCCGGGCTGAGGATCGCGCCAGGCGTTTGATCCAGCGGGCGAGCACCGTCTTTCAAGGCGCGGGTGAAGAACGCATTGAAGTGCTCGTAAGCCGTCAGGTCTTCGACCAGCGCCTGGGACATGTCCACTTGATAACGCTTGGCGAACCAGGCGGTAAAGGCGTTCTTGAACCAGCGCACGCGGCATTCGGCAATGCAGCCGGCCAGTCGCGAGAGCAAGTGATGGGGCAGCAGGTATTGGCTGAGGATAAACAAACGCTTATTCATTAACTGTCCTTGAAAAACTTAAATCTCTACGGGCGTGTCGGGGTGGTTGCCCCATTCGCCCCAGGAGCCGGCGTAGCCTTTGACCCGCGGATAACCGAGCGCCTTGGCCACCAGATAGGTGAAGCCAGAACGATGGTGTGTCTGGCAGTGGGTAATGACTTCTTTGTCTTTGGTAATGCCGAGTTGTTCCAGGATTTTCGGCATGTCGGTGCGGATACGCAGGTTGCGCGCCTGGTCCATGCCGGCGGTCCATTCGAAATTGACCGCGCCGGGGATGTGCCCGCCCTTGGCCGCCAGCACTTTCTCGCCGGAGTATTCCAGCGGGCCACGTGCGTCCCAGATCGCCAGGTCAGCGGCGCCGAGGCGGCTTTGCAGGTATTCGCGGGTGGCGACAGGTTCGTCGTGCAGGGTCAGGGCGACCGGACCGCCGACTGCCGGCGGGATCTGGATTGACATGGGCAAGCCTTCTGCCAGCCAGGCCGGAAGGCCGCCGTCGATATAGTGATACTTGCTGTGGCCGATGACATCCAGCAGCCAGATAAAGCGCCCGGCCCAGCCGCCGCCTTCATCGTCATAGACGACATAGACCGCATCGGGGTTGTGCCCCAGTTCACCGAACAATGCTTCAAGCGCGGCGTGGGTCGGCAGCAGGCCCGGCGCAGGCGCCTGGCCCAGCTGAGTGCGTTTTGGATCGACAAAGCGTGCACCGGGGATATGCCCTTCGGCATAGCGGGCGCTGCTGGTCAGGTCCACCAGAATCAGTTCGCGGGAGTCGAGACGCGGGAGCAGGTCGCTCGGTTCGATCACCAGCGCCAAGCCAGAGAAGTCAGACATGTGAGGTCTCCAGAGCACAAAGGGGAGGATTGTAGCGCAGCGTCATGAGGGCCTGTTATCAGTTATTTTTTGGCAGGGAATAACTGTAAACAGGCCCTGATGGTTAATGCCTCGCCGTAGCAGCTGTCGAGCTTGCGAGGCTGCGTTCGGCTGCGAAGCAGTCGTGAATCCGGCTGACGCGGTTTGCCTGATGTACCGCAAGTTATGGTTTGACGACTGCTGCGCAGCCGAACGCAGCCTTCGGCAGCTGCTACACGGCCCTAGCGGTGGCTAAAGCTGTGCAGGGCCTTTTCGATGCATTGTGCGGTTTTGCCGAAGGCTTGCACGGTGATTTCCGAGAACGGTCCGCCGCCCTGATCCGCTACCACGATCATGATCACCCGGCCGTTGTTGACCAGTGAGCGCAGCAGCAGGTGTTCGCCGCTGAACTGTGAGCGCAGGCTGGCTGGCAGCAGGGCCGAGAATTGTGCGTTGTTGGCCGGCGTCAGGCGCACCTGGGCCTGTTGCGCGAGCAGGCGTTGCAGCACGGTGCTCTGGCTGACCACCAGGTTCAGGCCGGCCACTTCCTTGGGTAGCCCGGCGGTCTGGTGCACGCGCAAATTGGCGTGCGTGCGGTCGGCCATCAGAATCATCACCCGCCGCATGCCACACGCCACCAAGGCATCCAGGGCCGATGTGGTCAAGTGCATGGCATTGGTAAAACGGCTCGGCTCCACCAGCAATTCGGCACATTGCTTGCGCCACTTCGCCAGGTCTTCGGCGGTCGGCGCCGGGGCGGGCAACAAACCAGCGTGAACGCGGTTCGCACCTGGTGGCCAGATCAGCGATTCGGCCGGGTGCCAGAGGTCCGGCATGGCGTGTTGACGAGCGCTGTTGGCAGCCTGCTGGTGCAATTGTTGCTGCACCTCATCCATCAGCATTTGCAGGTAAAGGCTGGTCAGGTACTGCCAGCGCTCGCAGTGGGGACTGTCCCAGGCCTGTTGTGCCGCCAGCGCCAGACCGTTGGCCAGCAGCACGGTATTGGCGGGCTGATTGAGCCAGCGGCGCAACGTCGGGTCGTCATCGAGGCGGTTCTGTTGGCGCAATGGGTGATCGCTGTCACGCGCGATGCGCAGGACTTTCACCAGTTCACGTTGCTCGCTGCGCAGCAGTCGATAACCTTGCTGCACCCAGATTGGCAGGCGCCAGACGTCCACCAGCGCCAGACAGATTTCCAGTAGGCGCAGGCCGAACAATTGCTTTTCGACTTTGCGTGCCGACTCGCCTTTATGGATGACCCGCAGCTCCCATTCTTCAAGCAACTGGGGATGGGTCAACGCCATGGGCCAGAGCGGCGAGAGAAACAGCAGGCTGCCCCAGTGGATGTCCTGCCACAGTCGCGCCAGGCGACTGGCGAAAAAACCGTTGGCCTGTTGAGTGGCGTGTTGGCTGATCAATTGAAGCTGGCGCAGGGCGACGGGGATTTGCAATTGGGGTTCGGCGGGCAGGCGGTCGAGCAGTTCTTCGGTGCGTTTCAAACCGAGGCGATTGATCGCCACCTCAAGGTTTTCAGCAGGCTCGGTCATGCTGCCATGGGTGTGACGGTTGGCTTCGCGAATCACGCTCAAGGCCAGGGCCGGGCTTTCCTGCATCAGTTCGGCGATGTCGCGCAGTGAGCTGCGGTTATCGCGGATGGCTTTGCAGACCAGGTCGTGGCTGGCTTGCGGAACCGGCAGGCGCACGCCATCGAGAAGCTTGACCCATCCTTCAAGCGTGGTTGGTTTTGGCGTTGGGACGTTCGTTTCGTTAGCCATGTCTGGACGCGATCATCGTCTGCTTTACCTATGCCCTGAACGGGTCAAATTAGCTTTTCGCCTTAACTGGCTATAGTCTGGCGCAGTTTTGCCGATAAGTAGAAGAAGAGATTTTTTAACTTCCGAATATGACCTTGAACCCGACTCAGTAAGTGCTCTCCTACCTATGGCTAAAATTATCGGCATCATCGTCGTATTCGCGAGCGTGCTCGGCGGATACGTGCTTTCCCACGGCAAGATTGCCGCTCTCATCCAGCCTTTCGAGGTGATGATTATCGGCGGCGCGGCCCTTGGCGCATTCCTGCAGGCCAACCCCGGCCACATGACAATGCACGTGCTCAAGAAGTCCTTGGGCATGTTCAGTTCGCGTTTCAACCACACCTTCTACCTGGAAGTGCTGGGGCTGATTTACGAGATCCTCAACAAGAGCCGTCGCGAAGGCATGATGGCGATCGAAGGCGACATCGAAGATGCCGCCGCGAGCCCGATCTTCGCCAAGTACCCGGCGGTGCTCAAAGACGAACGCATGACCGCGTTCATCTGCGATTACCTGCGCATCATGTCCTCCGGCAACATGGCTCCCCATGAGCTGGAAGGCCTGTTCGACATGGAACTCTACAGCCTCAAGGAAGACCTCGAGCACCCGTCCCACGCGGTGAACGGCATCGCCGACGCCATGCCCGGTTTCGGTATCGTCGCGGCGGTATTGGGGATCGTGGTGACCATGGCATCCCTGGGCGAAGGCGACCAGAAGTCCATCGGTCTGCACGTGGGGGCGGCACTGGTCGGTACCTTCTTCGGTATTCTCGCGGCCTACGGTTTCTTTGGCCCGCTGGCCCACTCCCTGGCTCACGATGCCAAGGAAGAACTGAACACCTACGAAGCCATCAAGGCCTCGCTGGTGGCTTCGGCTTCCGGGATGCCGCCGTCGCTGGCGGTGGAGTTCGGTCGCAAGGTTCTGTACCCGGCGCACCGTCCTAGCTTCGCTGAGCTGGAACAAGCGGTTCGCGGTCGTTAAGTCATGGAAAATAACCAGCCGATAATCATCAAGCGCGTCAAGCGCATCGCCGGCGGACATCACGGGGGCGCCTGGAAAATCGCCTTCGCGGACTTCGCGACGGCGATGATGGCGTTCTTCCTGGTGTTGTGGCTGCTGTCCACCGCGACGCCTGAACAGAAGATCGCCATCGCCGGTTACTTCAAGGACCCGGTCGGGTTTTCCGAAAGCGGTACGCCGTACATCATCGACCTGGGCGGCACGCCGACCCTGGCGCCGGAGAACACTCTCAACCCGGAGGTGAAATCTCAGCCGCAGCCAGACAAGGTGACCATCGACGCCGAGCAGGTTGAAGGCATGGCCGAGCAGGTCGAGAAGGAACGCCTGGAGTTGTTGCTGCAAGAGTTGCAGAACAAGGTCAATGAAAACCCGCAATTGCAGAAATTCAAGGACCAGATCCTCTTCGAGATCACCCAGGACGGTTTGCGCATCCAGATCATGGACGCTGAAAACCGCCCGATGTTCGACTCCGGCAGTGCGCGTCTGAAGCCGTACTTTGAAGACATCCTGCTGGCCATGGCCGACACCATCAAAGCGGTGCCGAACAAGATCAGCATCAGCGGCCACACCGATGCCAAGCCGTACTCGGGCACCGGCGATTTCGGCAACTGGGAACTCTCGGCCAACCGCGCCAACGCGGCTCGTCGTGCATTGGTCGCCGGCAGCTATCCGGACGCTCAGGTGGCGCGCGTCGTGGGTTATGCCTCGTCGGCACTGTTCGACCGGGAGAACCCGTTCAACCCGGTCAACCGCCGGATCGACATCGTGGTGCTGACCAAAAAAGCCCAGCGCGCCATCGAAGGCGAACAAGGTGCCGAGCCGGCGCCAGTGCCGACGCAAGGGCAGGGTGGGCCAGGCGAAGTGCATGCCGATCCGAACGCATTGCCTGCGGATAAGGAACCGCTGCCGGCTCATGAGCTTCGCGAGCGTTTGAATCTGTTTGATAATCCGGCGCCGAAGCCGGCAGCGCCAGCCAAGTAGTGACCCACAAAAAAGCCGCGAATGATCGCGGCTTTTTTGTCTCTGCTGCTTCGTCCTGAATAAGGTTTACACCTTCTGGCTTCTTATCAGGAAGTCGTTATGGACAATCACTCCTTGCCACAGCTTCAACGGCAAAACCGCTGGATTGGATACCGCTAATCATTTTCGTGGCGTCACGAAAATGATCGGCAAAGGCGGGTAGCGACTGTCGATCTGGAACTCGAATAAGACAGCAACGAACGGAAGGTGGATTGATTGATTCACCGCGCGATGGGCTGACGGTGCCAGCGGTAAAAATCAAGGAATGAGGCTTGTTCGGAGAATGATGTAGGACAGTTCCGAGGCGTATTGGCCGGGTTTACTTCCCCAGATTGCTCACCTACAGTTCGCTCGTCGCTGACGAATCAGCGATCGATCTTAGCCGGTCGAAACAAAGATGAAACCTCACCCAAGTGACCGGAGTTAGACCTAATGGCTAAGTATCACCCCCTGCAAGGCAATTTCAGCGTCGGCCCGACTCTGTATATCGACACCGAAGCCAAAGTCTCGGATCTCCTCGAAACCGCCACTCACCGAATCAAAGCTGCGCGCAATCTGCTCAATAGCGTCACCTACCTGTGCATCAAAAACGTCGAAGGTCACGATCTGGAGCATTTCGCCAATGCTGCACACCTGTTGATTCAGGACGGCTGTGACGCCTTGGATGCTTTGGGCTGGAAGCTGGAAAAAGCCGCACGTTGAAAACCTCAAAGCCGCGATCGTCGCGCATCTGGTCGCGGTAGGGTTGTAGATAACTCTATCCCTACCGCGACTGTCACTCGCTCCTCGGCCATTATTTTTATCTCGCTTCGCAGAGACTCTGCATCAGAAGTCACGGGGGATATCAGGAATTTTGCACGCTATCAGAGCCTCTGATATCGTGATGAAATCGTGATACGGAAGAATGACCATGGTTGATTTTACCAGCTACGACCACGACCTCCATGAGAGGCGCGACCTGATCGAGCTCAAGGTCTATGTAGAGAGCGTGCTAGGCCTAAAGCTACGCTTAAAACCGTGGGAACACGTCAAAATCCTTCCGTATGTGCTGCGTGACCGATACGAATTTTTCGTCACGGAAATCTTGGGTGCCAAGTGCCTTATCCTCAAGGAGCGTCTACAACGGGAATCTAGCGTTGCGGATGTAGCCAAGCATATGCAGGCAATCAGCAAGCTGCTGGCGAAGAAGTCGCCCGAAACAAGTGACCTCATGGTTTTCGTCACAGACGCGCTCCCGAGCTATGACAGAAAACGGCTGGTCGAGAAAGGCGTCCAATTCATCGTGCCGGGAAACCAGCTTTATCTTCCCGCGTTTGGAATGGATTTGCGTGAGTACTACAGGCAGCGCCTGGAAAAACCTCAGGTTCTGAGCCCCGCCACTCAATCCATGCTTATTCAATTCTTGATCAAAGGATGGCAGCCCCGGTTACTGACCACTCGCTCTACTTTCGAGAAGTCCTTTACCTACGCAAAAATGACCGTTACCAGAGCCATCAAAGAGCTGACCGATCTGGACATCGTTCAGCCTGGAAAGGAAATGGGTGAAGCCGCGATCTTTTTTCACTTGTCTCCTAAAGAGACTTGGGAAATGGCGAAAGACTACATGCGTACGCCGGTCAAAAAAACGCTTTGGTTAAATGCAATTCCTGAGGCGTTTGACACCCCAATGCTGCTGGCGGGGGAGGCGGCCCTGGCAGAGATGAGCCTTCTCGTCAGTCCAAAAGTACCTGGCTTTGCAATGACGACTGCGCAGTTCGATCACATTCGAGAGCTTGCTCAGTCTGATCACCTCCAAAAAGTGAATACGGCATATGGGGTAGAGATCGGCTTTTGGGGCTCGACTTCAAAGACGGCCAAATCTAAACGCGAGACCACGTTTCCCTATTTTGAGGTGCCGCAAAACCATGCAGCGTGCTGCATCCAGTTTTGGAACTATGAGCCACTGCACAGCAACATAGCTATTGGAGCTGTCGACCCATTTTCTCTCTATCTAAGTCTCAAGGATGACCATGATGACCGGGTGCAAATGTGTTTGGATGAAATGATGGAGAACGTGAAATGGTAGTGGGTATCGACCGGTTTAGAGAGTATTTCAAAGACTATCAGGGCAGCTACGTTCTGATAGGCGGGGTAGCAGCCTCGATAACCATGGAGGATCTGGGTGAGCGATTTCGACCCACCAAGGATCTGGATGTCGTACTGGTCGTTGAGGCTCTCAATCGTGAGTTCGTAGGTCAGTTCTGGAAGTTCATCAAGGACGGCGGATATGCCATTCGCCAAAATGGAGACAGAGAAGGCGACTCCCCTGTTTTCTATCGCTTCCAGAATCCTGAGGACAAATCCTTTCCAGTTCAGATCGAGCTTTTTTCTCGTCTCCCAGATGGCTTGGAACACGAAGAAGCGGCCCGAATGACCAGAATCCCCGTAGAAGAGCAAGCCGCAAGTCTTTCTGCGATCATCCTCGATGATGAGTATTACAACTTTCTCCTGGCCGGCGTCGATCACACCCAGGAAATCAGTCACATTGGGGCCGACAGGCTCGTTCCGCTCAAAGCCCATGCCTGGCTTAACAAGAAGGCGCAGATCGAGAACGGCGTGCAAGTGGACAGTCGCGATATCAAGAAGCACTTCAGAGATGTGATCTTGCTTTCTGTCGGTCTTACGGAAGGAATGACCGAACTCCCTGAACGAATGGCTCTCGATTTGACGTCATTTCTCAGCCAAGTGCCCGCTGAACTTGCGTCAAACCCCCAAGGTTACAAAGGGGTGGATGGCGACCGCTTGATCAAGACCATTCAAGAAGCCTTCAGCCTCAATTAATTCATTTTTTTCGCACGGTATCACTAGCGCTGATAGCGTGCATAAATCCTGTTTTAGCCATGCGTACCTTTGTGGCGAGCGAGCTTGCTCGCGCTGGGCTGCGTAGCGGCCCCAAAATCTGACAATCATTGCCGATTTTTGTGAGTGCTACGCACTCAAGCGGGAGCAAGCTCCCTCGCCACAGGTTCTCTGGCTCAAGACTTTCTCAAGTGATCATCGCGGCTTTTTTGCACCTGTCAGTAACCCCGTCGGATGCGGTTTTTGAGCTGGTCGTGGAACACCTCGGCATTGCGTCTGTAGGTGCCGTAAAGGGATTCGCTGATCGAATCCAGCGTCATGGAGCGCTTGGTCGCCACTTCTTCACGGTAGGCATCAATGAAAAAATCCAGATCCTTGTCAGTGCTGAGCTTTGGCCATTTATCGAGGTACAGCGGCAGTTCCGCCGGTTCGGTCTTGAATGAGCAGATCCGCCGGTTGCTGATGGTCGCTTCGCCGATTTCGAACGGTACCCACCACGAGAGCGCAGTCTTGTCAGAGACCACCGCCATCAGATGCGTGCATGCGGTGATGTTGCGGGTGATGACCCCGGTGATGTCGTCGGTGGTCTGTGATTCCGGATCCAGCACGTCGAAGTAGGTCTTGATGTTGGCCTGTATCAGACGGCTGTTGATGGCGATCGCGTGGGGGCGATCCACGTGACGGTAGCTGATGAATACGGGCATCAGAAATGTCCTTTGAGGGCGAGTTCGCGGTAATAGGCGCCGAGTGCCGTGAGGCAGCAACCGGTGGAGTTGATGGCCGCGTAGTACATGTGTTCGGCGTCCACCGGTTCGATCAGGCTGTGGCGGTTGCACTTTTGCAGTTGCTTGAAGACGTCGCCGTGCTCCGGATCGAACGTCGTTTCCGTGGGCTCGTAGCTGGGATCGAGGGGGAACACGGACTCTGCTTCGGCGAACCAGTCGGGCAGTTTGCGCAGGATCTCCTTGGGGATCAGTGGCGACACTTCGCGCAGGGAAATGAACTGCGACACGTTGGTCTTGAACACCGGACGCTGCTCCCAGGCGTCGAGGGCGTTGTCGACAAACGAATAGAGGCTGCCGGGGGTGATCTTGCCGAGAATGTTCGCCGCGCCGCCGTGCAGGGCCTGGAGCAATAACCCGGTGAACACGCCGTGTTGCGCACCCTCCATGGCCGGCTCTTCCTTTTTGCAGGCGGTAAGAATCGTCATGCCTTCGCCGACCATGCTGCTTTCGCTGCGCAACGCGCGCACCTGGCCAGCCGAGCCGCTCTGGCAACAGTCGAGAATGATCACTTTGTTTTTGATCTTGGTGGCTTTGGTCGCCCAGTTGAGGATGTCGCTGATGCGAATTCCGTCCTTGGCGTTTTTGTAGTCCTGCGGGATCAGCATGCCTTCGTCGGTATCGGCGTCAAAGCCACCATGCCCGGCGAAGTACAACAGCGCGACATTGCAGTCACCGGAAAACAGCTCGCGGATCTGGTCTTCGAGTTTTTCCCGGCTCAGGTAATCCTCGGCGGAGGTCAGCACGATGTTCTTGAAGTTCGGATCGCCGTTGGCGTCGGTTTTCAGCACGGAAGCCATGGCGATGGCGTCATTGCTGCAGCCGCTCAAGCGCGAAACATGGGTGTAGTCGTTGATACCGATAAACAGTCCCTTGCGCATGATCACACCGCCGTATGCAGGCGAATCGCATTGACGATGCTCTTGGTGTTCCACGCGCATTCGGCGTGTGCGGCTTCGCGCACTACGTTGGAAATCCGCTCGGCGCCGAACGGTTTGATCGCGATGATCACTTTGCCCATGCGTTTGGCGATCTCGATTTCCTTGTTGATCCACTTGCTGTAGGTCGAATACATCCCGGCCATGATCAGCACTGCCGAGCAGGGGCGAATCTTGTTCTCGATGGCTTCTTCGAGCTGTTTGTCGGTGCGGGCACCCATGATCGGGTTGTGCGGTGGCACCGAGAAATTCTTGAAGCTGAAGTCCGGCTGTGCGCCCAGCAGGCGGACCAGATTGTCGTGGGCGTCTGAATAGTTCCACGAGTGGCTGATGAACAAATGATAGGTTTGCATGGCTGTCCCTCGGTATCGCTAATGTGCGAAGAGGGCTTGAATGTATGCAGTTGAATGGCTGGAACAAGGCCTTCACGGTTAAAGAGAAGTGCCCTTCAAACAGGTGTGCGGACGCCCTACAGAAATATCTGATGTTTAAGTCGACGGGTAGTTTTGTAGGTTGTTTTGTAGGTAGTTACGAGCGGCCAGCCGTCCGATTAATGTCGGGGCGGCTGGCGCGTCGGTTTAATAGCTGTTTTCAGGCAAGCTGGCGATGATCGAGCGGTAGCTGTTCATCCGCTGCTGCTGCACGCGGCCGTCTTCCAGGGCCCTGAGCAAGGCGCAGCCCGGCTCGCGGTCGTGTTTGCAGTCGCGGAAGCGGCAGGTGCCGAGCAGGTCGTTGAACTCGATGAAGCCGGCTTCGACGTCGGCACGGCTGACGTGGCCCAGGCCGAATTCCCGAATGCCCGGGGAGTCGATCAACTCACCGCCACCGGGGAAGTGGAACAACCGCGCGGTGGTGGTGGTGTGAGTACCCTGGCCCGACAGCTCGGACAGCGGGCCGACGCGGGTTTCGACTTCCGGCAGCAAGCTGTTGACCAGCGACGACTTGCCGACGCCGGACTGGCCGACGAACACGCTGATGCGCCCATCCAACAGTTTTTGAAGTTGCTCCATGCCGTTGCCGTGGTGCGCCGACACTTCCAGCACCGGGTAACCCAGCGTGCGGTAAACCGCCAGCAAGGCATTCAGCGCCGGGGCGTTCTGCTCGTCGATCAGGTCGAATTTGTTCAGCAGCAGCAACGGCCGGATACCCGCGTGTTCGGCGGCGACCAGATAACGGTCGATCAGGTTGGCGTGAGGCTCGGGCAGCGGGGCGAAGACGATGACGATCATGTCGACGTTGGCCGCCACCGGCTTGAGTTGGCCACGGCTGTCCGGGCGGCAGAGTTCGGTTTTGCGCGGCAGTTGCGCCACGATCACACCGATGCCCTGGTTGCCGGCACGCCACACGACCTGATCGCCGGTCACCAGCGCCGGCAGGTTGGCGCGCAAGTGGCAGCGGAATACCTGGCCGGCCAATTCGCCATCGAGGGCCTCGACTTCGACCTGTACACCGAAGTGCGCGATCACCAGGCCCGTCTGTTCCGGACCCAGGTCGCCACCTTCGAGTGCCTCGACAGCCGAGGACTCGCGTTTGGCGGCGCGGGCAGCGCGCTCGCCCTGAATCTTTTCGATGCGCCAGTTTTGACGACGATTGAGTTGGCGTTTGGCCATGGGTGTTCCGTATCGAGAATGCAGCGATTAGGTAAAACGGCCGCGAGTTTAGCACGCCCGGCCACCGGCCTAGGCTAAACTGCGCACCATTGCCTAGGAGCCGACACAATGCAAAACCCGCAGAATCTGATCTGGATCGACCTGGAAATGACCGGTCTGAACCCTGATACCGACGTCATCATCGAGATGGCCACTATCGTTACCGACAGTGATTTGAACACTTTGGCCGAAGGCCCGGTGATCGCCATCCATCACAGCGACGAGATCCTCGCCGGCATGGACGAGTGGAATACCCGTCAGCACGGCGGCTCCGGGCTGACCCAACGGGTTCGCGACAGCCGCATCAGCATGGCCGAAGCGGAAGCCGAGACCATCGCCTTCCTGGAGAAATGGGTGCCGAAGGGCAAGTCGCCGATCTGTGGCAACAGCATCTGCCAGGACCGTCGCTTCCTTTATACCCATATGAAGTCGCTGGAAAGCTACTTCCACTACCGCAACCTCGACGTGTCGACCCTCAAAGAGTTGGCCGCGCGCTGGGCACCGGACGTGCGCGACAGCTTCAAAAAAGGCAGCACTCACCTGGCCCTGGACGACATCCGCGAGTCGATCGCCGAGCTGCAGCACTACCGCAAGAATTTCATCAAGTTCTGATTGGGCGGCAACGAGGGCTTTTGTGGCGAGGGAGCTTGCTCCCGCTCGGCTGCGCAGCAGTCGTAAAGTCAGCTGGCGCGGTCTATTTGAAGAGTTGCTCTGTCAGCAAATGGGGCCGCTCTGCGGCCCAGCGGGAGCAAGCTCCCTCGCCACAGGTTCCCTTGCCCCCTTTTGGTGCCCTGACGATCTGAGTAGACTGCGCGCCTTCTCGTAAGGACCGCCACCATGTTGCTGATGCTCTACCTGATCGCCATTACTGCCGAGGCCATGACTGGCGCCCTGTCTGCGGGTCGTCGCGGCATGGACTGGTTTGGCGTGGTGCTGATTGCGTGTGTCACGGCGCTGGGCGGCGGTTCGGTGCGCGACGTGTTGCTCGGCCATTACCCGCTGACCTGGGTCAAACACCCGGAATACCTGGTGCTGACGTCGATCGCAGCAATGTTCACCGTCTTCGCGGCCCGCTGGATGCGCCACCTGCGCTCGCTGTTTCTGGTGCTCGACGCCGTGGGCCTGGTGGCGTTCACCCTGATCGGCTGCATGACCGCCCTGGAAATGGGCCACGGCATGCTGGTGGCCTCGGTCAGCGGCGTGATCACCGGGGTATTCGGTGGCATTCTGCGGGACATCTTCTGCAACGACATCCCGCTGATCTTCCGCCGCGAACTCTACGCCAGCGTCTCGTTTGCCGCGGCATGGTGCTATTTATTCTGTGTCTACCTGCAATTGCCGGGGGAGCAGGCGATCCTGATCACCCTGTTCGGCGGCTTCCTGCTGCGCTTGCTGGCGATCCGTTTCCACTGGGAAATGCCCAAGTTCGTTTATAACGACGAGGCTTGACCGATACACGGCCCCTGTAGCAGCTGCCGAAGGCTGCGTCCGGCTGCGAAGCAGTCGTAGATGTTCAGATCCGCCGCGAGTCCTGCGGCCTCGAACGCAGCCTTCGGCAGCTGCTACAGGAGGCCGTGTTGTTTCAGCGCCCATTCGACATGTTCGCGCACCAGTTCCGACGGATAGTCCCGCCGGGCCTTCAACGCTTCCAGCACCGGAATGCTCGACGGCGCATTGCCCAGGCCGACCGCCAGATTGCGCAACCAGCGCTCGTAACCGGCTCGACGCAACGGCGAACCTTCGGTGCTGCTGAGGAATTTTTCTTCGTCCCACATAAACAGTTCGGCCAGTTCGGCGTTGTCCAGGTTGTGCCGGGGTTTGAAGTCGCTTTCCCCGGAAGGCCGGGCGAAGCGGTTCCAGGGGCAGACGATCTGGCAGTCATCGCAACCGAACACCCGATTACCGATCAGCGGTCGTAAATCTTCAGGAATCGCGCTTTTCAGTTCGATGGTCAGGTACGAAATGCAGCGCCGGGCGTCCAGTACATAGGGACCGACGAAGGCGTTGGTCGGGCAAATGTCCAGGCACGCCGTGCAGCGGCCGCAGTGTTCGGTGGCGTGGGGCGGGTCCACCGGCAGCGGCAGGTCGACGAACAGTTCGCTGAGGAAGAAGTAACTGCCGGCCTTGCGATTCAAGACCAGCGTGTTTTTGCCGATCCAGCCCAGGCCAGCCTGTTCGGCGATGGCCTTTTCCAGTACCGGGGCGCTGTCGACAAAGGCGCGGTAACCGAACGGGCCGATCACTGCCTGGATTTTTTCCGCCAGTTGTTGCACGCGTTTACGAATTAATTTGTGGTAATCGCGGCCCAAGGCATAACGCGAGACGTAGGCTTTTTCCGGTTGGGCCAGCCGCTGTGCCATGTGCGTGTCGCCCGGCAGGTAGTCCATGCGCAGGGAAACCACGCGCAGGGTGCCCGGCACCAGTTCTTCCGGGTGCGAGCGTTTGCTGCCGTGGGCGCCCATGTAATCCATTTCGCCGTGGTAGCCGGCGGCGAGCCAGCGCTCCAGGTGCTGCTCATGCTCGGCCAGGTCGAGGCCGCTGATGCCGACTTGCTGAAAGCCCAGCTCGCGGCCCCAGTCCTTGATGGATTGGGCGAGGGCGGGCAGGTCTGTGGTAATAGCGGGCATGAGGCGAGAGAAACCGGAGCTGAGATGCGTATAATTCTGCCAGACATCGGAGCCTGAAGACGCATGCCGCACACTAAAGATGAATTACCCGACGCGCTGTATAGCGCCGCGCAAGTCCGAGGGCTCGATGCGAGCCTGATCGCGGCCGGTACACCGGGCTTCGAATTGATGCAGCGTGCGGCGCGGGCGACCTGGCGTGCGTTGGTCCGCCATTGGCCGACCGGGCACGAATTGAGCGTGGTGGCCGGCCATGGCAATAACGCGGGCGACGGTTACCTGGTGGCCGTGCTGGCCCGACGTGCCGGCTGGCATGTGCGGGTGCTGGCCGTCGGCGACCCCGGGCGTTTACAGGGTGATGCCGCGTCGGCGCATGCCGAGGCGGTGGCCGAAGGCGTGGCCATTCAAGGCTGGAGCCCGCACTCCGAATTACGCGGTATTGTGCTGGATGCCTTGCTCGGCACCGGCCTGACCGGTGAAGTGCGTGAGCCGTATGCCAGCGTTATCGCCGCGATCAACGCCAGTGGGCTACCGGTTGCGGCGGTGGATATCCCCTCAGGGCTGTGCGCCGATACGGGGCGCCAGCTCGGCATTGCGGTTCGAGCAGACCTGACGGTGACGTACATCGGTTTGAAGGTAGGGCTGTTCACCGGTGACGCGGCGGATGTGGTGGGCGATTTGGTATTCAACGATCTGCACGTCGCCCCCGAGACATTTATCGGGGCCGAGATCAGTGCACGTCGCCTGACGGCCGGTAATGTGCCGCGTCTGACCGGCCGCGCTCCAACTGCCCACAAAGGTAAGTTTGGCCACGTATTGCTCATCGGCGGTGATCGCGGTTTTGGCGGCGCCATCCTGCTCAGTGCACAAAGTGCCCTGCGCAGCGGTGCCGGCATGGTGTCCGTGGCCACGCGCAGCGAGCACGTTCCGGCCGCCCTGGCGCGTTTGCCGGAAGCCATGGTGCTCGGTACGTCGTCGGCCAATCAATTGATGGGCCTGCTGGAAAAGGCCACGGTGCTGGTGGTCGGCCCGGGTCTGGGGCAGGCCGCCTGGGGGCGCAGCCTATTGTCGGCCGCGGCCAATGCGTCGCAGCCACAAGTCTGGGATGCCGATGCATTGAACCTGTTGGCCGAAGGTGGCGTGAGCTTGCCCACAGGCTGTGTCATCACCCCGCATCCTGGCGAAGCAGCGCGATTGCTGGGGATATCGACGGTCGAGGTTCAGGCTGATCGTCCGGCAGCAGCTCATGCGTTGAGCAAAAAATATACAGCGGTGGTGGTGCTCAAGGGCGCTGGCAGTCTGATCGCCAGTCCCGATGGGCGTCTGGCGTTGTGTCATCAGGGCCATCCGGCCATGGCCAGCGCAGGCTTGGGCGATGTGCTGGCCGGTCTGGTCGGTGCCTTGCTCGCTCAGGGCATGGACGCGTATGACGCGGCCTGCCTGGCGGTCTGGCTGCACGCCAATGCCGGCGAGCAACAAGGTAAATTCGGCCGCGGGCTGGCGGCCAGTGATCTGATTCCAGCCATTCGTCAGTTGTTGGAGGAGCAAGCACCGTGTCTGAAGTAACCCTGTACCTGGCCGACGAGCAGGCCATGAGCGACTTTGGCGCACGTATCGCCAAAACCACCCAAGGGCACGGTCTGATTTTTCTTGAGGGGGATTTGGGCGCGGGGAAAACCACGCTGTCCCGGGGCATCATCCGTGGCCTGGGGCATACAGGCGCGGTAAAAAGTCCGACCTTCACCCTGGTCGAGCCTTACGAGATCGGCGCCATCCGCGCCTTCCATTTCGACCTGTATCGATTGGTCGACCCCGAGGAGCTGGAATACCTCGGCATCCGCGACTATTTCGAAGACGACGCATTATGTCTTATTGAATGGCCCCAGAAGGGTGCAGGCTTTTTGCCAAAGCCCGACCTGACCATTACCATTAGCCCGCAAGACAGCGGGCGTTCGCTGACAATTTTGCCCCAGGGCTCGCGTGGCGAGTCGTGGTGTGCCGTTTTGGCATTGGAATTCAATTAAATGATGGGGTTAGGTATGCGCTTTCGCGCGTTGGTTGCTGCCGTAGGATTGTTGTTTTTGGCGGTGACCGTCGACGCTGTGGCCGAGACGAAGGTCAACAGTGTTCGCCTGTGGCGGGCGCCGGACAACACTCGACTGGTGTTCGACCTGACGGGGCCTGTGCAGCACAGCGTCTTTACCCTGACCGCACCGGATCGGCTGGTGATCGACATCAATGGCGCGACGCTCGGTTCGCCACTGAACGTCTCCACGGCCAACACGCCGATCACGGCAATGCGCTCGGCTCAGCGTACGCCGACCGATTTGCGGGTGGTCATCGACCTGAAAAAAGCCGTCACGCCGAAAAGCTTTACCCTGGCGCCGAACGCCCAGTACGGTAATCGCCTGGTAGTCGACCTGTTCGACAACGCGGCCGACGCCGCGCCACCGCCTGCGCCAACACCGTCTGTGGCCACGGTACCCGCCGTACCCGTCACGCCGTCCGAGCCTTCGATCAAGCTGCCACCCGCACCGGCTGGCAAGCGCGACATTATTGTGGTGATCGATGCCGGTCACGGCGGCGAAGACCCGGGCGCCTCGGGCTCTCGCGGTCAGCGTGAAAAAGATGTGGTGCTGGCGATCGCCCGTGAGTTGCAGCGTCAGGTCAATGGCATGAAAGGCTTCCGCGCCGAGCTGACGCGTACCGGCGACTACTTCATTCCGTTGCGCGGCCGTACCGAAATCGCCCGCAAGAAGGGCGCCGACCTGTTCGTTTCGATCCACGCCGACGCCGCGCCTTCAGCCGCCGCGTTCGGTGCGTCGGTGTTTGCCCTGTCTGACCGCGGCGCTACGTCGGAGACCGCCCGTTGGTTGGCCGACAGCGAAAACCGTTCCGACTTGATCGGCGGTGCCGGCAACGTCAGCCTCGACGACAAGGACCGGATGCTCGCCGGCGTGCTGCTCGACCTGTCGATGACCGCTTCCCTGACTTCCAGCCTGAACGTTGGCCAGAAAGTCTTGAGCAACATCGGTCGCGTCACGCCGCTGCACAAACAACGTGTCGAGCAAGCCGGGTTCATGGTGTTGAAGTCGCCGGACATCCCGTCGATCCTGGTGGAAACCGGGTTCATCTCCAATGCCAACGAAGCCTCGAAACTCGCGGCGTCGAGCCACCAGCAGGCGCTGGCGCGCTCCATCAGCAGCGGCGTGCGGCAGTTCTTCCAGCAGAACCCTCCGCCGGGCACCTACATTGCCTGGCTGCGCGATTCCGGCAAGATCGCCCAAGGCCCGCGTGACCATCGTGTGAGCCCCGGCGAAACCCTGGCGATGATCGCCGTGCGTTATCAGGTGTCTGCGGCCACCTTGCGCAGTGCCAACAACTTGCAAAGTGACGAGCTGAAGATTGGTCAGACGTTGACCATTCCAGGCACAGAACTGGCGGCCAAAGAATGAACCAGGTGCTGACAAACACGGCGCGTATCGAGCTACTCAGCCCACGACTGGCGAACCAGATTGCCGCCGGTGAAGTAGTTGAGCGCCCGGCCTCGGTGATCAAGGAGTTGCTGGAAAACAGCCTCGACTCCGGCGCCAGGCGCATCGATGTCGATGTGGAGCAGGGTGGCGTCAAGCTGCTGCGGGTGCGCGACGATGGCAGCGGCATTTCTGCCGATGACCTGCCTTTGGCCCTGGCCCGTCACGCCACCAGCAAGATTCGCAACCTGGAAGACCTCGAACAGGTCATGAGCTTGGGGTTTCGTGGTGAGGCGCTGGCATCTATCAGTTCCGTGGCGCGCCTGACCCTGACCTCCCGCACTCGCGATGCCGATCAGGCCTGGCAGGTGGAAACCGAAGGCCGGGACATGGCGCCTCGCGTGCAACCGGCGGCGCATCCGGTGGGCACTTCGGTGGAAGTGCGTGATTTGTTCTTCAATACCCCGGCGCGGCGCAAGTTTCTCAAGACCGAAAAAACCGAATTCGATCACCTGCAAGAAGTGATCAAGCGTCTGGCGCTGGCGCGCTTCGATGTGGCGTTCCATCTGCGCCATAACGGCAAAACCATCCTCAGCCTGCACGAAGCCCATGATGACGCGGCCCGCGCCCGGCGTGTGTCGGCGATCTGCGGGGCGGGTTTTCTGGAGCAGGCGCTGCCGATCGAAATCGAGCGCAATGGCCTGCATTTGTGGGGCTGGGTCGGGTTGCCGACCTTCAACCGCAGCCAGGCGGACTTGCAGTATTTCTTTGTGAATGGCCGTGCCGTGCGCGACAAGCTGGTGGCGCACGCGGTGCGTCAGGCTTATCGCGACGTGCTGTTCAACGGTCGGCACCCGACATTCGTGCTGTTTTTCGAAGTCGATCCGGCGGGCGTCGACGTCAACGTGCACCCGACCAAGCACGAAGTACGCTTCCGTGACGGGCGCATGGTTCACGACTTCCTTTACGGCACCTTGCACCGCGCCTTGGGCGACGTGCGGCCGGAAGACCAGTTGGCCGCGCCTGTCGCGACGGCCATGGTCCGGCCGACCGGTATCGAAGCCGGCGAGTTCGGCCCACAGGGTGAGATGCGTCTGGCGGCCAATGCGCTGCTGGAGCAGCCTCAGGCCCAGCCGTCCTTCAATACCTCGGCGGGTACTGGCGCCGGTGCCGGTTATCAGTATCAATACACGCCGCGGCCTCAGTCTGGCGTGCCCGTTGCTGAAGCCCAGGCGGCCTATCGCGAGTTCTTCGCGCCGTTGCCCGAGGCCAACGCAGTCGCGCTGCCGGCCGGGCAGGACGACATCCCGCCGCTGGGCTACGCACTGGCGCAGCTCAAGGGCATCTACATTCTTTCGGAAAACGCCCAAGGCCTGGTGCTGGTAGACATGCATGCCGCCCATGAGCGGATCATGTACGAACGCCTGAAAGTCGCCATGGCCAGCGAGGGGTTGAGCGGTCAGCCGTTGCTGGTGCCGGAATCCCTGGCGGTCAGCCAGCGCGAAGCCGACTGCGCCGAAGAAAACGTCGCCTGGTTCCAGCGTCTGGGTTTTGAATTGCAGCGTCTTGGCCCGGAAACCCTGGCCATCCGGCAAATCCCCGCCTTGCTGAAACAGGCCGAGGCTAACCGACTGGTCAGCGACGTTCTGGCGGATTTGATGGAGTACGGCACCAGCGACCGGATTCAGGCACACCTGAACGAACTGCTCGGCACCATGGCCTGCCACGGCGCGATTCGCGCGAATCGGCGCCTGGCCTTGGCGGAAATGAACGGCCTGCTGCGGGACATGGAAAACACCGAGCGCAGCGGTCAATGCAACCATGGCCGACCGACCTGGACCCAACTGGGCCTGGACGATCTGGACAAACTGTTCTTGCGCGGTCGTTGATGAGCCAGTTCCCTCCCGCGATTTTCCTGATGGGGCCGACGGCCGCCGGCAAGACCGACCTGGCCATCGAACTCACCAAGGTCCTGCCTTGCGAGCTGATCAGCGTCGATTCGGCGCTGGTTTATCGCGGCATGGACATCGGCACCGCCAAACCCTCCAAAGAGATTCTGGCCGAATTCCCGCACCGCCTGATCGATATTCTCGATCCGGCCGAGAGTTATTCCGCCGCGGATTTCCGTCGCGATGCATTGCAAGCCATGAGCGAGATCACCGCGCGGGGCAATATTCCGCTGCTGGTGGGCGGCACAATGCTCTATTACAAGGCTTTGCTCGAAGGCTTGGCTGACATGCCTGCAGCCGATGCGGACGTTCGTGCGCAAATTGAAGAAGAGGCTGCACGCCTTGGCTGGCAAGCCCTGCACGATCAATTGGCGGTGATTGATCCGCAATCCGCGGCGCGAATTCATCCGAACGATCCGCAGCGCCTTAGTCGTGCACTGGAAGTTTATCGCGTCAGCGGTCAGAGCATGACTGAGCTACGCTTGCGACAATCTGCGCAAAGTACTGAAGCAGCCGCTTCGGGACTGCAACAATTGCCCTATACTGTCGCGAACTTGGCCATCGCTCCGGCAAATCGCCAGGTACTGCACGAGCGCATTAAACAAAGATTCACAAATATGTTGGAACAGGGATTCGTCGACGAGGTCGTAGCCCTGCGAGATAGAGGTGACTTGCATTCCGGGTTGCCGTCTATACGTGCTGTAGGTTATCGACAAGTCTGGGATTACCTGGATGGCAAGCTGACGCAAGCCGAGATGCAGGAGCGTGGAATCATTGCCACGCGCCAATTGGCGAAGCGCCAGTTCACCTGGCTGCGCAGTTGGGCTGATTTACACTGGTTGGACAGCCTCGATTGCGACAATCTGCCGCGCGCCTTGAAATACCTCGGGACCATCTCCATATTGAGCTGAGTCCTTGCAATTGCCGTCTATCCTTGGGGGTGTGACGGCCCCAAGCCATCTGTTTACCTATTTTTTATATTGAATCCTTAAAGGAGTGCGGCACATGTCAAAAGGGCATTCGCTACAAGACCCTTACTTGAATACTTTACGTAAAGAGAAAGTGGGGGTTTCCATCTACCTGGTCAACGGGATCAAACTGCAAGGCACGATCGAGTCTTTCGACCAGTTCGTTATCCTGCTGAAAAACACCGTCAGCCAGATGGTTTACAAACACGCTATCTCTACAGTGGTGCCAGTTCGTCCAATTCGTCTGCCTAGCGCAACCGAATCCGAAGCAGGTGACGCTGAGCCAGGTAACGCCTGATAGGAGTCTCCTTTGTTCTTTGAGCGCCACGGTGGTGGTGAGCGGGCAATTCTCGTTCACTTGGATGGTCAGGACCCTGAGGCGCGCGAAGATCCGCAGGAGTTTCAGGAGTTGGCAATTTCGGCAGGTGCCGAGACCGTCGCGTTTTTTAACGTGCCGCGTCATCGGCCAACCGCCAAAACCCTGATCAGCAGCGGCAAGGTCGAAGAGTTACGCGACCTGGTCAAAGCCGAGCAGGTCGATCTGGTGATTTTCAATCACATCCTCACGCCCAGTCAGGAACGTAACCTCGAACGTATTTTCGAGTGTCGCGTGATCGATCGCACGGGTCTGATTCTCGATATCTTCGCTCAACGCGCCCGCACCCATGAAGGCAAGCTCCAGGTCGAACTGGCCCAGCTTGAGTACATGAGTACGCGACTGGTTCGCGGCTGGACTCACCTTGAGCGGCAGAAGGGCGGTATCGGTCTGCGCGGCCCGGGTGAAACCCAGCTGGAAACCGACCGGCGCCTGTTGCGGATTCGTCTGCGGCAGATCAAGGGGCGCCTGGAAAAGGTCCGAAGCCAGCGCGAGCAGTCCCGTCGCGGGCGCAAACGTGCTGACATCCCGACGGTTTCACTGGTGGGTTATACCAACGCCGGCAAATCGACGCTGTTCAACTCGGTCACCGATTCCGACGTCTTCGCCGCCAACCAGCTATTCGCGACCCTCGACCCGACCTTGCGCCGACTCGAGCTCGAGGACCTCGGGCCGATCGTGCTGGCCGACACTGTGGGCTTCATTCGTCACCTGCCGCACAAACTGGTCGAGGCATTTCGAGCTACGCTCGAAGAGTCGAGCAACTCCGACCTGTTGCTGCACGTGATCGATGCGCACGAGCCTGATCGTATGGCCCAGATCGAACAGGTCATGGTGGTGCTTGGGGAGATCGGGGCACAAGACTTGCCGATCCTTGAGGTATACAACAAACTCGATTTGCTCGAGGGGGTTGAGCCGCAGATCCAGCGCGATGCCGATGGCAAGCCGCAGCGGGTCTGGTTGTCGGCCAAGGACGGTACCGGTCTGGACTTGCTCAAGCAGGCAGTGGCGGAGCTGTTGGGCAGCGATTTGTTTGTTGGCACCTTGCGCTTGCCGCAACGTTTTGCTCGACTGCGTGCGCAGTTTTTCGAACTCGGTGCGGTGCAAAAAGAAGAACACGACGAAGAAGGCATCAGCCTGCTGGCCGTTCGCTTGCCACGGATCGAATTGAATCGACTCGTGAGCCGCGAAGGTCTGCAACCGATGGAATTCATCGAGCAACACACTTTGCAATAAAAGCCTGAGAAAGCGGTTGTGCCGCGGTGACAGGCATTCTGTAGCATTGGTCGGCGCGCCGTGGGTGCGTCTTTGCTTTATCAGATGGAGAGCGCTATGGCTTGGAATGAGCCGGGTGGCAACTCGAATAATCAGGATCCTTGGGGTGGCAAGCGCCGCAATAACGGCGACCGCAAGGGGCCACCGGATCTCGACGAGGCCTTCCGAAAGCTGCAGGAAAGCCTGAACGGGTTGTTCGGTGGTGGCAAGAAACGCGGTGACGAGGGCGGTGGGCCGGGCAAGAGTGGCGGCTTTGGCGGCCTGCTCGGCATCGGCCTGACCGTGCTGGCAGCCGTGTGGCTGTACAGCGCTGTCTACGTGGTCGACGAACAGGAGCAGGCCGTAGTGCTGCGCTTCGGCAAATACTATGAAACCGTCGGCCCGGGCCTGAACATCTATTTCCCGCCGATCGATCGCAAGTACCTGGAAAACGTCACGCGTGAGCGTGCCTATACCAAGCAGGGTCAAATGCTGACTGAAGACGAAAATATCGTCGAAGTGCCGCTGACCGTGCAGTACAAGATCAGCAACCTGCAGGACTTCGTGCTGAACGTCGATCAGCCGGAAATCAGCCTGCAGCACGCGACCGACAGTGCCTTGCGTCATGTGGTGGGTTCCACCGCCATGGACCAGGTGCTGACCGAAGGTCGCGAATTGATGGCCAGCGAAATCAAGGAACGTCTGCAACGTTTCCTCGATACCTATCGCACCGGTATCACCGTCACTCAGGTCAACGTACAGAGCGCAGCTGCACCGCGTGAAGTCCAGGAAGCCTTCGATGACGTGATTCGCGCCCGTGAAGACGAGCAGCGTTCGCGCAACCAGGCTGAAACCTATGCCAACGGCGTCGTGCCGGAAGCCCGTGGTCAGGCCCAGCGCATCCTCGAGGATGCCAACGGTTACCGCGACGAGACCGTTTCCCGCGCCAAGGGTGAGGCCGACCGCTTCACCAAGCTGGTGGCCGAGTACCGCAAGGCGCCTGAAGTTACCCGTCAGCGTCTGTACCTGGACACCATGCAGGAAATCTTCAGCAACACCAGCAAGGTTCTCGTGACCGGCAACAAGGAAGGCCAGAACAATCTTCTGTACTTGCCGCTGGACAAGATGATCGACAGTGGTCGCAGCTCCGGTGCTCCAGTGACCGGCGCGGCAGCCAGCAGCAATGAAGTGAATGTGCGTGCGGCAGCTGATCTGCAGCAACAGCAGGCACGTACCAGGGAGAGTCGCTGATGAGCAATAAATCGCTGATCGCCCTTATTGTCGGCGTCGTCGTGGCGATCGTTGCCTGGAACTGCTTCTACATCGTGGCTCAGACCGAGCGCGCGGTGTTGCTGCAGTTCGGTCGCGTGGTTCAGGCCGATGTTCAGCCGGGCCTGCATGTGAAAGTGCCTTACGTTAACAAGGTGCGCATATTCGACGCGCGCCTGATGACGCTGGATGCACCGACACAGCGTTTCCTGACGCTGGAAAAGAAAGCCGTGATGGTCGATGCCTACGCCAAGTGGCGCGTGAAAGATGCCGAGCGCTTCTACACCGCGACTTCCGGCCTCAAGCAGATTGCCGACGAGCGTCTGTCTCGTCGTCTGGAGTCGGGCCTGCGTGACCAGTTCGGTAAACGCACTCTGCACGAAGTGGTGTCCGGTGAGCGTGATGCGCTGATGGCGGACATCACCGCTTCGCTGAACAAGATGGCGGAAAAAGAGCTGGGCATTGAAGTTGTCGATGTCCGGGTCAAAGCCATCGACCTGCCGAAGGAAGTGAACCGCAGTGTGTTCGAGCGCATGAGCACCGAGCGTGAGCGTGAAGCTCGCGAGCACCGCGCCAAGGGTAACGAGCTGGCCGAAGGCATTCGTGCCGACGCTGACCGTCAGCGCCGCGTGCTGCTGGCTGAAGCCTATCGTGAATCCGAAGAGGTTCGCGGTGACGGTGACGCCCAGGCTGCTTCGATCTACTCCAAGGCATACGGCCAGGATCAGGAGTTCTACGCGTTCTACCGTAGCCTGCGCGCCTACCGTGAAAGCTTCGCGAACAAATCCGACGTCATGGTCCTGGACCCGAGCAGTGACTTCTTCCGTTACCTGGAAAAAGCCAAGCCTTGATACGACGTTGACCTGAATCATCCCCCGCCTGGCGGCTAAAGCCTCGGGCGGGGTGATCCTTTGGGAAAACGTGTGTATGATGCGGCAGCCGGGAAATTCCCGGCTTTTTTGCGTCTGCACGTTTGATTGCTGTTTTTATGCAGGCGCCCGAGTTGAATGACTCGACAGGTTTTTCGAGGAAAGTGGTTGGCGAAGCCGGTTTCAGGCTTTTCGCCACGTTGTTCATGCGCGGGGTTTATGCACATGAGCCGATCATTTTCTGCTTCACTCAAGGCTCGCCCAAAGGCTTGCTGCCCGGATCATAGGGGAATGGCGTAATGGCAACGGTAGACCGCTGGCTGCTGCCAGATGGCATCGAAGAAGTACTGCCACCGGAGGCTGCGCGCATTGAAGTTGCGCGTCGCCAGGTGTTGGATCTGTTCCAGAGCTGGGGTTACGAGTTTGTCGTGACTCCCCATATCGAGTACCTGGAATCCCTGCTGACCGGCGCAGGCCAGGACCTCGATCTGCGCACCTTCAAGGTCATCGACCCGCAGTCGGGCCGGCAGATGGGTTTCCGTGCCGACATCACGCCGCAAGTGGCGCGCATCGATGCGCACACCCTGCGTCGCGAAGGCCCGAGCCGTCTGTGCTATGCCGGTAGCGTGCTGCATGCTCAGCCACGTGCGTTGTCGTCCTCGCGCAGCCCGATTCAACTGGGCGCCGAGTTGTACGGCGATGCCAGCCCGAGCAGCGACGTGGAGGTCATCAGCCTGATGCTGGCCATGCTGCAACTGGCCGATGTGCCGGATGTGCACATGGACCTCGGGCATGTCGGCATCTACCGCGGCCTGGCCCGCGCCGCCGGTTTGTCCGGCGAAGTCGAGCAACAGTTGTTCGATGCATTGCAACGTAAAGCCATCGACGAGGTCACTACCTTGACCGAAGGCCTGCCTGCCGATCTGTCGGGCATGCTGCGAGCGCTGGTCGACCTGTGTGGCGGTCGTGAAGTGTTGAGCGCTGCCCGCGAGCGTCTGGCCAATGCGCCGGCGCCTGTTCTGGCGGCCCTGGACGATTTGCTGGCGATTGCCGAGCGTCTGTCCACGCGTTTCCCGGAGTTACCGCTGTACTTCGACCTGGGCGAATTGCGCGGCTACCACTACCACACTGGTGTGGTGTTCGCCGTGTTCGTGCCAGGTGTTGGCCAGTCCATCGCTCAAGGCGGTCGTTACGACGACATCGGTGCCGACTTCGGTCGCGCCCGTCCGGCGACAGGCTTCTCCACCGATTTGAAAACCCTGGTGACCCTGGGGCGTGCTGAGATCGAGCTACCGTCTGGCGGTATCTGGATGCCTGACAGTACGGATGCAGCACTCTGGCAGCAGGTTTGCCAGTTGCGCAGTGAGGGTCAGCGTGTCGTTCAGGCATTGCCTGGGCAACCTTTGGCCGCCGCCCGTGAAGCGGACTGCGACCGGCAATTGATTCAGCAGAACGGGCTTTGGCAAGTATCGCCACTGGCTTCTTGAGTTTTCCTGCCGGCCGCCGCCGGCACCAAGTTTGCGCGAATGAGGACAAGTGTTATGGGTAAGAATGTCGTAGTCCTGGGCACCCAATGGGGTGATGAGGGCAAAGGCAAGATCGTTGATCTGCTGACCGAACATGCTGCCGCCGTAGTGCGCTACCAAGGTGGCCACAACGCTGGTCACACCCTGGTGATCGACGGCGAAAAAACCGTCTTGCACCTGATCCCGTCTGGCGTGCTGCGCGAAGGCGTGCAGTGCCTGATCGGTAACGGCGTGGTGGTTGCACCCGACGCCCTGCTGCGGGAAATCAACAAGCTGGAAGAGAAAGGCGTTCCGGTGCGCGAGCGCCTGCGTATCAGCCCGTCCTGCCCGCTGATCCTGTCCTACCACGTAGCGCTGGACCAGGCCCGTGAAAAGGCCCGTGGCGAGCTGAAGATCGGCACCACCGGTCGTGGCATCGGCCCGGCTTACGAAGACAAGGTGGCCCGTCGCGGTCTGCGCATCGGTGACCTGTTCCACCGTGAGCGTTTCGCCGCCAAGCTGGGCGAGTTGCTGGATTACCACAACTTCGTACTGGTCAATTACTACAAAGAGCCAGCGATCGACTTCCAGAAGACACTCGACGAGTGCATGGAATACGCCGAGCTGCTCAAGCCGATGATGCTCGACGTCACCGCAGAGCTGCACAACCTGCGTCGTGCCGGCAAGGACATCATGTTCGAAGGCGCCCAAGGCTCCCTGCTGGACATCGACCACGGCACCTACCCGTACGTCACCAGCTCCAACACCACCGCTGGCGGCATCGCCACCGGTTCGGGTGTTGGCCCGATGTTCCTGGACTACATCCTCGGCATCACCAAGGCCTACACCACGCGCGTCGGTTCCGGTCCGTTCCCGACTGAGCTGTTCGACGACGTCGGTGCGTTCCTGGCCAAGCGTGGCCACGAGTTCGGTGCCACCACCGGCCGTGCTCGTCGTTGCGGCTGGTTCGATGCCGTGATCCTGCGTCGCGCCATCGATGTGAACAGCATCTCGGGCCTGTGCCTGACCAAGCTGGACGTGCTGGACGGTCTGGAAACCATCAACATCTGCGTAGGCTACAAGAACGAAGATGGTGCAGTGATCGACGCGCCGACCGACGCCGACAGCTACATCGGCCTGGAGCCGGTGTACGAGCAGATGCCGGGCTGGAGCGAGTCGACCCTGGGTGCCAAGACCCTGGAAGAGCTGCCTCAAGCCGCGCGCAACTACATCAAGCGCATCGAAGAGCTGGTCGGCGCGCCGATCGACATTATTTCGACGGGCCCGGACCGCAACGAAACCATCGTTCTGCGTCACCCGTTCGCTTAATAAGTCGTTGATGTAAAACACAAAGGCCCCTTAATCGGGGCCTTTGTCGTTTATGCCTGTTGGACGGCATGACCTTTGCTGTGAATATCGCCTTCAGAATGCCATCAATTTAATGGCGTTAGAGTAGAGGGATTTCCTGTGTCGGCCGTTCTCTCACTGTTACAAAGCCGTTTGTTGCGGCCCGTGTTCGTTACCCTTGGTATCGCCCTTTTGGTGCAGGTGCTGGTGGCTGTCGCTCTGACCCGGAGCACGGTGACTGCGCTTGAAGCCGATCTGGGTGCGCGCCTGAGCGCCGATAGCCAAAAGCTCTCCGGTGAGCTTGAGCAGGCCGGGCGTGAAGTCACGTCGAGCCTGGATAACCTGTCCAGCAGTACCCGTCAGCGCCTGACTGCCGGGCTGTCTTCACGTCTGAAAGACGAGCAGGCACAATTGCGTACGACGCTGGAGAAGGACCTGAAGGAATCGGCCAACGACATGGCGCAGCTTCTGGCCTCGGTCGCACCCCGCGCCATGTGGGACAGTGACATTCCTACCCTGTCTGAATTCGCTCGCCGCGCCCAGCGCAATCCCAACGTGCTGTTCGTGGTCTATGACGACGCCACGGGCCAGCACCTGACGCGCTACCTCAACCGAGAGAACCCGATCAACAAGGTGCTGCTGGAGAAAGGCCAGGGCGAGCGGGCGCTGGACAAGGTGCTGGATGCAGCGAAGAGCGATCCGTCGGTCTACTACCTCGAAGCCTCGATCAGTCCCAATGGCGTGGAAATCGGCAAGGTCTTGATGGGGGTCTCAACTGCCTCCGTGGAAACCGATCTGGCGGCGCTGGACAAGCGCTTCTCGGCGCTGATCGCCAGCAGCGATCAATTGGTGGGTGACAGCCTCAAAGGTGCGGCGGCCGACAGCGCAACGGCGATGCGCGGGCGTCTACAGTCGGCGCAGTCTACCGCTTCTGAAATGAAAGCCAACACCACGGGCGCTGTGCAGGATGCCGCTGGGGCTTTGCGCTGGCGCATCGGCATGGGCCTGGCGGTGGTGGGTTTCGGTGTGCTGCTGTTACTGGCGGTGGTGCTGGGGCGTCGAGTGGTCAATCGCCTGAAAATGCTCATTGTCGCGATGGATGACCTGGCAGCGGGTGAGGGCGACCTGACCAAGCGCGTGCAGATCAACAGCCAGGACGAGATCGGCGACATGGCCTCGGCGGTCAATCGCTTTGTGGATAAGTTGCAGCCGATCGTGCGTGAGGCGGGCGATGTGGCTCAGCGTACCGGCGTGGAAATCGGCGCCATGACCTTACGCAATGCCGGTGCCGATGCGGCGGCTGGCATGCAGCGCGATGAAGTGGCCGAAAGCCTGCGCGCGTTGTCGCAAATGGCTGATGAGGCTCAGTCTGAAAGTCACGCCATGCAGGCCGCTTTGCGGCAGGTGGTGGACATTCGTCAGGCCACGGATGAGAACACCCGGACTTCGGCGAAAGTCGGCAGTCTCATCGAGGCATTGGCCGGACAAGTCGACACCGGTGCGAAAGTTATCGAGCGTCTGGCGCAGCAGAGTGAGCAGATTGAAGTGGTGCTGACGGTGATTCATGGGATTGCTGAACAAACCAACTTGCTGGCGCTGAACGCGGCGATTGAAGCGGCGCGTGCCGGCGAGACCGGTCGCGGGTTTGCCGTGGTGGCGGACGAGGTGCGGGCGCTGGCGAGCAAGACCCAGAGCTCCACCGGTGACATTCAGGCGCACATCGTTGCACTGCAGCAGGGCGCGCGTGAGGCTGTTGCGGCAATCGGGCAGGCTGGGCGTCAGGCCAGTGAAGGCCTGCTGGTGTTGCGCGACAGTGCGCGGTTGCAGCAGTCGGTGCAGGCGTCGGTCGAGCAGGTGCATGCGGCGATCGGCCTGGCGACCCAGGCCGCGGCGCATCAGGCGCAAGGTGCACAGGCAGTGCGTGGGCGGGTTGAGACCATTCATGCTCAAGCTGAGAAGGCGGCTCAGGCGGTGGTGGAGACCACGGCCAGCGGCAAGGTGCTGGATGGGTTGGCGGCGCAGTTGAAGGCGAGCCTGGGGCAGTTCAGGGCTTAGTTTCTCGTTCGCAGGTCCGGTGCCTTCGCGGGCAAGCCTCGCTCCTACAAGGGCTACGTAATCCTTGTAGGAGCGAGGCTTGCCCGCGAAGCTTTTCAGCGGCTCAAATACATCCGCGTCGTCAGTAGATACACAGGCAACCCCGACACCACAATCAGCAACGCCGCATAAGGCGCCGCCGCCGCAAACTCCACATTCGCGGTATGCGCCCAGACTTCCGTCGCTAGTGTATTGAGCCCGGTCGGACTCAGCAGCAGCGTCGCCGTCAGTTCCTTCATCGCATCCAGGAACACCAGTGCAAACGCTGCGCCCAGGGCGGGGAAGATGATGGGCAGAGTCACCCGGCAAAACGCGCTGAAAGACGACGCCCCCAGCGTGCGTGCGGCTTCTTCCAGTTGCGGCGCGGCCTTGTTCAGCGCAGTGCGAATCGGCGCCTGCGCCAAGGGCAGAAACAACAGCGCATAAGCAATCAACAGCAGCGCCGAGGTTTGGTACAGCACTGGCACATAATGCAGGGCGAAATACACCAGGGTCAGCGCAATCACCAATCCCGGCAGTGCATGCAGCAGATACGGCAAGCGCTCGGCCCAGATTGCCAGTCGGCCTTTATGGCGCACCACCAGTAACCCCACCGGGACAGCCAGCACCAGGCACAGCGCTGCGCCACCGAGCGACAGCGCCAGCGATGACAGCAATGCCTCGCTAATCGCGGCCACCGGGAACGCCGCCGACGAACCCACCATCAGCCAGTACGCCAGCATTCCCAGCGGAATGCCGCTGCCGATGATCGCCAGCAGCAAGCAGTAAAGCTGTCCGACTGTCGCCCACCGCCCCAGACGAACCTGTTCTGCATGCCGCGCCGCGCCCTGACCGGTGCGTACGTGACGGCCTTTGCCGCGCACGCGTAACTCAAGCCATAGCAGCACCAGGCACAGCGCCAGCAACACCGCAGAAAGCATCGCTGCATTGGCGTTGCTGAATTCCAGTTCGAACTGCTGATAGATCGCCGTGGTAAAGGTTTGCAGGCCGATGATCGACAGCGCGCCGAACTCCACCAGCATGTGCAGCGCAATCAGCAGTGAGCCGGCCAGCAGTGACGGCCAGAGCAAGGGCAGGGTGATTTTGAAGAATACGCCCCAACGATTCTGCCCCAGGGTCCGGGCGGACTCTTCAAGAGAGGGGTCGAGATTGCGCAACGTTGCCGCCACCGGCAGAAAGATCAGCGGGTACTTGGACAGCGTCATCACCAGAATCGCCCCGCCCAGCCCTTCGAAGTGAGCGCTCAGGGACACCCAGGTGAAGCTGCTGACAAATGCCGGCACCGCGAACGGCAGGCACAGAATCACGCCCCATAACCGCCGTCCCGGCAGATTGCTGCGCTCCAGCAGCCAGGCGAGTGACAAGCCAATCACACCGCAGGCCAGTGTCACGCCCAGCATCAGCGCCAGGGTATTGCGCAGCAGGCCAAACACGTAGGGCCGCCACAGCAGATGCAGTGCCTCGGCCCAGCCGGCTTGCCAGGTTTTGAGACCGACATAGGCCAGTGGCAACAGGCTGAGTACCACCAGCAGCAGAACCGGTAGCAGCAGCCAGATCGATGGCCGCTTGCGCCGTGGCATGTAGCCCCCACGCGAGGCGGGGGCGGATAACGAGGTGCTCATCAGTTCAAGCCAACGTCACGTTCCAGGTCCAAGGCTTCTTCGGCGTTGCCGAGGTCGGCTGGCGTGACGTTCGGCGCTTGCAGTTCGCTGAATGGCTTGAGCCCGCGATCCGATGCCATACCCTTGTGCAGTGGGTATTCGGCGGTGGTCTGGGTGATCACGCGTTGACCTTCTTCGCTGGCCATGTAGGCGAGCAATTGCTGGGCTTCTTTTGGATGTTTGCTGGATTTCAGTACGCCAGCGCTGGAAACGGTGATCAGTCCGCCGACGTCGCCACCGGTGAAATAATGCAGTTTCGAGTCGAGCTGGCCTTTTTCACGCTGCAAGGCGAACCAGTAATAGTTGTTCACCAGCACGGTGGCGACTTCGCCATTTTCCACGGCTTTCAGTGCAACCATGTTGTTGCTGTAGGTTTTACCGAACGCGCGCAGGCCGGTCAGCCATTCTTCGGCGGCGTCCATCCCGTGGACCTTGATAATCGCCACGGCCTGTTCCTGGAAGGCGCCGCTGGATGGCACAAAGCCGACCTTGCCTTGCCATTTCGGATTGGAGAACTCCATCACTGACTTGGGCAGGTCTTTCTCGTCGATCAGTTTAGGGTTGAAAGCGACGACCCGGACCCGCGCAGTGATGCCAATCCAGGTGCCATTGCCGGCAACGTAATCCTTGGGCAGGACTTCAAGCGTGGCGGCATCGGCTTTTGCCAGCAGGCCTTGTTCGCCGAGCTTGTTCAGCGGTGGCGATTCTTCGGTGTAGATCACGTCGGCGGGAGAGCGATCGCCTTCTTCGACGATCTGGCTGGCGAGCTGGTTGCTGCTGCCCTTGCGTACATTGACGTGAATCCCGGTCTTGGCTTCGAAGGCTTTGGCGACCGCGTCGCCGACTTCCTTGTGTTGACCGTTATAGAGTGTCAGGGAAACCGGATCGGCGGCTTGGGTGAGGGGCGTGGCGAGTGTCAGGCCGAGGAGGGTGATGATCAGGCCGCGGCGCAGGGTATTTCGAAACATCATTCGCAGGGTTCCTCACTGTCGCATTGCAAAAACTTGAAACAATGATAAACGATATTGTTTCTCAAGTGCGCCTTGCAGGGCGGGTGAGGGTTTTGCTAGAGGGCCTGGTGCAGACTTCTGTGGCGAGGGAGCTTGCTCCAGCTCGGCTGCGGAGCAGTCGCAAAACCGGGCAATAAGGTTTGACTGAAAGAATGAGGGGGTCGCTTCGCAGCCCAGCGGGAGCAAGCGCCCTCGCCACAAAGGGCGGCTATGGCTTCAAAGGCCAGAAACGCAAAAACCCGCTTTCGCGGGTTTTTGTGAAATTCAAGATCGTGACCTTGAATTTGAATTGGTGCCCAGAAGAAGACTCGAACTTCCACGACCTTGCGGTCACCAGCACCTGAAGCTGGCGTGTCTACCAATTTCACCATCTGGGCATGATCTTCAGCGTTGCCGCTGTTGATGTGGCGCACTATACGGAGAGCATTTTGATCTGTAAACCCCTGATTTAATTTTAATAATTCAGAAGCCTGGAATGCAAAAACCCGCTTTCGCGGGTTTTTGTGTGAGCCTTGAAATTGATCTAATCTCAAGCTCGAAATTGGTGCCCAGAAGAAGACTCGAACTTCCACGACCTTGCGGTCACCAGCACCTGAAGCTGGCGTGTCTACCAATTTTTCACCATCTGGGCAGTATCGGCAGCGTTAGTGCGTCGTCGATGGCGCGCACTATACGGAGCGTCTTTTTAACTGTAAACCCCTGTCATCAAAAAAACCTGGAAAATTTTACCGACGGCATTCAAATCAGCTTCGCGGTGTCGATAAAGGGCTTTAGATGGGCTGTCACAGCCTGAAATTTCCCGTTTCATTACGCCTATGCCAAACTAACCCGCATATAGACAAGGTGAAAACTCTCTAATGGCCGATTGGCAGTCCCTCGATCCCGAGGCCGCTCGTGAAGCGGAAAAATATGAAAACCCTATTCCTAGCCGCGAACTGATCCTTCAGCACCTTGCTGATCGAGGTTCGCCTGCTAACCGCGAGCAACTGGTCGAAGAGTTTGGTCTGACCACAGAAGACCAGATCGAAGCCCTGCGCCGCCGCCTGCGCGCCATGGAGCGCGACGCTCAACTGATCTATACCCGTCGCGGCACTTATGCGCCGGTGGACAAGCTTGACCTGATCCTGGGCCGCATCAGCGGTCACCGTGACGGTTTCGGCTTCCTGGTCCCGGACGACGGCAGTGACGACCTGTTCATGAGCCCGGCGCAAATGCGCCTGGTGTTCGACGGCGACCGTGCCCTGGCCCGTGTTTCCGGCCTCGACCGTCGGGGTCGCCGCGAAGGCATGATTGTCGAAGTGGTGTCCCGTGCCCACGAGAGCATCGTCGGTCGTTACTTCGAAGAGGGCGGTATCGGTTTCGTCGTCGCGGACAATCCGAAGATCCAGCAAGAAGTGCTGGTGACGCCAGGTCGCAACGCCAACGCGCAGATCGGTCAGTTCGTCGAAGTGAAGATCACTCACTGGCCGACGCCACGCTTCCAGCCGCAAGGCGACGTGGTCGAGGTCGTGGGCAACTACATGGCGCCGGGCATGGAAATCGATGTTGCCCTGCGCACCTACGATATTCCGCACGTCTGGCCTGAAGCGGTCTTGAAAGAAGCCGCCAAGCTCAAGCCTGAAGTCGAAGAGAAAGACAAAGAGAAGCGCATCGACTTGCGTCATCTGCCGTTCGTGACCATCGACGGCGAAGATGCGCGTGACTTCGATGACGCGGTCTACTGCGAAGCCAAGCCGGGCAAGCTGCGCCTGTTCTCCGGTGGCTGGAAGTTGTACGTGGCGATCGCTGACGTTTCCAGCTATGTGAAAATCGGTTCGGCGCTGGATAACGAGTCCCAGGTTCGTGGCAACTCGGTGTACTTCCCTGAGCGCGTGGTGCCGATGCTGCCTGAGCAGCTGTCCAACGGCCTGTGCTCGCTGAACCCGCACGTCGATCGCCTGGCCATGGTTTGCGAGATGACTATCTCCAAATCCGGCGAGATGACCGACTACTGCTTCTACGAAGCGGTGATTCACTCCCATGCCCGCCTGACCTACAACAAGGTCAGCACCATGCTGGAGACGCCGAAAGTCACCGAAGCGCGTCAGCTGCGTGGTGAATACACCAACGTTCTGCCGCACCTCAAGCAGCTGTACTCGCTGTACAAGGTTCTGCTGGCGGCCCGTCACGTGCGTGGCGCGATCGATTTCGAAACCCAGGAAACCCGGATCATCTTCGGCTCCGAGCGCAAGATTGCCGAAATCCGTCCGACCGTTCGCAACGATGCTCACAAGCTGATTGAAGAATGCATGCTGGCGGCCAACGTGGCCACCGCCGAATTCCTGAAAAAGCACGAAATTCCTGCGTTGTATCGCGTCCACGACGGTCCGCCACCGGAGCGTCTGGAAAAACTGCGCGCCTTCCTCGGCGAGCTCGGCCTGTCCCTGCACAAAGGCAAGGACGGCCTGTCGCCGAAGGATTACCAGGCTTTGCTCGCGGGCATCAAGGATCGTCCGGATTTCCACCTGATCCAGACCGTCATGCTGCGCTCGTTGAGCCAAGCGGTGTACAGCGCCGATAACCAGGGCCACTTCGGCCTGAATTACGAAGCCTATACCCACTTCACTTCGCCGATTCGCCGCTACCCGGACTTGCTCACGCACCGGGCGATTCGCAGCGTCATCCATTCGAAAATGGACACCCCGCACGTTCGCCGTGCTGGCGCGATGACCATTCCGAAAGCGCGGATCTATCCGTACGACGAAGCGATCCTGGAGCAGCTCGGCGAGCAGTGCTCGATGAGCGAGCGCCGTGCCGACGAAGCGACCCGCGACGTAGTGAACTGGCTCAAGTGCGAGTTCATGAAAGACCGCGTGGGCGAATCGTTCCCGGGTGTGATCACCGCCGTGACCGGTTTCGGCCTGTTCGTCGAACTCACCGATATTTATGTCGAAGGCCTGGTGCACGTCACCGCGCTGCCGGGCGACTACTACCACTTCGATCCTGTACACCACCGCCTCGCCGGTGAGCGTACCGGTCGTAGCTTCCGCCTGGGCGACACCGTTGAAGTGCGCGTGATGCGCGTCGACCTCGATGAGCGCAAGATCGACTTCGAGATGGCCGAAAAAACCATCAGCGCGCCGATCGGTCGCAAAAAGCGCGGCACTGAAACCACGGTGCCTGCTGCCGCTGCTACAAAATCGGCTGCCGAGCCGGCACTGGCCAAAGCCGGGCGTCGTCCTGCCAAGGAAAAGGCCGTCGAGGCCTATCGTCCGAGCGATGCCGCGGCAAAAAATGCCGAGTTGCGCAAAAGTCGTGAAATGAAACAGGCATTGCTGTCTGAAGCGAAAAGCGGCGGTAAAGCGGCGTCTGGGGGAAAGACCGGGCGGTCGGCGCCTGACAAGGCCTCCGGCGGCAAGCCAGCCAAACCGAGCAAACACCGTAAAGGCCCGCCAAAAGCGGGTTCCGCTCCAGCTGCCAGAAGCGGCGGGGCGCGTAAACCTAAGGCCAAGTCATGAGTCAGTTGGAAAAGATCTACGGCGTGCACGCGGTAGAAGCGTTGCTGCGTCACCATCCAAAACGCGTCAAGCAGATCTGGCTGGCTGAAGGCCGCAGCGATCCGCGCGTTCAGACGCTGATCGAACTCGCTGCCGAAAATCGCGTGGCCGTCGGTCAGGCTGAGCGCCGTGAGCTGGATGCCTGGGTTGAAGGCGTGCACCAGGGCGTGGTGGCGGACGTGAGCCCGAGCCAGGTCTGGGGCGAGGCGATGCTCGACGAGCTGCTCGATCGCACCGAAGGCGCACCGTTGCTGCTGGTGCTCGACGGCGTGACCGATCCGCACAACCTCGGCGCTTGCCTGCGTTCGGCCGATGCGGCCGGCGCGCTGGCGGTGATCGTGCCGAAGGACAAATCAGCCACGCTGACCCCGACGGTTCGAAAAGTTGCCTGTGGCGCGGCGGAAGTGATTCCGTTGGTCGCCGTGACCAACCTGGCGCGCACTCTGGAAAAACTCAAGCAGCGCGGCTTGTGGGTCGTCGGTACGGCGGGCGAGGCTGAGCAGGATCTGTATCAACAGGACCTGACGGGCCCGACCATCCTGATCATGGGTGCCGAAGGTAGCGGCATGCGCCGCCTGACTCGCGACCTTTGCGACTATCTGGTACGCCTGCCGATGGCCGGCAGCGTCAGCAGCCTCAACGTGTCCGTCGCCACCGGCGTCTGCCTGTTCGAAGCGCTGCGCCAGCGTGGCGTCAAAGCCGCCGGGATCGCCAAAAAGTCCTGACACTCCTTTGCAGGAGCCGCCGCAGGCGGCTCCTGCAAGTGTCCGGCTTTCCAGTCGAAGTGATTGTTCAAATAATCACCAATTGCCTTGCACCTCCCTCGACCCTTCTCTACAATTGCGCCCCTTGCTGTGACGGCAGGCACGCATGTGTCTATCGCAAGCAAGTCCATAAGTGTCATTCACTCCTTGTCTGACCGCTTTTGAGCGGCAGGCTACAACCCGTAAGGAGCATTCATGCGTCATTACGAAATCATCTTTTTGGTCCACCCGGATCAAAGCGAGCAAGTCGGCGGCATGGTTGAGCGTTACACCAAGCTGATCGAAGAAGACGGCGGCAAAATCCACCGTCTGGAAGATTGGGGCCGTCGTCAACTGGCCTACGCAATCAACAATGTTCACAAGGCTCACTACGTGATGCTGAACGTTGAGTGCACTGGCAAGGCCCTGGCCGAGCTGGAAGACAACTTCCGCTACAACGATGCAGTGATCCGTAACCTGGTCATCCGTCGCGAAGAAGCCGTTACCGGCCAATCCGAGATGCTCAAGGCTGAAGAAAACCGCAGTGAGCGCCGTGAGCGTCGCGACCGTCCTGAGCACTCCGACGCTGAAGGCGTTGACAGTGATGACAGCGACAACAGCGATAACGCTGACGAGTAATCCACGGACCTTTTGAGGAGCCTATTACATGGCACGTTTCTTCCGTCGTCGTAAATTCTGCCGCTTCACCGCTGAAGACGTGAAAGAGATCGATTACAAAGATCTCAACACTCTGAAAGCTTACGTATCCGAGACCGGCAAAATCGTTCCAAGCCGCATCACCGGTACCAAAGCACGTTATCAGCGTCAGCTGGCCACCGCTATCAAGCGCGCCCGCTTCCTGGCCCTGCTGGCCTACACCGACAGCCACGGCCGCTGAGACCGGGCAGTCGACACGTAGCAAAGGATTGAATGCATGCGCGCCTTAGCTGAGTTCATCATGCGCGGCCGTATGCAGGCCACTCTGGTAGTGGCCGGATGCGCAACATTGCCGTTGTTGTATTGGTTGGGTGCTGCCGCTGGATGCCTTGTGCTCCTGCGGCGCGGATTGAAGGACGCCGTTGGCGTACTTGCTCTGGGACTGCTGCCGGCGTTGATCTGGTGGCTTTTCTTCGACGACCCACGGGCACTTCTGGTGCTGCTGGGGTCTTCGAGCCTTGCGTTGGTTTTGCGCGCAAGCGAGTCCTGGAACCGCGTGTTGCTGGTCAGCATAGCGATGGGATTGGTGTTTTCAGTGGTGCTGGGGGCGGCTTTTGCGCCCCAGATCGAGATGCTGGCGCAGGCTTTGATAAAAGTCATGCCGTCGCTACTCGGTGAGGTCTACCAGCAATTGTCGGTAGACGAGCAAGCGCGCTTTGCGTCCCTGATTGCACCGGTCCTGACCGGCCTGATTGCGGCCTTGTTGCAAATCGTCAGTGTGCTGAGCCTGATTGTCGGGCGCTACTGGCAGGCGTTGTTGTACAACCCGGGTGGTTTTGGTCGCGAGTTTCGCGCCATCCGAATCCCGCTGGGACCGGCGATGTTGCTGCTGGCGTTAATGCTTCTGGGGCCAAATCTTGGCCCGCAGATGGCCATGTTGACGCCGTTGTGCAGCGTACCGCTGGTGTTCGCCGGGCTGGCCCTGATTCACGGGCTGGTGGCGCAAAAGCGACTGGCCAGGTTCTGGCTGGTGGGGTTGTACGTCACGCTGTTGCTGTTCATGCAGCTGATCTATCCGTTGCTGGTGGTTTTGGCCATCGTCGACAGCCTGATTGATTTTCGCGGTCGTTCGGCACCGAAAGATGCCGATAGCGCGAACGGTGAAGGTTAAAAGTTAAGAGGATTTTCACATGCAACTGATCCTTCTGGAAAAAGTCACCAACCTGGGCAACCTGGGTGACAAAGTGAACGTTAAGGCTGGTTACGGTCGTAACTACCTGCTGCCATACGGCAAAGCTACCGCTGCGACCCCAGCCAACCTGGCTGCGTTCGAAGAGCGTCGCGCTGAGCTGGAAAAAGCCGCAGCAGACCGTAAAGCATCGGCTGAAAGCCGCGCCGCCCAACTGGCTGAGCTGGAAGTGACTATCACTGCCACCGCCGGTGACGAAGGCAAGCTGTTCGGTTCGATCGGCACCCACGACATCGCTGATGCACTGACCGCCTCTGGCGTTGAAGTTGCAAAAAGCGAAGTTCGTCTGCCGAACGGCACTATCCGCAACGTAGGCGAATTCGACGTAGCCGTGCACCTGCACGCCGAAGTTGAAGCCACCGTACGCGTTGTCGTGGTAGCAGCTTAAGCAGCACTTGTCGGCTGGCACCCTCGGGTGCTTGCCGGTAACATCGGGCACGATCCTGTTTACAGGTCGTGCCCTTTGTCTTTCTGCAGTTCCTGATTTTCACAACTCCTGCTTTTCCTGAATAAACCAAGTGGCCATGAACGATATCTCCGCTCCCGAGCAATACGATCTGCAAACCGCTGCCCTGAAGGTGCCGCCGCATTCCATCGAGGCCGAACAGGCCGTGCTCGGTGGTCTGATGCTGGACAACAACGCCTGGGAGCGCGTGCTCGATCAAGTCTCCGACGGCGATTTCTATCGGCATGACCACCGCCTGATCTTCCGGGCCATCGCCAAGCTGGCGGACCAGAACCAGCCGATCGACGTCGTGACCCTGGCCGAGCAATTGGACAAGGAAGGTCAGACGTCCCAGGTCGGCGGTCTCGGTTACCTTGGCGAACTGGCAAAAAACACGCCGTCCGTCGCCAACATCAAGGCCTATGCCCAGATCGTTCGCGAGCGGGCTACCCTGCGCCAACTGATCGGCATCAGTACCGAAATCGCCGACAGCGCTTTCAACCCTGAAGGTCGCACAGCCGCCGAGATTCTCGACGAGGCTGAACGGCAGATCTTCCAGATCGCCGAGGCCCGTCCGAAAACCGGCGGCCCGGTCAGCGTCAACGACCTGTTGACCAAGGCCATCGACCGCATCGACACCTTGTTCAACACCGACAACGCCATCACCGGCTTGTCTACCGGCTACACCGACCTCGACGAGAAGACCAGCGGCCTGCAACCGTCCGACCTGATCATCGTCGCCGGTCGTCCGTCCATGGGTAAAACCACCTTTGCGATGAACCTGGTGGAAAACGCCGTGCTGCGCAGCGAGAAGGCTGTCCTGGTTTACTCCCTCGAGATGCCAGGCGAATCGCTGATCATGCGTATGCTGTCGTCCCTCGGTCGAATCGACCAGACCAAGGTCCGGGCCGGTCGCCTGGAAGACGACGACTGGCCGCGCCTGACGTCGGCGGTCAACCTGCTCAACGATCGCAAGCTGTTCATCGACGATACGGCCGGTATCAGCCCGTCGGAGATGCGCGCCCGGACCCGTCGTCTGGTGCGTGAGCACGGTGAGATCGGCCTGATCATGATCGACTACCTGCAACTGATGCAGATCCCGGGTTCCAGCGGTGATAACCGGACCAACGAGATTTCCGAGATCTCCCGGTCCCTGAAAGCCCTGGCCAAGGAATTCAACTGCCCGGTGGTGGCACTGTCCCAGCTCAACCGTTCCCTGGAACAGCGCCCGAACAAGCGTCCGGTGAACTCCGACTTGCGGGAATCGGGAGCGATCGAGCAGGACGCCGACGTGATCATGTTCGTTTACCGGGACGAGGTGTATCACCCGGAAACCGAACACAAAGGCATTGCCGAAATCATCATCGGCAAGCAGCGGAACGGCCCGATCGGCTTTATCCGCCTGGCCTTCATCGGCAAATACACCCGATTTGAAAACCTGGCGCCGGGTAGCTACAACTTCGACGACGATGAGTAACTGTGGCGAGGGCTTCTGTGGTGAGGGGGCTTGTCGGAACGCCGCACCGCCCCGTTCGGCTGCGAAGCAGTCGTAAGTTCTGAATACACAGTCTCGCCAAATGAATGCTGGGGCCGCTTCGCAGCCCAACGGGGGCAAGCCCCCTCGCCACAAGGGTTATATGTAGCCCCGGGATTTTTGCGAAAACAGCTCCACCGATTTCCGACCATAGCCGTCGGAATTGGTCAAAATTTGTGCTATATTCCGCGCCCGCGAAATTCAATGAAAGCCAACACCGGTTATCGACATGCAAGCAGCCAAGCCGTTATTTGACTATCCAAAGTACTGGGCCGAATGTTTCGGGCCAGCGCCATTCCTGCCGATGAGCAGGGAGGAGATGGATCAGCTCGGCTGGGATTCCTGCGACATCATCATCGTCACCGGTGATGCCTACGTCGACCATCCGTCGTTCGGCATGGCGATCATCGGCCGGCTGCTGGAGGCCCAGGGCTTCCGCGTCGGGATCATTGCGCAGCCGAACTGGCAGTCCAAAGACGATTTCATGAAGCTTGGCGAGCCGAACCTGTTTTTCGGTGTCGCGGCCGGCAACATGGACTCGATGATCAACCGCTACACCGCCGACAAGAAAATCCGTTCCGACGACGCCTACACCCCCGGTGGCCTGGCGGGCAAACGTCCGGACCGCGCGAGTCTGGTTTACAGCCAGCGCTGCAAGGAAGCCTACAAGCACGTACCGATTGTGCTCGGCGGCATCGAAGCCTCCCTGCGCCGCATCGCCCACTACGATTACTGGCAGGATCGGGTGCGCAACTCGATCCTGATCGACGCCTGCGCCGACATCCTGCTCTACGGCAACGCCGAGCGTGCGATCGTCGAAGTCGCCCAGCGCCTGTCCTATGGTCACAAGATCGAAGACATCACCGATGTGCGCGGCACCGCGTTCATTCGCCGTGATACGCCGCAAGGCTGGTACGAAGTCGACTCCACGCGCATCGACCGTCCGGGCAAGATCGACAAGATCATCAACCCGTACGTGAACACCCAGGACACCCAGGCCTGCGCCATCGAACAGGAAAAAGGTCCGGTCGAGGATCCGAGCGAAGCCAAGGTCGTACAGATCCTGGCCAGCCCGAAAATGACCCGCGACAAGACCGTGATTCGTCTGCCGTCGGTGGAAAAGGTCCGTGGCGATGCGGTTCTCTATGCTCACGCCAACCGCGTGCTTCACCTGGAAACCAACCCGGGCAACGCCCGTGCTCTGGTGCAAAAGCACGGCGAGGTAGACGTCTGGTTCAACCCGCCGCCGATTCCGATGACAACCGAAGAGATGGACTACGTGTTCGGCATGCCTTACGCGCGCGTTCCGCACCCGGCGTACGGCAAGGAAAAGATCCCGGCCTACGAGATGATCCGTTTCTCGGTGAACATCATGCGTGGCTGCTTTGGTGGCTGCACCTTCTGCTCGATCACCGAGCACGAAGGCCGGATCATCCAGAACCGTTCCGAAGAGTCGATCATTCGCGAAATCGAAGAGATCCGCGACAAGGTCCCGGGCTTCACCGGCGTCATTTCCGACCTCGGCGGCCCGACCGCGAACATGTACCGCATCGCCTGCAAGACCCCGGAAATCGAATCCGCGTGCCGCAAGCCTTCATGCGTGTTCCCTGGCATTTGCCCGAATCTGAACACCGATCACTCGTCGCTGATCCAGCTCTATCGCAGCGCCCGTGCCTTGCCGGGTGTTAAGAAGATCCTGATCGCCTCCGGCCTGCGCTACGATCTCGCGGTCGAGTCGCCGGAGTACGTCAAGGAGCTGGTGACCCACCACGTCGGTGGTTACCTGAAGATCGCCCCGGAACACACCGAGGAAGGTCCGCTCAACCAGATGATGAAACCGGGCATCGGCAGCTATGACAAGTTCAAGCGCATGTTCGAGAAGTACACCAAGGAAGCCGGGAAAGAGCAGTACCTGATTCCGTACTTCATCGCCGCTCACCCGGGCACCACCGACGAAGACATGATGAACCTGGCCCTGTGGCTCAAGGGTAATGGTTTCCGTGCCGACCAGGTGCAGGCGTTCTACCCGTCGCCGATGGCCACCGCTACCGCGATGTACCACTCGGGCAAGAACCCGCTGCGCAAGGTCACTTACAAGAGCGACGGCGTGACCATCGTCAAGAGCGAAGAGCAGCGTCGCCTGCACAAAGCGTTCTTGCGTTATCACGACCCGAAAGGCTGGCCGATGCTGCGTGAAGCGCTGACCCGCATGGGCCGCGCCGACCTGATCGGGCCGGGCAAGAACCAGTTGATCCCGTTGCATCAGCCCGCGACCGATAGCTACCAGAGTGCCCGTCGCAAGAACTCGACGCCGGCTGGCAGCCACAAAGTGGCCAAGGAAACGACCACCAAGATCCTGACCCAGCACACCGGCCTGCCACCGCGTGCCAGCGATGGCGGCAACCCGTGGGACAAGCGTGAACAGGCCAAGGCGGCGGCATTCGCCCGCAACCAGCAGGCAGCCAAGGAGCGCAAGGACGCGGCTAAAGGCAAGGGGCCGAAGCCTGCGCGCAAGCCGGTTGTACCGCGCTAAACCTCGCTTGAGCTGAACAGAACGCCAACCTTCGGGTTGGCGTGATCGTTCCCACGCTCCGCGTGGGAATGCCTCAAGGGACGCTCCGCGTCCAGTGACGCGGAGCGTCACGGGCTGCA
>NZ_JBXANU010000025.1:0-98255 GCF_058802085.1 Pseudomonas sp. GW822-FHT02G04
CCCCCCCCCCCCCCCCCCCCCCCCCCCCCCCCCTCCCCCCCCCCCCCCCCCCCCCCCCCCCCCCCCCCCCCCCCCCCTGGCTCCTACAAAAAAAAAGCGTGGTTATTTCAAAGCCCAGCCAATTCCCGCAGATTGGCCAGCGTCTGAGCATCGAGTGCAATGCCTTCAACATTGGCTTTGGCGCGCTGTTGGTGACGCCGATCACCCGGTAAACGCTTGAGCCCGACACCGTGCATCTGCCGGACCAGTTCCTGACTGCGTTCGGCAAAGTTTTGCCCCGCCGCTTTGCTCGGGTCGATCACGATCAGCAGTTGCCCGGTCCAGGGGGTTTTGGCCCCCGGATGGTTCGACCAGTCGAACTCGAAAGAAAAATTGCCACCAGTCAATGCCGCCGCCAACAACTCCACCATCATCGACAGCGCCGAGCCCTTGTGCCCGCCAAACGGCAGCAACGCGCCACCTTCGAGAATTGCTTTCGGGTCCTGAGTCGGCTGGCCGAGGCTGTCCACGCCCATGCCCGCTGGCAAGCGTTCGCCTTTACGCGCGGCGATCTGCACGTCGCCATGGGCGATGGCGCTGGTCGCCAAGTCGAAGACAATCGGCGCACCGTCGGCCCTGGGCGCGGCGAAGGCAATCGGGTTGGTCCCGAACAGTGGACGATCGGCACCGTGCGGCACCACGCAGGTCATGCTGTTGACCACGCTCAGTGCCACCAATCCTTCATCGGCAAACGGCTCGACGTCTGGCCACAAGGCGGCGAAGTGATGGGAATTGCGGATCGCCAACACCGCAATGCCGGCACTGCGGGCTTTTTCCACCAGCAAGGGCCGCGCCGCCGCGAGAGCCGGTTGGGCAAATCCATTACCGGCGTCAACCCGGACAAAACCCGAGGCCACGTCCTCGACCACCGGCACAGCCTGGCCATTGACCCAGCCGCTCTGCAACGTCGACACATAACCGGGAATACGGAAAACACCGTGACTGTGAGCCCCGTCACGTTCGGCCCCGGCACAGTTGAGGGCCAGGGTTCTGGCGACATCGGCTGAGGTGCCATGGCGCAGGAAAATCTGTTCGAGCAATTGAACGAGCGCGTCGAAATCGAGGTTTGGGGTGTTCGAGTTGACGGCCATTTCAGGCGATGCAGTCATCTGAAGCTCCGGTTTTATTATTGGGTATGGGCAACAGGTCAAGCGAGGTTACTGGGCAACCGAAAAAGTCGTCGATTAAGCGCTGTTTTACCAGCGTCCTGTCAAGACTGCGACAAAGAATCAGCTCAAGCAATATGTACCGCACCCGGGCTTTCCGTTGGTCCTACTGTTTTCCCTCGAGCCAACAACTTGCGATCGCCAGCGATCGCAGCCGATCGAGGAAAAACCATGACTGCTCCAGCACTGCCGTATTTTTTCGACGAGGCAGAACGTGCATCCAATGCCAAACAACCCGGTGATCGCGAGAAAGCGCTGAACTTCACCCTTGATGACCTGAAATGGTTAAAGGGCGTTTACCTCCCGACCCAGGTAGCGCGCAAGACACACAGCAAACCTATGCACGTCGACCGATTGCTTCTAAGCCAGACCAGTGCGGCCGACATTCCACTGGCCGGTGCCTTTGCAATAAGCCGACCCAATGACGGCGAGGTAACGCTCTACACACCCTGGAAAGGTCTGATCAAATTCGCCGACATGGACGACGTGAAAAGCAAACTCAAGGAGTGGCTGGTGCAGGACACCGGAAAGCGAGAATTACTGCGCTACCTCTCAATCGAACAACGCACCGCTGTGCTGGCAGCCGCCACGCCAGACATCACCATACAAGCCATCGAAGGAGCGGTATTTCAGGATCAGGAGGCCGCACTCGAGCGCAATGGAGCGCACAACATCCAGGCGATGATGGCCGAGCTGATAAAGACTCCGACCCTGCAATCGATGCTCGATGAAACCCTCAAGATTGCCTTGGCCAGGTCCTTCCCCGGATTGGACCAGCGCCACACGCGACTGGAGAGCTTTATCAACACCGTTTCCGCCTTCGACAATACCGAAAATAGCCACAAGATGTCCGCGCTACCGCTGGGCAACGCCCTCCTGCAGTATTACCTGACCAATCAATGGCCCGTCGGCGACTACCGGATTTTTTCCAACCCCCGGCACGGCGTGAGCAGCAACGCCGATAACCAGGCATGGGAAAGTGCGATCACGGAAATCGCGCAAAGTTTTACACCACACCTGCAAAGCCTGCTCGAGACGTTCTGGAACATGCCCATGAATGGCGGACGATCACGCGCGGAGTTTTTAACTGAATGCATGCGCGACACCTATCACGTGAATCTGTTGCTCAAATGCCAGCAAGGTGTTTTGTCCGTGCAGCAATACCTGCGCCTTATGAACATCAGCCTCATGCCCACCCCGGGCGCTTCTCTGCGTATCGAAAAAGTGCGTGTCACCGCCCCCTACAAGCACTATGCGGAACTGGCCTCGACCTTGATGATCGGCGGTGACGATACTCTCGGTTTTTTGTACACCCAATCCCGAGGCATCGAGGCCACGAGCGACCTGCCCGCCATCAAGAGCATCGTGTTGCGCATGCTGAAAAGCGAAGGGCATGAAGACACGCTGCTCAATTTCATGTCGCTGGATGAGCGCGGCACGTTTCTTGATCTGAAACCTCACGATCCAGTGATTATCGGTGAACCGATTGTCGGTCCGGTGTTTGAACAACTGATGGCAGACGTGCTTGCCAAACAATTGCAAAACCTGAGCTACGCCTTGAGCCGGTACCGTGAAAGCGAAGGCACGCTCAACCTCCACGCCCTGCTCGACAAGGCGCTGGATGTTCGAGGCCTGATCGACGATCGGCTGCTGGTCCCCGACGCCGCCGGGCGCTGGAGCACCCAAGCAGACCAGCGCTGGAGCGCGCAACCGGCCACCGTGCGCGCCGAGTCGGCCAAAGAACAGCTGAGCCTGCTCTCCACGGTCGAACAGGCGCTCGAACAACGCCTTGAAAACCACCCCGCCATTCCCGCCGCAACCCGCACGGTCGCTGAAGCGCAACGTCTCGTCGGTTCATCGCTGGAAGGCTTGCAATCAAGCTTCACCCATATCCTGTCAACGGCGCTGCGCAGCGAACTCAAACTGCGAACCGTCGCCCATACGTTAGGTGCAACGGAACAGGCGATCATCAAAACGGTGCTCGATACCCCGGTGCGCCTGCAACGCACTGCACTTAACGGCTTTCTGCCCGACGTATTCTCTCTGGCGCTTAAGGTGGGCAACTCCGCCGACTTGTTGAAACTGGCCAGTTGTTTTGTGCTGACTGAACGAGGCGGACTGGACCCGATACATTCGGGCAAGGCCATTGTATGGACCCCGGCGCTTGGCTTTGAAGCATTCCCGTCACTCAAACCCTTGCTGACCGCACTTGAAAGACGCCTGCAAGACGAAGATGAACGTAGCACGCTGCTGGAGAACCTCGGACGCGGCCAGCGATTGCCCAGGCAGATAGTGAACCTGGCACCGCTGCAACGGGTACACGGCAATTTCTTCGATCATGTACAAAGGCCCAATGTTCACCTCGACCTGACGTCCATTGAGGATGCACTGAAGACACCGCTTTCCGTTACGAACCTATCCAGACTGCTGAACCTGGTGGCACTGCGCGAACCGAAGACGGGGTTACAACGTGCAACGGACATCGCCCGGTCCCTGACAACCCAGCAATTGCTTCCGGCATGGCTGGCAAAGGCCTCTATCGCAGACCAGATGCTGCACGGCGAACTGCTTCAGCAATATCTGAATAACGCCACCGATGACAAGGACTACCTGAGCGGCATTCGCACGTTGGCGCGCACCGCACACCATGAATTGCAGAAGCAACTCAAGGCAGACGCCTTCGACATTGACCCGGACAATGTCGAGATACACATCAGCCCACGCCCGACATCCGGGACAGTGATACAAACCCTGACCGAGTTTGCGTTGACCCACATTAAGGATCTGGAACAAACCGTCTTCAAACTGGTGTCGCTTAATGCCACCGCCATTCCTGACGACATGGACCAGAGTTACATCAAAAACCTGATACGTAACCTGAAGCTGGGCGAGCATCAGCAAGCGATATTGAACACAGCTTTTGCCGATACGCACGTCAGCGCGGCGGATCGCAGAAAGCGGTTCGCCACGCAATTGCCCTGGCAATTGATGCACTACGCCCATTCGGAAAAACTGCAGGAGCGTCTGAGCGAGACCGGGTTTGATCTGATCCGGCAAGTCATGGACATGCCCGACGCCATCGCCCGTGCCGCAGTCGACGGCGCAAAGGCGATCATCCGCCCACTTGAGTTCATAGGTATCAAGAGCGGGCAGACAATCAAAGTGCCAGGCCTCTATTTGATCGGCTCAACGTCGGACAACGCAGGGCCACAGGTCCTTATAGCGCCCTATAGTCCTCGGCATGGCGTGAAAGAATATGAAAATGAACGACAACTGGTGACCGAAATGAAGACCCGGGGCGCGCTGCACGACTGGGTACTCAAGACTCTGCCGCAGCCTGATCGGATCCTGGTGGAAAACCGGATGACGCACACCAGTCATCACCTCAGCGAAGTTACTCTGGCGTCCAGTCCGATCAAGGGAAACCTGTTCAGGCACTTGTTCAACGACAATGCTGCGTTACTCACCCGTTTACTGGGGTGTCAGTCGGACAACCATGCTCAGGGCGAATGGGCAACCATCAAGCATGTATTGGGTGAGGACTTGCATCAGGCTTTTACGTTTTTCATGGGCAAACTCGCTTATCCGATCACGATATGGCGCAGTTACCGGGACATCAAGCAGTCCGCCGAAGACCTGCAAACGCACAAGTGGGGCCCCGCTATAAAGGCGTTCATCAGCGGCATCGGGCAACTCGCCACCTTGCGGCAATCGATGGAAAACCAGACGCCCTCATCCTTGTCCGTGATTGAGCCGACACCCGCAACACCCGACACCCGGTTCAAATGGAAAGACGTCGACATCACCGCTCCAGAACGCACTCACTTGCAGCGCTATGAGAGTCCCGATGTCGACCTGGGCTCGTTGACGCCGAACCCGACGCTTGGGCTTTACACCCATCCGACGACAAAAAAACACTATGCCCCGGTTGAAGGCAAAGTGTATCCACTCGAAAAACGGGGCGCGCGTTGGTGCATCGGCGGCGACGATGCCCATGGTCCCAATCTACGCCAGAACACCTCCAGACAATGGGTGCTGGATTTGAAAGCGCTGGCTCCGCGCTACAGCAGGCGTAACAGGTTGGAGACAGCTCTTTCAGTAAGGGAAAGCATGAATGTCGAAGCCGATGGAATGGCAGAAATCCGCATGCTGTTTCCCGTCAGGGCTCGAGTGATCGACGAAAGTCTTGACCAGGCGACCACGTATGCCTGGAACGCTTTCCGCAACCTGCAACTACTCAAAACCCCGGGTAACAAGGTCACGCCTGTACATCAGGTCATTATGGAGTTTCTCGATGTACCGACAGTGCTGCCCGAACATATGACGATGCTGGAAAAAGTCGTCGGCGATATTTTTGGTGCTTTGCTGGATCCCACACTCAGGGATGCCAAGTCCAGGCGGTTTGTGGTCGGGAGAACCCATGAAGAAAGGGAAAGTACTTTCGCCTTCACGATTCCTACGGACCTCCAGCGGAAAGTCTACCTGGCAGAGAAATTCTTTCTCCCGCATTTAGACCATTACCGCAATTATCTGTCTGATGCATCTTTCCCCATCCGGCCTCATGCCCGCGCTTCCACCTTGATCCACGAACTGTCGCACATTGTGTGCGACACAGAAGACCTTGGTTATCTCGACGCCTCCAGACCTTTTGCCGACTTGATAGAAACGTCGAGCGCCCGGGCCAGGCAGCTCAAAAAAGCATTGACTGATGTTCAGCGGACCGCCTTATCGAGCAAGTCCCCCTTGAATCAACTGTTCAAGCTCGAGAACGCTGATTCCGGGCTATGGGAAGATTTTGGCAGTACCACTTATGACAATACTGATCGGATGCTGGAGCATGTTTTGAAATTAACGGGTGAACAGACTCTGGACGATGCCCGCAAGCGCTTCATGAGGGACTCAACGACCAGACTGGCTGTGCAACTCGGCAATGCTGATAGCGTGTCCTGGTTAATCGGTCAGTTAGGGCGCCAATTGCACACCAGCACTCCTTGAACCATAAAAATAAGCGCCACTTTGATGGGGAAATGCCATGACGGTTGTTCTCGCAGGCTTCCCCTCAAGGTTAGAATGCAGGAAATCAGGATGAGTCAATGACCGACCACTCTCTCTCCCAAGCCCAATACGACGCCATCACCGATGCCGCTGCGCACTGGTGCATGCGTCTGCATGCCACCGACTGCACGGCCGAGGAACGCCTGGCGTTCGAGCAATGGCGTGATGCTCATCCGCTGCACGCCTTCGAGTACGAAGCCATGCTGGAGATCTGGGATGTTGCGGGGGATTTGCCTCGTCCCGAATCCGCCACACCGGCTGTTCGGCTCAAACCGGCAACGCCCTGGCGCACCTTCGGCATCGCCGCCACCGTCTGCGCCCTGGCGCTGCCACTGGCGGCGTATACCGGATGGAACCTGGGGTGGCTGCCCAATGCTTACCAGCATTTCGAGGCGACCGATAATGTTCGTCAGGTCACGCTGGGCGACGGCAGCCAGGTGGAGCTGAACCTGGGCAGTGAACTGACGTTCAGCAATTACAAGGATCAACGACGTGTCACGCTGAAAAAAGGCGAAGCCTTCTTCAGCGTCAGCCACGATGTGCAGCACCCGTTCATTGTCAGGGCGGGCGACGGCAGGATTCGCGTCACCGGCACCCAATTCAACGTCTGGATGTATGAAGACCAGGTCCGCGTGAACCTGATCGAGGGTTCCGTGCTGGTGACCAGCAACGATGCCCTGCCCGGCGACGGTCTACGTCTGGAACCTGCGATGCAGGCGCGTTACAGACACGGTGACTTCACCCCGCAAATCAGCCAGACCTATGCCAACGACCAGTCGCTGGCCTGGCGCAGCGGCAAACTGGTGCTTGATAACCTGGCGCTGACCGATGCCCTGCCCCTGATCAATCGTTATCTGAACAAACCGGTGATGCTCGCGGACCACAGCGCTGGTTCGATTCGCCTCGGCGGTATCTACAACATCAAAGAGCTCAACAGCCTGGTGGCTTCGTTGCCCAAGGTGCTGCCGGTCTACCTGACCCGCAACCAGGACGGCAATCCGGTCCTCAACTCGATGCCACAACAAGCCCCAAAAAGCTGAAGGCTGCCACCCTTGCGGGGTGCGGCCTTCACTTTTTCATTTAAACGCTGTTGCTGTTATTGCGCGGCGATCTTCCCCACCTTTTCATCCTGCTCGCGGATCGTCTGAGCCTGGTACTGCGGATCAGCCGTGATCTGCTGCTCAGTGAACGGCAACACACTCAACTGTTTCTTCGAAAAGGCCAGTGTCTGGTCCCGGGAATACTTCGACGTTGGGTCACTGGACAACGAAAATGCCAGCAAACCCTGAGCCTGCGGCCCTTTGTCATCGAACGTCACCACCTGCAAATAGCTGGTGCCACTGACAACTTCGCGCTTGCCGTCGGTTCTCGGCACACTTTGAATGGCGTTATACACACCCAGCGTGCCCGGCCCGCCGTGGATCGGCGTTTGCTGCCCGCCACTGCTGGCCACCTGGATATCTCCCCAGCGGCTGTCGGCCTTCAGGCCAAGGGTCTTGACCTTTTCTACCGAGGCCAGCATCGCCGCCCGAAGCGCTTTGGCGACTTCCGGTCGCTCGATTGCCAGGCCACTCGGGGTGTGTTGCGGATCCTTCGGATCGAACACCACACGCCACAGGTCAGAGACTTGCTGCAACTCCAGCATGACATTCTGAAAATGCACAAAGCCCAGCCCGCTGTCCAGATTCACTCGGTGATCCCAAGCCTTGAGACTGGCACACAACGACGTCAGCGTCGGCGCATCGGGGCCGAGGTCCGCGGCACAGAATTGCAGCAGGTCCGGCATCACCAGGGCCGCCTGATACACCTGATCGTCCATCACCATGTGTTGCAGATCCGCCGCCGCTATAGGGCCGGCCTTCTTCAAGCTGCCCAGACGCTCCAGTGCGAAGCGCGAACGCAGCCCCAATGGTTGGCTGTCCTGACTGATCAACGGTGAGAAACCGGTGAGCGGTTGCGCCGGGTTGGCCATCCACGCCGAATCGTTGGAATGCTGCACAAAATCCTTGCGCAGCAGTTGCGGCAATTTGTCTGCCGCATAAATACCTTTTTGCGCGGCGTGCGGGTCGATGTCCCAGGCGCAAGCACTGTTGGAGCCATCGAGCAGAATCATCTGGAGTCCGGCCCGCGGATCGCTGCACTTGGCCAACTTGTCGGTACTGACGTTCGGCACCACCGACAGGTTCATGTAAAGCGTCTGCCCCTGATCATCCACCGCCAGGGTGTTGACCCACGGGATCCCCTGAATCTTGTGCACCGAAGCCTGTAAATCCTTGAGGCTGGTGGCACGGTTCATCGCGTACCACTGCTGCAAGACCCGGTCGTTATCCAGATTGGCATCGCGCAGGCTGTAGGCAAACTGATTGTTCCAGTCCAGTTTTCCTGGCCATTGCACAATCGGCCCGAACTCCGAGCTATAGACCACATGGGAAATCTGCCGGGTCTGGCCATCGGGTTGCTTCACGCTGACCGCCAGCGTCTGCTTTTTCATTGGCAAGGACTTGCCATCGAGCAAGTAGCGGGTCGGGTCCTTCGGATCGAGTTGCAGGCGATACAGGGTGAAATGCTTGGACGAATCCACGGTGTGGGTCCATGCCAGATGCTGGTTGAACCCGATATTGATCATCGGCAGACCGGGCAACGCGGCGCCCATCACGTCCAGTTTGCCGGGAATGGTCAGGTGCATCTGATAGAAACGCATCCCGCCCGCCCAAGGAAAATGCGGGTTGGCCAGCAGCATCCCGCGACCGTTGAACGAACGCTCGCTGCCGACCGCAACGGCGTTGCTGCCACGATCCAGAGCGAACCGTTGCATGCGCGAAGCCGCCAACTGGAAGGACGCCGGGTCGCCTGCCGCATGAGCGACGGCTTTAGGTGGAGTCGCGCCGGCCAGCGCTTCGGCAAACTGGCCCACACCGCCTTCGACCAACAGACGACGGGTCAACTTGACCAAGTCCTGGGCGGTAATCGCGCGCACCCATTCGCCCTGGCATTGCTTCGGCAGACCCTGCGCCTGACGCTCTGTCAGCGAACGGTTGTAACCCGCCACATAACCTTCAATGAGCTCACGGACCTCAGGGGGTTGCGCCTGCCAGAAACCGGCGACAGCCTCGGGGGTGTTCAGCCAGTTGAAAAACAGATCGCTGGCCAGGTTGCCGCGCTCTTCGACCGTCACCTGCTCCGGGCCAAAATACCGCGAACGCTCGCCATTGACGGTGACGATCTCGTTGGCCAGCAAGCACAAGTTGTCTTGAGCGTAGGCATAGCCAATGCCATAGCCGAGCCCGCGCTCGTTTTCGGCACGGATATGCGGTACGCCGAAACTGGTACGACGGATGTCGGCCGTCACCTGCTCTGACTGGCTGCGCGCGTTTGCCGCAAGGCTCAGCCCCAGAAACACACCCGCAAGGCTCAACCTGGTTAACTGCCTGGAAATAATCACGCTCGCTCCTGATCGAAAAGACGTATGACACGCAATGCGCCTTTCAGAAAAACGAAGCAAATGACAAAAAAATTAGGCCTTTGAGGGCATCCCCCACGCCCATCTCACAGAGCGCTGACGTCGCGGCGACAAATTTTCTACATGCGGGTCTTCATTATTTCCCGGCTCGTTCGTCTTATTGATTGAGAGCACCCATCACATTTCATGATCAGGCTCTGAAAAGGAGTTTTTGCATGTACAACCCGCAACTGCCAACGGATGGTAGCCATGCATCAAAGGACAGCGCCATGAACTCCGGCGTTTTCAACCAACAGACCGAACGCCAGGGCAACGAACGGATCAGGTTTCTGCTCAAGTGCTTTGGCCTGCGAACCAGCCTGGTTCGCCTGAAAGTCATCGACGCCTTGTTGAGCGCCGCCGAAAGCGACCGCAGCCTGGGCGTGCGCGGCGTGCACAGTCACTTGCTGGAACTGGACATTCCCCTGTCCTTTCTCAGTGTCCGCGAAGTGTTGAAACGCTTGTGCAGTGAAGGCGTGATTACGCTCAATCCGGACAAAAGCTACAGCCTGCATCCACAGGCTGTCGCCGTCCTTCATGGTGAGCAATCAGGCCAGAAGGCGTCGCTCAAGGCTTGACCTTGCGACGCATCACGCCATTGATGACCACCACGATCACCGCTACGCCAATGGCGATGTACTGGAACAGCTTCTCGCTGATGAACCCTGCGTTTTGCAGCCAGGAAAGGCCGAACATGATCCCCAGTACCACCAGGGAAATCAGAATCGAGTATTTCAAACGTTGTGACTGGGTCATTACGGGTTCCTGAACCAAAAAAATGTATCCGGTTTGTATCCGATTGCATACCAAACCCCTACAGTTCTGCGCGAATGAGAGGCTGCAAACGGGGTCTCATGTTACAGCCGATGAAGAGTTTTGACTTCATTGCGACGATAACCATGAGGATTTTTGAAATGCTCCGTCGAATCACACGGCTGATTCCACTGCTCGCCCTCCTGACCCTGAGTGGCTGCATCATTTTTCCTAATAACGGCTGGCATGGCGGCCACCATTACGACCGTGGCGGACCGGCCTACTATCAGCATCGATAACGTTAAATTACTTTCTTGACCAGTGAAAAACTTACTATTCACTCTCAAGACGAAGAACTTATCCTACAAGTTACGTACAAATGCCCGCTCTATAGCGGGCATTTACTGTGTAGGATTATTCTTATCTCACTGTAATTTTATTTACAAAACCCCACTCATCTTTCCCCTGAACTCCCAGCCAGACACATAACGAAAAGTCTTGTAACTCTTAGCCTCCCACAAACACATATAATTATTCATGAGCCATGGTTATTCTTGCCCTGCTGCCTTATCTAACTTCCAGCACCAACAGGAACACCATGCGCAAGCCTTTGATAGATATAAGTCCGCCTCGATTATTGGGGTTTTGTCTTGCAATCACTCTTTTCGAACTGCTGACTTATATGGCCAGCGATATGATCATGCCGGCCATGTTGACCGTAACCCGTCAACTGGATGCCAGTCCGAGTCACGTTCCATATGCCTTCAATCTCTACTTGATTGGCGGCATTCTTCTGCAGTGGCTTATCGGTCCATTGTCCGATCACTTCGGTCGTCGCAGGCTGTTGCTCATCGGTTGTGCGGCGTTCGCTCTGGCCTGTGCCGCGGCGTTCTACGTGCAGAGCATTCTTGCCTTCAACGGCTTGCGCCTGATTCAGGGCATCGGATTGGGATTTGTCATTTCAGTCAGCTATCCCGCCCTGCAAGAAGTCTTCTGCGAAGCCGACGCGGTAAAAATCATGGCGTTGCTGGGGAACGTTGCGCTGCTCTCCCCGCTGCTCGGCCCACTGCTTGGCAGCCTGGCGCTGGAATGGCTTTCCTGGCGGGAGCTGTTTTTAGTGTTGGGTGTCGGCGGCGCGATGGTCTGGGTCGGGCTTTACCTGTTCATGCCGGAAACCGTGGGCACTGTGCGCCAGGACGGTCAACAATTGGCTGCAGTGCCCTTTGAATGGAGCGGCACTGTACGCCGATACGCCGCTTTACTCACCAACACGCAATTCCTGAGCGCTACCGTCGCCCTGGGTCTAATGAGCCTGCCGTTGATTGCCTGGATCGGCCTGGCGCCAATCTTGCTGATCCAGAGCCAGGGACTTTCTCCTCTGCAGTATGGCCTGTGGCAAATCCCGGTATTTGCGGCTGTCATTCTCGGCAATCTGATACTCAACCGATTGATTGCCAACACTGAACTGCCCCAACTAATTCGATATGCGCTCTGGCCATTTTGCGGCGGGCTCATTGCATTGATCACCATAACGTTCACCGGTGCTTCAACGGTGCTGTTGGTCAGTTGCCTATCGCTTTACGCCATCGGTCTTGGCATGAGCAATGCCGCGCTGTACCGGCTCGCCCTGTTCTCCAGCGACGACAGCAAAGGCCTGGTCTCGGCCATGATCGGCATGATCTCCATCGCCGTCATGGGTGGCGGCGGCTCGATTATCGCCGCACTGGGTGCCGGTGACAGCCTTGAAGCCTTCGCCCTGATGGCCGGTCTCACGGGACTCTTGTGCCTGGCGCCCTTGCGACTGTTTCTGCGCAGCTCTCATATCACGCTTGCCGTCTGACACCACCCCACAGGTCTTTTGATGATCCATCTACCCCACACCGATGCGCTTTGCGCGTTAACGCAACCCTATTGCCTGGAATCCATGCCAGAAGGTCTTTTCGATCAGGCGATGGGTGAAATCAGCCTGTTTCATTGTCATCACACGCCCGGATACGAACGCTGGCTGAATGCCAATGGGCTCGATGCCAACACCCTGGAGACACTGGATGACTGGTCCAGGCTGCCGCCGATTTTCGCCAATTACTTCAAACGTCATTTGTTGTTCGGCCCTTCAGGCGAAGATGCATTGGAGCTGACATCATCCGGCACCAGCGGCCAGAAGAGTCGCATGCGCTACGACCATCGCAGCATGACCGCGGCACAAGGCATGGTGAACCACATCTTCCGGCATTACGGCTGGGATACTCCGGACACCCCCTGCAATTACCTGCTCCTGAGCTATGAACCCGAGGCTGCCACCACGTTGGGCACGGCCTACACCGATCAGTTTCTTTGCAGCTATGCCCCCGTCAACCGAGTCGTTTACGGCTTGCGCCTGACCGGAAAAGGCCACGAATTCGACCTTTTCGGTGTGATTCGTGCCTTGCGGGAGTTTGCCGAGGAAGGATTGCCCGTTCGCATTATCGGTTTTCCGGCATTCCTTTCGCATGCGCTTCAATGCATGGAGGACACCTGCGTGGCCGATTTGCAGTTGCCTGCCCAGTCACTGGTGTTTCTGGGGGGGGGCTGGAAAACCCAGGCCGCGCAGGAGATTCCCCTGCATAAGTTGTATGCCCGAATCAACCGGCAATTGGGTATCGACCTGTCCCGCTGTCGGGACGGTTACGGCGCCGTAGAGCATGCCGTGCCCTATATCCAGTGTGCCCACCATCATTTTCATGTACCGATTTACTCGAAGGTTTTCGTGCGCAACCCATCCGATTTCACCGTCCAGCCCTACGGCCAGCGCGGCTTGCTGGGATTCGTCTCCCCGTACATTTCGTCCAGCCCTGCTCATGCTGTGGTCATGGGCGATCTGGCGACATTGCACCCCGGCACAAGTTGCGGATGCGGCCTGAAGACCGATTGGTTCGAGCTGCATGGACGTGCCGGCACCACCGCCAGTCGCAGCTGTGCCATGGCCGCTTCAGAACTGATCGGGAGGGCTTGATATGTACCTGATCAATGGCCAGTTGCGTGATGACATCACCCCGCAAAACGCTCTGCAACTCCTTCAAGAATCATTGCCTGGACTGCTTTCTGCACCGATCGATAGCGAGACCGTCATCGAGTCCGCCGCTCGCTTTGCGGCGCAGTTGCAAACTCGTCGCCTGGATCTGTCCCTCGACGACGACCAATATCAAGGGCTTATCGATTTCTGCCAACACAGCAACTTGAGCACCAAGCTTGAGCGGGAACTGGGCCGGCGACCGCGTTCGCTGCGACGTATCGACTACCGCCAGCCAAGCTTCGAAAGCTGGCATCCATTGGGGCTGGTGGTGCATGTCACCCCGGGTAACGCACCGATGCCGGCGTTCTTCGCGGTACTAGAAAGCCTGCTGGCCGGCAACATCAACTGGCTGCGCCCCAGCTCCAGCGATCAGGGTTTGACCGCACAATTGCTCGCCGCCCTTGTGCGTTGCGACACCAGTGGCAGACTGGCCGAATTCGTAGCGGTTCTGCCGGTGGACACCTCTGATATCGCTCAACTCTGCGCCAAGGCCGATGGGGTATCCGCCTGGGGCGGAGAAGCGGCGCTTAAATCGATCCGCCAGCAGATCCCGTCCGGCTGTCGCTGGATCGATTGGGGACACAAGATCAGCTTCGCCTACCTGTCACCTGATGCGGCGTCGCCTTCGGCGCTCGATGCCCTGGCGGATGAAGTCTGTCGACTGGATCAACAAGCGTGTTCCAGTCCTCAATGGGTGCTGGTGGACAGCAACGATCCGGCCGTCTTGCAGAACCTCGGAGATCGACTGGCCGAAGCCTTCATCCGTCGCGCCCCACACTGGCCGGCATTAACGCCGACAGATCAGGAAGCATCGGAAATCACCACCCGCACCGCCATGGCACGGCTCGATCAGTGCTTTGCCAATCAGACCGGCCAAGTGTGGACTGGCCTCGGATGGCGTGTCATCTGGGAGCACCATCAAACGCTCGCGCCGTCACCGCTGTTTCGTACGATTGTGCTCAAACCGGTTCCTCAGCATCAGCTCGCCGAGACGCTACAGCCCTGGCGCAACTTCCTGCAAAGCTGCGCGTTGATGTGTCCCTCGGCAGAAACGCCCAAACTCGTTCGAACGTTAGTCAATGCCGGCGTCAGCCGCATAGCGCCTTGCGAATCGATCCATGACGGATACACCGGTGAGCCCCACGATGGCGTCTACGCGCTGTCGCGTCTGAGTCGCCGCCTCTCGGTGAGCTTGCTCCCACATGTCTCGGCAGGTCGTGCAACGCTCGACCCGGTTCCACCCGCCCCCGATGTATCCCATGACCCGATCATGGACAAAGACACTTTTATGGCCCAGCCGATCGGCTCCGCAGCACAGTTGTACTTCCGCTCTGGTGGAAGCAGCGGGATCCCGGCCTTGGCCGGTTTTAGCTATCGAGACTTTCAACGGCAAATGCGCGCTGCGGCCGACGGCATGCTCTGCATCGGGCTCGATCCGACAAAGGACCGGGTAATGAATCTGTTCTACGGCGGCAACCTGTACGGAGGTTTTTTCAGCTTTTCGAACATTCTCGAACAGATGGGTGTTGCACATTTGCCCATGGGCGCTCCCCAGGACGATGACTTCAGTGAAACCGCCCGACTGATCGTGGAGCAGCGTGTCACCGTGCTGATCGGCATGCCCAGTACGCTACATCGCCTGTTTCTCAAAGAACAGGCCCAACTTCGCGCCTACGCCGGTGTCAGCAAAGTGTTCCTTGGCGGCGAGCATCCGGGAGAGGCCAGTCGGCGCCTGATTGAAAGCTGTGGGGTGTCGACGATTCGCTCCGCCATCTATGGCTCCGTCGATGCAGGCCCCCTGGGGCATGCCTGCCCGGCGACGGCGGACGGCGTGTTTCACTTGATGTGTGAAACCCAGCACCTGGAAATCGTTCATCTCGAACAGGATGTTCCAGTGCAGGCTGACGAGATCGGCCGTCTGTTGTTTACGTCTCGCGCCCGACAAGGTCAGCGCGTGCACCGATATGACATCGGCGACACCGGCCGCTGGATACCCGGGATTTGCCCTTGCGGACTGGAGTCGCCGCGATTCGAACTGCTGAGTCGACACGGCAAGCTGGTGCGGATTGGCACGGAATTCATTTCGCCTGCGGTGCTGGAACTCAGTGTGGGATCCCCCATTCAAGTGGTCCTGGACCACGCCGCCGACGGGATCGAGCGAATGCACATTCTCGCTGATGCAGACGCCACCTGGGTCCACGAAAAACTGCTGACCCACGAAGCCTTGGCGAATGCGGTGCGCGCTGAACTTTTAATTGTGGAGGTGACGACATGCGCTGAACAAACATTCACCCGAAACAAACACAGTGGCAAAACCCCCTTGATTATCGATCAACGAAAATAAAAAAGTCGACGCAAGACGCTCACTATAAAAGAGAATCCCGTGAAGCCAACTTACTCGCTTGAACAACTTGTACCTTATATAAGACAACACTCCAACTTCTACCGTAAACATCTGGAACACTTGCCCGCGAACGGGCTTAGTTTAAAAGATATGCCATTAACCAATGTGGCCGACTATTGGTCCGGTAGCAACGACTTGAGTCATTGGTCAGTCCTGACCGGAGATGTCGATGACGCACTGGTATTTAAAACCGGAGGCTCGACCAGCCAGGGCAAACTTGCGGTTTACTCCTCCGAGGAATGGCAAGCATTGGTCAGCACGTTCGGCGCCAGCCTCTCAGCTCAACTGAACAACGGCGACCGGGTTGCCAACCTGTTTTTTTCAGGGGATCTCTACGCCAGCTTTCTGTTTATCCACGACTCCCTGGCTCATGTCGGGCGACCCATCTGTGAGTTTCCGTTTACCGGCAGCGTCGAGCTCGACGTACTGGCAGATGCCATCGCACGACATCGGATCAATGTTCTGGCCGGAGTGCCGGCACAGTTACTGCGATTCGCGGCCTACCTGGCACAGCATCAGCTTGTGTTATGCGGGGTCGAGACGCTGCTGTACGGCGGCGAAAGCCTGTTTACCGCGCAGTTGGCAATGCTCGCAGAAGTATTCCCCAACGCCCGCATCGCCTCGATTGGCTATGCCAGCGTAGACGCCGGACTCATTGGCGCCAGCGATCGCGACTGTGCATTGGGCGAGCATCGGGTATTCGAACCACAAACCCTGCTGGAAATCATCGATGAGTACACCGGTGAAGTGATTGAAGAATGCGATCGCATCGGGTTGTTGGTACTGACCAACCTTACACGCCAGCTCATGCCGCTGCTGCGTTACCCGGTAGGAGACCGTGCCTGTTGGCGTGAACCGACCGCAACCCCGATGCGTAAATTCGCCCTCAAGGGGCGCAGCGCCCATAGTCAACGTATACGAGTAGGTGTGCTGTCGCTGTTTACCGAAGAGATACACGAGATCGTTCAGCGCGCAGCACGCACTGAGCAATGGCAATTGCTGATCGAGCAGGCCGGCCACAAGGATCTGTTGAGCGTGAAGTGGGTGCCCGAACCTCACTTGCAAACCGTCGAACCGGATCGCCGCGCATTGCTTGAAGCGCTGCTTGCCCACTACCCCGCCATCGACGACCTGAGCCGCGAAGGTCTGCTGGAGTTACGGGTGCTGACCTGCGCAACCACCGATCTGAAGCTTCACCCTCGTTCGGGCAAACAACTCAGGGTGGTGGATTTGCGAGTGTATGACGCTCCCTCGCTGGAGCCTGTGTGATGACCCAGTTGATATTTCGCGCCTACCGCCCCTCCGATGCAGGTGCCGTGAGCCAATTGTTTCGAGAGGTCTACGGCGATCATTACGTTCAGCCGGATGTCTACCTGCCAAACATGATCAGTCAGCACCACGCCACGGGGCGCTGGCAATCGATGCTGGCCGTGGACAACGCACGCGTTCTGGGGCATGCCGCATTGTGTCGCGACACGCTTTCGAATACCGCGGAACTGGCCTTGAGCGTGGTGCATCCCGCCGCACAGGGACAAAGTATCGCAACTCACCTGGGCCGCGAGTTATTGAGGCAGTCAGGTTCTCTGGGGCTCACGAGCGTCTCGATCAAGCAAGTGACCCACCATCCCTACACTCAACGCATGGCAGAAAAGATCGGTTTTCACAGCACTGGATTGCTTCCCGACTATGTCCCTTCGCCATTCGCTGAACCACTCCCGGAAACCATCGTGATGGGGTGTCGCATGGTCGAAGGACACGAGCGCCCGCTCCCCGACATCCCCTGGCCCGAACGCTACCGGGCGCTCATGAAGCACCTGTGCTCGGTGTTCGGAACCCGGCAGGATATAGCGTCGCGGTCGGAGATGCCTTTGCAAATAAAGCAACACCAGCATCGGTTCGATATTGTCATTCAGCGCTTGAACAGACACTTGCTCCAACAGCTCTGGCAACTGCCCAGGCAGTGGGCGATCTGCGCCAGACTCGAACTGTCCCGGCACTTCACGCGAGACTTGCGAAGCTTTTCGGCGCTGGGCTTCGCCTTCACCGGCCTGATGCCCACGCCGGGCGGCAATGGCTGGTTCGCCCTGTTTCATCGAGGTGTCCAGTCTCGCCCCCTCAACCTGAACTGCCCACACATGCAACAGTTGCATGACGATTTACAGCAGAACGCCAACGCCACGATAGGCCACCACTGCGCCGACGCCCCCATCGGTGCCCGCTCAGCCGCGTGAGTCTTCTCTGTAAAAACCATTATCCGACTGCGCACAGAGCTCCACCATCCAGTCGACGAACACTCGCACCCGCCGGGACAATTGGCGGTGAGGGGGATAGAGCGCCGTCAGCGGCATACCCGGTGGCGGCACGTCCCTCAGGACCTCGATCAAACGCCCCTCTTTCAACTGGCGGGCCACGTGATAATACGGGGTCTGGACCAAGCCATACCCCGCCTCACACGCCGCCAGATAACCATCGGAGCTGTTGACCGCAACGTGCTTGGGCAGGTCGATCAACCGCAACTGGTCATCGACGACAAACTCCAGTCCATAGCGTTTACCTGTGCTACTGGAAAAGTACTCCACCATCTGATGCCCCTTCAGATCCTCCAGACATAGCGGAGTCCCGCAACGCTGCAAGTATTCGGGACTCGCACACGTGACCTGATCCAGTGTGGCCAGCGGCCGCGCCACCAGTGAGTCGTCCAGGGCCGAGCCGCCCCGCAACACGCAATCGACACCTTCACGGATCAGATCCACGGGCCGGTCATTCAAACCGATTTCCAGCTCGATCAAGGGATAGCGTGCAGTGAATTGTGGCAATGCCGGGATCACGATCAAACGCCCCACTCCCGCCGGCATATCCACTCGCAACAGGCCTTTGGGGTTGTGGCGAGCAGCGGAAAACACGGCTTCGGTTTCCTCCAGATCCGCCAGCAACCGCACGCAACGCGGGTAATAGGCTGCGCCATCGAGCGTCAGGCTGATTTGCCGAGTGGTGCGTTGCAGCAGTTGCACGCCCAGATGCGCCTCAAGTTGCTTGATCAGAATGGTGACGGAGGCACGCGGCAATTGCAGGCTGTCCGCCGCCTTGGCGAAGCCGCCCAGCTCGACGATTCGCGTGAATACACGCATGGCGTTTAAACGATCCATGGTCAGGGCTCGATGATTATTTAGAAATTACGAACAGTGATAGCACTTTTAGCCGGTTTATCTTCGTTCTGTCGAGATCGACACTAAGCGCCTACATCCACAGGGAGTTCATTTCATGCAAACACGTCAACTGGGCAAGAACGGACCACAGGTGTCAGCCATCGGTCTGGGCTGCATGGGCATGACCGATTTCTACACCACCGGCGTGGACACCCGCGAAGCCACGGCAACGTTGCATCGCGCGCTGGAGCTGGGGATCAACCTGCTCGATACGGCAGACATGTACGGCCCACACACCAACGAAGAGCTGATCGGCAAGGCGATTGTCGGCAAACGTGACCAGGTGTTCCTGGCCAGCAAGTTCGGCATTGTTCGCGACCCGTCCAACCCCGGCGCGCGGGGCGTCAACGGTCGTCCAGAATACATTCGCGCGGCGATCGACGGCACCCTAAAGCGCCTGGGCGTGGAAACCGTGGATTTGTATTACCAGCACCGCATCGATCCACAGGTGGCCATCGAGGAAACCGTCGGCGCCATGGCCGAACTGGTGAAGGCCGGCAAAGTGCGTTACCTGGGGTTGAGTGAAGCCTCGGTGGCCACACTGGAGCGGGCGAACAAGGTTCATCCGATCAGCGCCCTGCAAAGTGAGTATTCGTTGTGGAGCCGCGATCAGGAAGATAACGGTTGCCTGGCCGCATGTCAGAGTCTGGGCGTGGCCTTCGTACCTTACAGCCCGTTGGGCCGGGGCTTTTTGACCGGGGCACTGAGTAGCCCGGATGACTTCGCCGCCGACGACTACCGTCGCTTCAGCCCGCGTTTCCAAGGGGAAAACTTCGCCAAAAACCTGTTGTTGGTGCAGCAGGTACAAACGCTGGCCGCCGACAAGGGCGTGACGGCCGGCCAACTGGCCCTGGCCTGGGTCTTGGCTCAAGGGGATTACCTGATCCCGATTCCGGGCACCAAACAGCGTAAATACCTGGAAGAAAATGTGGCCGCGCTGGAGGTGAAACTGAGCCGCGAAGAGTTGCAGGCCCTGGAAGCGATATTCCCGGCCAATGCCACCGCTGGCTTGCGCTATCCAGAAGAGGTCATGAAGTTGCTCGACCGGTAGCCGCTGCCTGGCCCGCTCGACAGTTCGAGCGGGCCAATGCAGCCAAACGTCAGGCCCTGGACTTGACGCCCTTGTCATTGGGGGCCACCGTAGTTCCGTTGCCCTTACCGTAAGTTTGCAGGTTCTGCAGTACGTAGATCGCCGTCTTGTATTCCGGAATCAAGCCAGCGGCGTACTTGTCACCCTTGATGCTGTTGCTCTGGATGGCGTCCAGTTGTGTGGCGAAATACTCCAGTGCATTGAACTTCGCATCCGGGTCTTTCTGTACGCCAAACCGGTCGAACTTGTCACCGGCATTCAGCAAGGTCATCGAAGTAATATCGGAAATCAGGCCTTTGCTTCTCAAGAACGCACTGAGATTACCCAGTTGTTTGGCGGAGACATTTTCCGGGTCGAAGCCCTTGATGTTCCGGTGCAGTTTCTGTTCATCCATTTTCGCCGTGTTCAGCGCATTTGGATTGCTTCCCACCATTGCCAGCATCTGCTTGACCCTGGCGCTATGGGTGACAGGCTTGCTGCTACCCGCGTCCCTGACCAGTAATCCTGCCTTGCTTGTCCAGCTGCCTGTGTAACCGATTGTCATGACCGGGCTCCCGACTGCGTGGCCGGATGCCCATCATCCAAAACACGCAGACGTCCTTGTGAGGCGACCATAAAAAGTTCCTTGTTTAACCGAGTTAAGTGCGGGCGAGTATCGACGCGCGCACTAACGCCACCAACAAATATTTCTGTTTTTTACAATTCTTGTACATTTACGATACATTTCAAAAAGCGCCTTGTTTCATTGGCCCGCATGATCTTCTCGATAGGGGTGCAGGCAACTAAAAACAACTTTATGTACGCGTTGGTTAGTTCGTTTGTATCGGATACGACACTTACCGCGTTACACCACCCGTCACCCCCGAACTGGTGCAAAGCGGTCACGCCAGCGAACTCAACACCCGGCAATTGCTGGAGGCCCAACAACCGGGTGAGCGCGATCATGGGGGGCAAGGTTCGTTGTTGGGCGTTATCCATCTGTATTACTTCGAAACAATCCCCTGTCTCTTTGTTGGATAAATTGGTCAAAATGCACCTTTTTGGCCGCAACCCGAGACGAGACTCCCATGCGAACCAACCTGCGTCTGGCCGCCCTGAGCGCCCTCTTCATCTCCTCCCTGGCCCAGGCCGCCGACCTGATCCCGATCGAAGTTCACCGCGACGCCAATTGCGGCTGCTGCAAAAAATGGGTCAGCCATCTGGAAGCCAACGGCTTCAAGGTCGAAGACCACGTTGAAGCCGACATGAGCCAGTTCAAGCAACAACACGGCGTGCCGCCTCGCCTGGCGTCGTGCCACACCGCTTTGATCAACGGCAAATTTGTCGAAGGCCATGTGCCGGCCGACCAAGTGCTGGCCTTGAGCAAGCGTGACGATCTGTTGGGAGTTGCCGCCCCCGGTATGCCGATGGGTTCGCCCGGGATGGAAATGGACGGCATGAGCGACGCCTACCAGGTGATCGGCCTGAAAAAGGACGGCACTGACGTGGTGGTGGCGGACTACCCCGCCCATTGATGTTCGGTGCCTACATCGGGTTGTTTCTCGCGGCGTTCGGCGCCGCGAGCCTGCTGCCCTTGCAGTCCGAAGCGGTGCTGGTGGGGTTGTTGCTCAGCGACCGGTATTGGCTCTGGTCGCTGTTGGCAGTGGCAACGCTGGGTAACGTGCTGGGGTCGCTGCTGAACTGGTGGCTGGGACGCGGCATCGAGCGGTTTCGCGAGCGGCGCTGGTTTCCGGTCAGTGCTCGTCATCTTCAACAAGCCCAAAAACACTATCAGCGCTACGGTCATTGGTCCTTGCTGCTGAGCTGGGTACCGATCATCGGCGACCCGCTGACGCTGGTGGCCGGCGTCATGCGTGAACCGCTGGGGCGCTTCCTGTTGATCGTGACCCTGGCCAAGGGCACCCGCTATGGCGTGCTGGCAATGGCCACACTAGGCTGGATGGGTTTCCCGACTGGCTGAACAAAACCAATCCCGTTCGTTGATGAGGTAAGGCTGATGGCGGTGCAGATTGCGGTGATCGATGACTGGCAGGACGTGGCGCGCGACGTGGTGGACTGGTCGGTGCTGGACAGCATCGGCCAGGTGAGTTTTATCCATGACTACCCGGCCGACAACGAAACCCTGGCCGAGCGCCTGGGCGCATTTGAGGTGATCTGTGTGATGCGCGAGCGCACCCGGTTTGACGAAGACCTGCTGCGCCGCTTGCCCGCCCTCAAACTGCTGGTCACCGGCGGCATGCGCAACGCCGCCCTGGACTTGAAAGCCGCTGCCGCGCTGGGCATCCAGGTCTGCGGCACCGACAGCTACAAACATGCAGCGCCAGAACTGACCTGGGCACTGATCATGGCCGCGACCCGCAACCTGGTGGCCGAAGCCAACGCCTTGCGCGGGGGCTTTTGGCAGCAAGGCCTGGGCGGCGACTTGCAGGGCAAGACGCTGGCAATCCTCGGCCTGGGCAGCATCGGTCAACGGGTCGCCCAATTCGGCCAGGTGTTCGGCATGCGCGTCATTGCGTGGAGCGAAAACCTCACCAGTGAACGAGCGGCCGAAGTCGGCGTGACCTATGTCAGCAAGCAGGAACTGTTCGAACAGGCCGATGTGCTGTCGGTCCATCTGGTACTCAGCGAGCGCAGCCGAGGACTGGTGGACGCTCAGGCACTGGACTGGATGAAACCCACCGCATGGCTGGTCAATACCGCGCGCGGGCCGATTGTCGATGAGGCGGCGCTGATCAAGGCACTGCAGAAACAACACCTGGCGGGTGCTGCGCTGGATGTGTTCGAGCACGAGCCATTGCCCCGCCATCATCCGTTCAGAACGCTGGACAATGTGTTGGCCACGCCCCATGTCGGGTACGTCAGCCGACAGAACTATCAGCTGTTCTTTTCGCAGATGATTGAGGATATTCAGGCGTGGGCGGCCGGGGCGCCGATTCGGTTGCTGGGCTGAGACTGCGTTATCGTTCTTCGCGGGCAAACGAGGCTTGCCCGCGAAGAGGCCCTCAAACCCGACACATTTCCCTAAACCATACGCACCGCAATGGTGCAATCCACATTCCGTCGTGCCCAACTTTCGTGACCTCCCGGTCTCAATTTGACCCACCCAAAAAAACAAACCTGCCCTTCGTCGGTGCGTTTCCCCATAAAGCCCGTGTGTTTTGTACCCTCCTCCAACCGATTGTCGAACAATTTGTACGGTTGACCGCCCCCCTCCAGGTTCTGACCTAGACTGTTTTCGGGGAATAAAACCGACTGGTCATTCGGTGAAATAAATAGAAACTTTTGCTGCTGGCTTCAGGTCAGCTGAAAGGTAGGGCACAGCGACTGGTGCATTCCTTGCAACAGCCACTTCACCCATTGAGCTTCAGCGCATGGGCAGCACTTGCTCACCGATGCGTAGCGCGTTTGCGCCCGGCCACAGGAATTGGCCAACACCGTTTGTGCCAGGCCTGGAATCAGATCAACAACACGGGGAGATGCATATGATCAGTACGGCGTTAGATGTTCAGGGAGAACGTGCTCTTCAGCAGGTCGGCGAAGCCAGCACCGTGGGGGCTCTTACAGCCAAATCGGTCAGTGTCCCGATCACGAAGGCGCTGGCACCGGTAGTCAGTCAGAATCCCAACAAGAAGAAAGTGTTGTTCGTTACCTCGGAGATTGCCGATCTGGTGAAGACCGGTGGCCTGGGCGACGTTTCCGCCGCGCTGCCGCGAGCCATGGCTCACCTGCACGATGTCCGGGTGTTGATCCCCGGTTACCCGCAAGTGCTGAACAGCGAAAACCCGATTCATATCATTGGTGAACTGGGCGGGCACGCCGCGTTGCCGCCCTGCAAGATCGGACGCATGGACATGCCCGACGGCCTGGTCATTTACGTGTTGATCTGCCCTGAACTGTACGAGCGCGAAGGTTCGCCTTACGGCGCCAACAACGGCCGCGACTGGCCAGACAACCATATTCGTTTCGCCCGCCTGGGCCTCGCGGCCGCCGATATCGCCGCCAACCTCGCACAAATTCACTGGTGCCCGGATCTGGTGCACGCCCACGACTGGCCCGCCGGCCTGGCCCCTGCCTATATGCACTGGCGTGGCCAACGCACCCCGACCCTGTTCACCATCCACAACCTGGCGTACCAGGGCGTCACCAGCCTCGGCTCATGCCCGGAACTCGGTATCCCCGCGCATGCCTTGCAACAGGAAGGCATGGAGTTTTACGGCAAGATGTCGTTCCTCAAGGCCGGCATGGCCTACTCGAGCCACATCACCACCGTCAGCGCCACCTATGCCCAGGAAATCACCACGCCGGCCTTCGGCTGCGGTCTCGACGGTTTTCTCGCCGCCAAGACCCAGCAAGGTCTGCTCAGCGGGATTCCCAATGGCATCGATGAAAGCTGGGACGCGGCGACCGACCCGCACCTGTTCTGCCCGTTCGGCATCGGCGATTGGGACGGCAAAGCAGTCAACGCGGCCCACGTTCGCCGACTGTTTGGCCTGGATGACTCCAAAGGCCCGCTGTTCGCCGTGGTCTCGCGACTGGTGTACCAGAAAGGCCTGGACCTGACCGAAGCGGTGGCCGAATACATTGTCGCCAATGGCGGGCAGATCGCGATCATCGGCCGTGGCGAACCGGAAGAAGAACAAGCCATGCGTGAGCTGGCGTTGCGCTTCCCCGGGCAAATCGGCGTGCACATCGGCTTCAATGAAACCGACGCCCGCCGGATGTTTGCCGGCAGTGATTTCCTGCTGATGCCTTCGCGTTACGAACCTTGCGGCCTGAGCCAAATGTACGCCCAGCGCTTCGGCTCATTGCCGGTGGCACGCAATACCGGCGGCCTGGCCGACACCATTGAAAACGGCGTGACCGGTTTTCTTTTCGACGAATCCACCGTGGAGAGCTATCGCGAAGCCCTGAGCCGCGCGTTCAAGGTGTTCGCCTTCCCCGGCCTGCTCAACGCCATGCGTTGCCGGGCCATGGCGGCGCCCTTCAACTGGTGCAAGGCGGTCGAACCCTACGCCGAACTCTACGAACAACTGGTGGCTAAAGCGCTGGGTAAATCGGGCAAACAGTAAGAGGTTTTCAACGATGCCGTTACGGACTCTTGAAACCTGGCCCCACGGCGCAATCATGCTGGACGCCGAACACACGCGTTTTGCCTTGTGGGCGCCAGATGCGTTTTACGTCAGTCTTGAACTGGAAAACGGACAATCCCTGCCACTGCTGCCTCAGGCCGATGGCTGGTTTGTGATCAAGACCCGCTGCCCCGCGGGTACCCGCTACCGCTACAACATCGATGGCGAGCTGGAGGTGCCGGACCCGGCCTCCCGCGCGCAGGCAGGGGATATCGGCAGCCACAGCGTGGTGGTCGATCCCCTCGCCTATCGCTGGCAACACAGTGCCTGGCAAGGTCGGCCATGGAACGAGGCGGTGATCTACGAACTGCATGTCGGTGCGCTCGGCGGTTTCAGCGAGGTCGAGCAGCATCTGGCGCGCTTGGTCGAGTTGGGAATTACCGCCATCGAACTGATGCCGCTGGCGCAGTTTCCCGGCGAGCGCAATTGGGGCTATGACGGGGTTCTGCCTTACGCACCGCAGGCCTCCTACGGTTCGCCCGAACAACTCAAGCACCTGATCGATACGGCCCACGGCCACGGCTTGGCGGTGATTCTCGACGTGGTCTACAACCACTTCGGCCCGGACGGCAATTACCTGCATTGCTACGCCAAAGGCTTTTTCCGCGAAGACCAACACACACCGTGGGGCGCAGCCATCGATTTTCGCCGGCGCGAGGTGCGCGACTTCTTTATCGACAACGCGTTGATGTGGTTGTTGGAGTACCGTTTCGACGGCCTGCGCCTGGATGCAGTGCACGCCATCGAAGACCCGGACTTCCTTCAAGAGCTGGCGCAACGGGTCCGCCAGCAAATCGATCCGGCGCGGCACGTGTGGCTGATGGCGGAAAACGAGCACAACCAGGCCAGCCTGCTGGAGCAAGGTTTCGACGCGCAGTGGAACGACGATGGCCATAACGCCCTGCACGTATTGCTCACCGGTGAAACCGACGCCTATTACGCCGACTATGCGCAAAACCCCACCGAACAGCTCGCCCGCTGCCTGAGTCAAGGCTTCGTGTTTCAGGGCCACATCACCCGTCACGGTACGCCGCGCGGTGAGCCGAGCGGTCACTTGCCGCCGACGGCCTTCGTGCTGTTCCTGCAGAACCACGACCAGATCGGCAACCGCGCCTTTGGCGAGCGCCTGCATCAACTGGCCCGTTCCGAGGCCCTCAACGCCGCCACCGTGTTGCTACTGTTGTCGCCGATGATCCCGCTGATGTTCATGGGCGACGAGTTCGCCGCCGAACAACCGTTCCTGTTCTTCACCAGCCACCACGGTGAACTGGCGGAGTTGGTGCGCGAAGGTCGACGCAACGAATTCGCGGCCTTCAGCGCCTTTGCCGACCCGCACAAACGCGAGCAGATTCCCGACCCGAACGCGATGCAGACTTTCGAGGCGTCGCGGCCGAAGTTGACCGCCACCCGGCAACCGCCGGTTTACGACCTGTATCGCCGACTGTTGCAAATCCGCCATCGACATATCATCCCGCACCTGCCCGGCGCCCAGGCGTTGGGCGCGCAGGTACTGGCCGAGGGCGCGGTGACGGCGCGCTGGCGGTTGGGCGATGGCAGTCAGCTGCGCATTGACCTGAACCTCAGCGGCGCGCCCGTGGTCCCCCCCCCTCAGGCCGACGCGACGCTGCTGTTCGAATACCCGCCACACTCGGCCGGTCTGTTGGATCAGGGCACCCTTGCCCCGTATTGCGCGCTCGTCAGCCTCACAGCCGCAGCCCCTTTGCTACCCCCGGATGGAGAGCGACCATGAGCGATGCGCAACTGGAAATACTGGCCAGCCGAGCAGGCCTGGCCGTCGACTGGATCGACGCCAACGGCCGCCCACAAAAAGTCGCGCCGGCGGTGCTGCGCTCGGTGCTCATCGGGCTTGGCCATCCCGCCAGCACCGCCCAGGAAATCGACGCCAGCCTGCTGCAACTGCAGGAGGTACAGCAAACCCGGCACCTGCCACCGCTGCTGACCTGCGACGTTGGCGTCGGTCTTGATCTGGCCCACTACTTCGCACCGCAAACCCCGTGTGAGATCCATCTCGAAGACGGCTCGCGGCTCAACCTCAAGCTCGATGACAACGCTGTTTTGCCCGGTTTGGTGCCGGTGGGTTATCAGCACGTCAGCATCGACGATCAATCGTTCACCCTGGCGGTGGCGCCCGAGCGCTGCTACAGCGTCGGCGACGCCGTTGACAGTCAAACCCCGCGTGCCTGGGGCCTGAGCGTGCAGTTGTATTCGCTGCGCCGCCCCGGTGATGGCGGTTTCGGCGACACCCAGGCCCTCGAAGATCTGGCCCGGGTGGCCGGCGAACGAGGCGCCGAAGCGTTGGCGATCAGCCCGCTGCATGCGATGTTCAGCGGCGACACCCAGCGCTACAGCCCTTACTCGCCGTCCAGCCGTTTGTTCCTCAATAGCCTGTACGCGGCGCCCGGGGCGATTCTCGGTGAGCGAGCCCTGCGCACCGCGATCGACGCCACCGACCTTGCCGCCGAACTCAAGCACCTCGAGGCATTGCCGCTGATCGACTGGCCCACCGCCGCCGAGGCCAAACATCGCTTGCTGGAAGCCTTGTACGAAGGATTCACCCACGGCGCACACCCCTTGCATGCCGACTTCAGCAGCTTCCGCCACGCCGGTGGCGAAGCGCTGGAAAATCATTGCCGCTTCGAAGCGATCCAGGAAGCCCGTGCAAGGCGCGGTGAAAGCCTCGATTGGCGCGAGTGGCCCGAGCAATGGCGTAACCCGCGCAGCGCCGCCCTGGCGCAATTTGCCGAAGAGAACTCGGCCCGCATCGGCTATTACGCGTTCTGCCAATGGCTGATTGCGCGCAGCCTTGAGCGCGCACAAACCGCCGCCCGTGGTGCCGGCATGGGCATCGGCCTGATCGCCGACCTGGCTGTGGGCGCTGACGGCGGCGGCAGCCAGGCCTGGAGTCGCCAGGACGAATTGCTCGCCTCGCTGACCGTGGGTGCGCCACCGGACATCCTCAACCGCACCGGCCAGGGCTGGGGGATTTCCGCGTTTTCCCCCGAAGGCCTGGTGCGCAACGGCTTTCGTGCGTTCATCGAAATGCTGCGGGCCAATTTCGCCCATGCTGGCGGCCTGCGCATCGATCACGTCATGGGCCTGCAACGGCTATGGGTGATCCCTAAAGACGCGCCGCCCAGCGACGGCGCCTACCTTTATTATCCGCTGGACGACCTGCTGCGCCTGCTGACCCTCGAATCCCATCGGCATCAGGCCATCGTCCTCGGCGAAGACCTCGGCACCGTGCCCGATGGCCTGCGCGAAAAACTCATCGCGCGCTCGATCCTCGGCATGCGCGTGCTGTTGTTCGAACAGGACAACACCCATTTCAAACCGATTCTCGACTGGCCGGACAACGCCTTGGCCACCACCAGCACCCATGACCTGCCGACGCTCAATGGCTGGTGGCATGGCCGCGATATCGATTGGAGCGCGCGCCTGGGCCTGACCGACGCCACGGGCGAAATCGAATGGCGCCGCCATCGCGAACACGAGCGCGAAGGCTTGCGTCGGGTGCTGAGCCAGGACCCGCAGAACTTTCGCGAAGAGCACCATGAAACCGATCAGGTACTCGACGCCGCCATCCGGTTCCTCGGGCATACCCGCGCGCCGTTGGTGTTGCTGCCGCTGGAAGATGCCCTGGGTATCGAACAGCAGGCCAATCTGCCTGGCACCACCGACACCCACCCCAACTGGTCCCGCCGGTTGCCCGGCGACAGCGAGGCCCTGCTCGATGATCCGGATGCCGCCCGCCGCTTGGAACTGCTCGCCTGTGCGCGACTTCAGGCGGCCGAGCGTGACCAATGAATCAACCGCTCAGCCAGCCGCTGCGGGCGACCCTGCGGCTGCAATTTCATAACGGCTTCACCCTGGATCAGGCGATCCCGCTGGTGCCGTACTTCGCCGGCCTGGGCATCAGCCATATCTACGCCTCACCGCTGCTCGCCGCCCGCGCCGGTTCCCTGCATGGCTACGACGTGGTGGACCCGACCACGGTCAACCCTGAACTGGGTGGCGAAGCGGCGTTGCGTCGTTTGGTCGCTGCGTTGCGCGAACAGAATATGGGGCTGATCCTCGACATCGTTTCCAACCACATGGCGGTCGGCGGTGGCGACAACCCCTGGTGGCTCGACTTGCTGGAATGGGGACGGCTGAGCCCTTACGGCGAGTTCTTCGACATTCAATGGCACTCGCCCGACCCGTTGATGGAAGGCCAGTTGCTGCTGCCCTTCCTGGGTAGCGACTACGGCATAGCCTTGCAGGACGGCACTCTGCCCTTGCGCTTCGATACCCGGCGTGGCGCCTTTCATGTCGAGCACTATGAGCACCACTTCCCGATTTGCCCCACGGACTACGGCGAACTGCTCAAGACCGATGACCGTTTGAATGCCGAGCAGGCTGAACTGCTCAAATCCCTGGCAGACCGCTTCAGCACCTTGAGTTACCAGAGCGATGCCCACAGCCTGGCGGTTCCACTGAAGAGGGAACTGAGTGAACTGGCCAGCGATCCGGCCATCCTTGATGCCATCCAGTACACCCTCGGCACTTACGACTCGCTTACCCCCGAAGGTTTCCAGCGTCTGCACACGCTGCTGGAGCGCCAGAGTTATCGCCTGGCCAGTTGGCGCACCGCGGCGGACGACATCAACTGGCGGCGCTTTTTCGATATCAATGAACTGGGCGGCCTGCGCGTCGAACGGCCGGCGGTGTTCGAGGCGACCCATGCAAAAATCTTCGAGCTGGTGGCCGAAGGTCTGGTCGACGGGCTGCGCATCGACCACATCGACGGCCTCGCCGACCCGCGCGGTTACTGCCGCAAACTGCGGCGCAGGGTCGATCGCCTGACATCGGGCCGACACCTGCCGATCTACGTCGAAAAGATCCTCGGCGAAGGCGAAACCCTGCACCGCGACTGGTGCGTCGATGGCAGTACCGGTTACGAATTCATGAACCAGTTGTCGCTGCTGCAACACGACCCCGAAGGCGCCCAAACCTTGGGTGAGCTCTGGAGCCGGCACAGCGAACGACCCGCCGATTTCCGCCAGGAAGCACAACTGGCGCGCCAGCAGATTCTCAACGGCTCCCTCGCAGGCGATTTCGAAAGTGTTGCCCACGCCCTGTTGCAAGTGGCCCGGGATGACCTGATGACCCGGGACCTGACCCTCGGCGCGATCCGGCGGGCCTTGCAGGAACTGATCGTGCACTTCCCGGTGTACCGCACTTACATCAGCCCGTTGGGTCGCGCGGCCCAGGACGAGGGGTTTTTCCAGCAGGCCATGGCCGGTGCCAGGCAAACCCTTGGCGAGGCCGACTGGCCGGTGCTCGATTGCCTGGCCGGCTGGCTCGGCGGCCAACCCTGGCGCAAGCGCCCAGTGGGCCGCCCACGCAAACTGCTCAAGCATGCCTGCGTGCGCTTCCAGCAACTGACCTCACCGGCGGCGGCCAAAGCGGTGGAAGACACCGCGCTTTATCGCTCGGCGGTGCTGCTGTCGCGCAACGATGTCGGCTACAACACCGAGCAGTTCAGCGCCCCGGTCGCCGACTTCCATGCCGCCTGCGCCAATCGCCTCGCCGAGTTTCCCGAGAACCTGCTGGCCACCGCGACCCACGACCACAAGCGCGGCGAAGACAGCCGCGCGCGCCTGGCAGTGTTGAGCGAGCGCGGCGCCTGGTACGCCGAACAGGTCGAGCACTGGCGAGACCTGGCCGGCGAACTGCGCACTGACCTCGGCGCGCCCTCGGCGGGCGACGAGCTGATTCTGTATCAAGCAATCCTCGGTAGTTGGCCGCTGGAATTGCGCAGCGACGATCAGCCTGCCCTTGAGGACTTCGCCAAACGCCTCTGGCAGTGGCAACGCAAAGCCCTGCGCGAAGCCAAGTTGCAAAGCAGCTGGAGCGCGCCAAACGAGGCGTATGAACAGGCGACCCACGGGTTTCTCGAACGCCTGCTGCTGAGCCCCGAAGGTCAACCATTGCGTGCGGCCATTGATGCCGCCGCTCAACGCATTGCCGTCCCGGGTGCACTGAATGGATTGGCGCAAACCTTGCTGCGAATGACCGTGCCGGGGGTGCCGGATCTCTATCAGGGCAACGAGTTCTGGGACTTCTCGCTGGTCGATCCGGATAACCGCCGGCCGGTGGATTACGTCAGCCGTCAGCAAGCCATGCACCTACCGCTTGGCCTGCCCGATGTGTTGGCGAACTGGCGTGACGGGCGCATCAAGCAAACCCTGATCGCCCGGACGTTAAACCGGCGTGCCGAACATGCCGGGCTGTTTCAAAAAGGCACTTATCAAGCCCTTGACGTGATCGGTAGCCAGGCTCACCGGGTGCTGGCGTTTACTCGAGAATGGCAGGGAAAACGGGCAATCGTGACCGTACCGATACGTTGTGCCGGACTGCTGGAAAACAGTGCCGCCCCCCAGGTTGACGCGTCGCTGTGGGGCGATACCCGAATCAAATTGCCGTTCGCAGCCACCGAAGAAAATCTGAAGGGACTTTTCACCAGCGTCGCAGTCACAAAACACAAGGAACTGATGGTCGGCGCCGCGCTGGGGGATTTCCCGGTCAATCTCTTTACCCAAACTTGAGTTCAGTTCAGGAGCATTGCGATGAGTACCGACGAAAAACGCATTCGCGAATTTGCCTATCAAATCTGGGAATCCGAAGGAAAACCCCAGGGCCAGGAAGCCCGCCATTGGGAGATGGCCTGCAAACTCGCCGAGGCCGAAGCGCTGGCGCCCGGCAAACCAGCCAAAGCGAGCAGCAGCAAAACCGCAAGCGCCAAGCCTGCGGCTGGCAAGCCCGACGGTAAGCTGGTCAATGCCAAGGGCATCGAATCCAAACCCCGTGCCAAGCCCAAAGCCAAACCCGCCGCCGCTTCGGCAGTGATCCCGCCGGGCGAAAAAACCACCGTGAAAAAGCCGCGCACCGCGCGTAAACCACCCGAGGTCTGACGCTTCACTGTCTTGTCCTGATTGACTTCGTGGCGAGCCCGCTCGCCACCGAGAGCGCATTCGCCCTCGAAAAAAACCGTTGCAGGAGCAGCTATGACCAGTCCAAAGAAAACCGCGCCCGAACCTCACGAGGCCTCGCGAATCCGTGAAGGCTTGCCCTTCCCGCTAGGCGCGACCTGGGATGGCCTGGGAGTCAATTTCGCGCTGTTTTCGGCTAACGCGACCAAGGTCGAACTGTGCATCTTCGACGATGCCGGCGAGGTAGAGCTCGAGCGTATAGAGCTGCCGGAATACACCGACGAGATCTACCACGGCTACTTGCCCGACGCCCATCCGGGGTTGATTTACGGTTACCGTGTGTACGGGCCGTATGACCCCGCCAACGGTCACCGCTTCAACCCGAACAAGCTGCTGATCGATCCCTATGCCAAACAGTTGGTCGGCCAATTGAAATGGTCCGAAGCGTTGTTCGGCTTCACCATTGGCCACCCCGACGCCGACCTCAGTTTCGATGAGCGGGACAGCGCGCCCTTCGTGCCCAAGTGCAAAGTGATCGACCCGGCCCACACCTGGGGCCATGACCATCGGGTCAGCGTGCCATGGGACAAGACGATCATTTATGAGACTCATGTACGCGGTTTCAGCATGCTTCACCCCGCCGTTCCCGAGAACCTGCGCGGCACCTTCGCCGGGTTGATGGTCGATGACGTGCTGGAACACATCCGCAAGCTCGGCGTATCGACCGTGGAGTTGCTGCCGATCCATGCCTTCGTCAACGACCAGCATCTGCTGCACAAAGGCATGACCAATTACTGGGGTTACAACAGCATCGCGTTCTTTGCCCCGGACCCGCGCTACCTGGCCAGCGGCAAGATCGCCGAATTCAAGGAGATGGTCGCGCACCTGCACGAGGCCAATCTGGAAGTGATCCTCGACGTGGTCTACAACCACACCGCCGAGGGCAACGAACAAGGCCCGACCCTGTCCATGCGCGGCATCGACAACGCCTCTTACTACCGTTTGAGGCCCGACGACAAACGCTACTACATCAACGATTCCGGCACCGGCAACACCCTGGACCTGAGCCACCCGTGCGTACTGCAAATGGTCACCGACTCGCTGCGTTACTGGGCCACGGAAATGCACGTGGACGGTTTCCGTTTCGACCTGGCAACCATCCTCGGCCGCTACCATGACGGCTTCGACGAACGGCACAGCTTCCTCGTCGCCTGTCGTCAGGACCCGGTGCTGCGTCAGGTGAAGTTGATTTCCGAGTCGTGGGACTGTGGCCCCGGCGGTTATCAGGTCGGGAACTTCCCGCCGGGCTGGGTCGAATGGAACGACAAATTCCGCGACACCGTGCGCGCGTTCTGGAAAGGCGACGACGGCCAGCTCGCCGACTTCGCCAGCCGCATGACCGCCTCCGGTGAGATGTTCAACCAGCGCGGCCGTCGACCGTATGCTTCGCTGAACTTCATCACCGCCCATGACGGCTTCACCCTCAACGATCTGGTGTCGTACAACGACAAACACAACGAGGCCAACGACGAGAACAATCAGGACGGCAGCAACAACAACCTGTCCTGGAACCACGGCGTCGAAGGCCCCACCGACGATCCCGAGATCAATGCCCTGCGCCTGCGGCAGATGCGCAACTTCTTCGCCACGTTACTGCTGTCCCAGGGTACGCCGATGCTGGTGGCCGGCGACGAGTTCGCCCGCACCCAGGAAGGCAACAACAATGCCTATTGCCAGGACAGCGAGATCGGTTGGGTCAATTGGGACCTGAGCGAAGACGGCAAGGCGCTGCTCAAGTTCGTCAAACGCCTGATCAAGTTGCGCCTGGCCTATCCGATCCTGCGGCGCGGGCGCTTCCTGGTGGGCAATTACAACGAAGACATCGGCGTCAAGGACGTGACCTGGCTGGCCCCGGACGGCAGTGAAATGTCCAACGAACAATGGGAAGAAGGCCATGGTCGTTGCATGGGCATACTGCTCGATGGCCGCGCCCAGGAAACCGGCATTCGCCGCAAGGGGGCCGACGCGACCCTGCTGCTGGTGGTCAACGCGCACCATGACATCGTCAACTTCCTGCTGCCGGAAGTGCCTGACGGTGGTTTCTGGACCTGCATGATCGATACCAATCAACCGTCGATTCGGGGCCAGGAACGCTTTGAGTTCGGTCGCCAATATTCGGTTACTGGCCGTTCGCTGCTGTTGTTTGAGTTGCAGCATGAGGACGAAGAGTGAATGGGATCAGGGACATCTTGTAGGAGCGGGCTGTGTGGCGAGGGGGCTTGCCCCCGTTGGGTCGCAAAGCGACCCTAAAACCAGTCACCGCGATTCTTTAATCAGCAACGTGGCGTCCGGTTTACGACTGCTTCGCAGCCGAACGGGGGCAAGCCCCCTCGCCACACAGCCCGCTCTACAGGTTTTGTTGGTTATTTGCGAAACGTGACACAGCCAGGATTAAAAAAACCGCATGAGACCAAAGGTTGAGGCGACGAATAGCGTTTCATGGGCAATACTCTGACCGCGGCAATCCAGGGTTCGGAGCGCTGCAGATTGTAATCTACCCGCCTTCACGGGTCTGCCAGGCTTGCTCCCTTGCAAGCGTTGTGCACGACTGAGGGCCAGACAGAACAAGGACGTAGCGCCTATGAAACCGGTTTCCATCAGCGAAAACAGCTTGCCTGCGCAGATCTGGAACAGCGCCCCACAACTGGACAACATCCCCGTCATCAACACCGAAACACTGGTCCCTGCTGGAGCTCGCGCGGTGATAATCGCCCCGCATCCCGGCGATGAAGTGGTGACTTGCGGTGGCCTGCTGCAACTGTTGTGCGCCCTTGGTCATCCTCTGCAACTGATCTCGATTACCGATGGCAGCGCCAGCCATCCGGGGTCGCGACAGTGGTCAGAAAAACGCCTGAGCGTGTTCCGCCCCCAGGAAAGTGTCGAAGCCTTGCGCCGGCTCGGGTTACCGATGCACAGCCTGAAGTGGATTCGCGCCGGCTTCACCGACAACGCTCTGGCCGAGCGGGAGTCTGAATTGACCCAATTCATCGTCCGCTACCTGCGCCCCGGCGATGTGGTATTCACCACCTGGCGCGAAGACGGCAACGTCGACCACGACGCCGTCGGCCGGGCCAGCGCCAGGGCAGCGGCCCTGGTCGGGGCGACGCTCAACGAAATACCGGTCTGGGCCTGGCACTGGCCGATGCGCGACCACGGGCTGATCCCTTGGCATCGCGCGCGCAAGCTACGCCTCGACACCTGGACCGTCGCGCGCAAAAGCCACGCCACCTATGCGTACGCCAGCCAACTCGACGGCGAACCATCGATCGGCATCGCCCCGCTGCTGCCGCGAGTGATTCTGGAACGCATGCGGTTGCCATATGAAATTGTGTTTGTCTGAATGACTCGAAGAATGTTTTTTTTGTGGCGAGGGAGCTTGCTCCCGCTGGGCTGCGAAGCGGCCCCAAAATCTTTGCGACTGCTGCGCAGCCGAACGGGAGCAAGCTCCCTCGCCACAAAAGCACCCTTGCCACAAATCACGCTGAACTGCTCGCCCACGCATCAGTCGCATACATACAGCAGCCCTGATTCAGAGGAGTGAACGTGACCCGCGATGCCGAACGCCAAACCGTCGAATCAGCGCCGTCGAACACGCCCCCGGCGATTCGCCGACTCAGAGTGCTGACGGTCAATACTCACAAGGGTTTCACCGCCCTCAACCGACGGTTCATCCTCCCGGAACTGCGCGAAGCGGTACGCAGCACCTCGGCGGATCTGGTGTTTCTGCAAGAAGTGGTCGGTGAGCACGACCGGCATTCTTCCCGTTACAACGACTGGCCACCGACCTCACAGTACGAGTTCCTGGCCGACAGCATGTGGAGCGATTTCGCTTACGGTCGCAACGCGGTCTACCCCGACGGCCATCACGGCAACGCCCTGTTGTCGAAATACCCGATCCGCGAATTTCGCAACCTCGATGTCTCGATCACTGGCCCCGAGCGGCGCGGCTTGCTGCACTGTGTGCTGGATGTGCCGGGCCATGCCGAAGTGCATGCCATTTGCGTGCACCTGAGCCTGTTGGAAAGCCATCGACAACTCCAGCTGCAGTTGCTCTGCCTGTTGCTCGAATCGCTGCCAGACGATGCCCCGGTAATCATTGCCGGCGACTTCAACGACTGGCAGTTGCAAGGCAATGCCGCCCTCGCCCGACGCGACTATCTGCATGAAGCGTTCGAGCGCCACCACGGCCGACCGGCGAAAACCTACCCGGCACGGTTTCCCCTGCTGCGCCTGGACCGTATCTACCTGCGCAATGCCAGCAGTCATGAGCCACGCATACTCGGCTACAAGCCCTGGACGCACCTGTCGGACCATTTGCCGCTGGCGGTGGAGGTACGCCTGTAACACCGTCAAGCGACAGGCGCCAAGAACTGCCGGCTACAGCAGAAAAAATGACAGCAATCACGTTCCGGACTTGCTCATAAATTTTGCACTGTTGATCCGTCACGCAACCGATAGCCCACTACCCAACACGTCTGGGCCGCACCTTTCAGCATGATTTTTCGCACAAACAACAACTTAGATCTGCGCCAATATTCAGTCACTTACAACACCTAAAATAGCCATACCACTTATCGGCCATTTTCTTGACGCAACGCCATCGGTCTTCTTAGCTAGTCCTTACTACCCCCGGAAATCCATCAGGGGCAAGCCTCCAGACACCCGTAAAACGGGCGGGTCGGACCTTGCCTCAATCCATTCGGTCGCCCCTCATTCGGGGTAGGAGAGACGCCACAGCGAGATACGCATGCGATTGCAAGGTAGACCTCCATGAGAACTTCATTCACCCCACAAGAGATAAAATTCACATTTTGCGTTGTCTCGGGTTCACTCCTGCTGTGCTCATCCATGGAGGTGCGAGCGTCGCCTGTCGAGGACGAAACAACGCCCTGGTACAGCCAGGAACTGCCTACACTCACCGTGCCCTGCGGCTTCGCTACGTATCCTGACCGTTTACGCGTCAATTCCGACTTAACCAGCTCACGCCTGACGATCGAAGACGCCGCGCCCTTGGCCTGGGACCACGCCTATGGCCCGACGTCGCGGCAGGCCCAAACCGATTATCTGGCCCAGGGCACGATCCCCGGCGCCAACGAATTCAAAGGCCCGGCGCTCCTGACCGTGCAAAGCAACAGCGGTAGTACCCAACGGGTCGGACTGATCGGCGGCACCGCTCAATTCCTGGGCAACGACAACGGCCTGCTGACCAGCCGCGCCCTCGCCGACCCCAACCATGACACGCTCAACCTTCAAGGCCAAAGCCTTGGTGCCTACTGGAGCCTGACCGGGCCGCAAGGCTGGCACGTCGACTTGACGGCCAGCGGTGGCCGGGTCAACGGTTTTAGCCGCAACGACCAGGGCGTGCGACAAACCACCGAAGGCAGCGCGATGACAGTGTCGGTGGAAGGTGGTTTCCCGATTGGCCTGAGCGAAAACTGGGTGGTTGAACCCCAGGCGCAGTTGATCAATCAACGCATCACGCTAGATACGCCGTATGCCGGGTCAGGCAACGCCTCGTCCAGCGACCTGACGTCCTGGAGCGGACGGGTCGGTGCACGTTTGAAAGGCAGCTACGATATTAACGGCTTGCCGGTCGAACCCTATGTGCGGACCAACGTGTGGCACACGGTGTACACCGGCAACACCGTGAGTCTGGATCAGGTCGACAAAATCAGCAGCAGCCGCAATTCATCGACAGTGGACGTAGGCCTGGGGTTGGTGGCCAGGGTGACGCCTTTGGTCAGCCTGTATATCAGCGCCGATTACAGCAGCAATGTGGATGACAATGATTTGAACGGGTTGATTGGTAGCCTTGGGGTGCGGATGCGGTGGTGAGGGAAAGTTTCAAGATTGATCGTTCCCACGCTCTGCGTGGGAATGCAGCCCGGGACGCTCCGCGTCCCAAGAGCGGACGCAGAGCGTCCATTGAGGCATTCCCACGCGGAGCATGGGAACGATCAGGTCAGGACGATCAGGATCCTAACCCTCCGGTCGCAGAATCAACACCGCCAACGGCGGCAAATTCAACGCCAGTGAAAGCGCCTGCCCATGGCTCGGTTCTTCCTCGGTGAACACCCCGCCACCGTTACCGTAATTAGACCCGGCATAGGTGTCGGCGTCGCTGTTGATCAACTCGACCCAACGCCCGGCAAACGGCACGCCGACGCGGTAGGACTGACGCGGCACCGGGGTGAAGTTGGCCACCACCAACACCGGCCTGCCCTCCTTGCTCCAGCGCAGCCAGGCATAGACGCTGTTGATCGCGTCGTCGCCGATCAACCACTGGAAGCCTTGCGGCGCATCGTCCTGATCGTGCAGCGCCGGCTCTTCACGATACAACCGATTCAAGTCGCCGACCAGTTTGCGCACACCCTGGTGTTCCGGATATTGCAGCAAGTACCAGTCCAGTTGCTGATCGTGATTCCACTCCCGCCACTGGCCGAATTCGCAGCCCATGAACAACAGTTTCTTGCCGGGATGGGTCCACATGAAGCTCAGGTAAGCCCGCAGGTTGGCAAACTTCTGCCAACGGTCGCCGGGCATCTTGTCGATCAGCGAATGCTTGCCGTGCACCACTTCGTCGTGGGAAATCGGCAGGATGAACCGCTCGGACCAGGCATACACCAGGCCAAAGCTCAGCTCATTATGATGATGGGCGCGGTACACCGGATCCTGCTGAATGTAGTGCAGCGAATCGTGCATCCAGCCCATGTTCCATTTATAGGCAAAACCCAACCCGCCCTGTTGCGTGCTCTGGCTGACACCAGGCCACGCGGTGGACTCTTCGGCAATCACCAGTGCACCCGGCGCTTCCAGGGCCACCACGTCATTGAGATGGCGCAGGAAATCGATGGCCTCCAGATTCTCCCGACCGCCATGACGGTTGGGCACCCACTCACCGGCCTTGCGCGAGTAATCGCGATACAGCATCGACGCCACCGCATCGACCCGCAGTCCATCGACATGGAAATGCTTGAGCCAGTGCAGCGCCGACGCCAGCATGTAGCCGTGCACCTCGGTGCGACCCAGGTTGTAGATCAGCGTGTCCCAATCCTGGTGAAAACCCTCCATCGGGTTGCCGTATTCGTACAACGCGGTGCCATCGAACTGCGCCAGGCCGTGGACATCGGTGGGAAAATGCGCCGGCACCCAATCGAGGATCACGCCGATTTCGGCCTGGTGACAGGCGTTGACGAAAGCAGCAAATTCATCCGGCGAGCCGTAACGGGCGCTCGGGGCAAATTGCGATAGCAGTTGATAACCCCATGAGCCACCGAACGGATGCTCCATGATCGGCATCAGTTCGATGTGGGTAAAACCCAGCTCTTTCACATACGGAATCAGCCGCTCGGCCAACTCGGGCCAGGTGTACTGACGGGCGACTTCGCCCAGGTCATCCAGCTCGCATTGCCAGGAACCGGCATGCAACTCGTAGATCGACAGCGGTGCACTGGTTCGCTGACGCTCGCCCCGCGACAACATCCAGTCCTGGTCCTGCCAGTCGATTTGCAGCGGTGAGGCGACTTTCGACGCGGTGTCTGGCGGCAGCGCTGTGGCCAGGGCCACCGGGTCGGCCTTGAGCGGCAGAATGCCATGAGCCCCGAGGATTTCGTATTTGTAGGCCTCCCCCGCTTGCAGGCGCGGAATGAACAACTCCCAGACGCCGGAAGGATGACGCAGGCGCATTGGATGCCGACGGCCGTCCCAGACGTTGAAATCGCCGACCACCGAGACCCTTCTGGCATTCGGTGCCCACACGGCGAAGCGCACGCCATCCGCGCCATCGACCGTCTTCAGCTGTGCGCCGAGGCAACCACTCAGGTCGCGGTGATTGCCCTCGGCGAACAGGTACAAGTCCATCTCGCCGAGTAACGGGCCAAAGCTGTAAGGGTCTTCGGCGAGTTGCTCGCCGCCGGCCCAACGGGTTCGCAACAAATAAGGTTGGGCCCGCTCGAAGTGCCCGACGAACAACCCCGGAGTCTGGGTCGCCTCAAGGCTGCCGAGCTCTTCCCCGGAGGCCTTGTCCACCACCTGCACGCTCAAGGCGTCCGGCAGATAGGCCCGTATAAATTGCCCGCCAGCGCCATCGCTGTGCGGGCCAAGAATTGCGAAAGGATCCTGATGTTCGGCGCGTACCAATGCGTCGATGTCCCGCGCCCTGGGCAGCAGCGCCTCTTTAACGTGCCCCTGTTCCTTGTTCGAGAAACTCATGACTACTCTCCACCAAGATCGGAAAAGGGTTTAAGCCCACTCAATAATCCATATAAACCGTGCAACGGCACGGGCAGCCAGGTGGGGCGATTTTCCGCCTCATAGGCCACTTCATATGCCGCCTTCTCCAGACCGAACAACGCCAGTGCAGCGTCCTCGCCTTCAGGATCTTGCCATGCATGTGCAAGACTAGCTGCCGCCAGCCGATAAGCGTCGACAAATGATTGTCGCGCCTCTTTCAAATAACGATCGGCGACCCGTTGACGCGCCGCCTGGGCGTCGGCGGTGTTGTCGACGTTGTGCACATTTATCGCCATCGCCGCGGCGTAATCAAAGGAGCGCAACACGCCGCTGACGTCTTTATAGGGGCTGTGTTTACCGCGGCGCTCACGCAGCGGCCGCGCGGGTTCACCCTCAAAATCGATCAGGTAGGCATCGCCCTTGATCACCAGCACTTGCCCCAGGTGCAAGTCGCCATGGACGCGAATACGCAAGCCGCCAGCAGCCTTTTTACCCAACTCCTGAACATGACCGATAATGGCTTTTTTGTTATCCAGCAATCGGCTGACCAACGTCTGGTCCGCCGCGCTCAGTTCGGTTTGATGTTGCTTGAGCAGCTTCAGTGCGTGCTCCAGTTGCGCCGCCACATCCTTGGCCGAGGCCAGGGCATCTTTCTGACTCGTGATGTGTGGGGCAAAGTCCGGGTTGGCGCTCGGGGTCGCCAGTACCTGATGCATCTCCCCCAGGCGCTGGCCGAGCATGCCGGCAAAATCCTTCAGCTCGCCGAGGGCGTTGTAGTGCTGCTCCTGCTCGGACACGGCATCGGCGAGCTCATCGCGAAGCGCCCGTTCGAGATTGTTCTGGGTCCATTCCCACGCATCGCCCTGATTGCTCAAATAGCCTTGGGCAATCATCAACAGCGTGTCCTCACCCGCCGCATCGCGACGGATCACCGCCCCCAACAGCGGCGAAATATTCTGGAAACCTGCGTGGGTCAGGTACGCGCTCATTTCCAGTTCCGGGTGTACCCCTGACGCGACCTTGCGGATCAACTTCAACACCAGACTGGCGCCGATCACCACCGAACTGTTGGATTGCTCGGCAGACAGGTAACGCACCTCCGACTCGGCGCTGAGCCCCAGCTTGGCCAATTCGTCGGTTGGCTCGAAACGGATCTCGCCGCCGTCCGATGGCAGCACCGTGCTGGCCTGCAGCCCCTGCAACACCGCATGAACAAAGCTGTCGAGGCTGAAGGCGTCGGTGATCAGGCCGACCTGACGACCGCGCCGGACCCTGGCCAGCGCCAATTGCTGCGGCAACGCCGCGCCGACCTGCTCCTCGGAAATAAAGCCGAACGGCAATTGATAGCGGCTGGTCTGGCCTGCGCTGGTGACGTCGATTTCACTCAACAGCACTGGGTGCTGCGGGTCGCCGAAGCGCACGCCGTAAGCGAGATTGACGCTGTCGATGGTGCCGTCCTTGCCGGCGAACCAGCGGCGATTCTGCAACCAGCTCGGCAAAATGCCCTGCTCCAGCGAGTGCCGGGACGGCGCTTCGAGCAGCTCTTCCATGCGCTTCATCAGCACCAGAGTGGTGAAGTCCGGCAGGCTTTGCGCCGGCTCCACGTGCCAGCTCGGCATCTGGTTTTCCGCCGCCAGGCCGAACCAATAGAAGCCGTAAGGCGCCAGCGTCAGCAGGAAATTCAACTGGCCGATGGGCGGGAACGCATTGCCGCCGAGCATCTCCACCGGGACCATGCCGACATACGCCGACAAATCCAGCTCCGCCGCTTGCGCGCTGCGGGACACGTTGGCCACGCACAAAATGATCTCGTGCTTGCCGTCCTCCCCGGTGAATTCCCGGGTATAGGCCAGAATCCGTCGATTGCTCGGCGACAGCATCTTCAGCGTTCCGCGACCGAAGGCCTTGGACTGCTTGCGTATCGCGAGCATGCGCCGGGTCCAGTTCAACAATGAATGAGGATCACCGGCCTGGGTTTCGACGTTGACCGACAGGTAGCCGTATTGCGGATCCATGATCGGCGGCAACACCAGGCTCGCCGGATCGGCACGGGAGAAGCCGCCATTACGGTCGATCGACCACTGCATCGGCGTGCGCACACCGTCGCGGTCGCCGAGGTAGATGTTGTCGCCCATGCCGATTTCATCGCCGTAATACAGGGTCGGCGTGCCGGGCATCGACAGCAACAGACTGTTAAGTAATTCCACGCGGCGGCGATCACGCTCCACCAACGGCGCCAGACGCCGGCGAATCCCCAGGTTGATCCGCGCCCGACGGTCGGCCGCGTAGTAATTCCACAGGTAATCGCGCTCCCTGTCGGTGACCATTTCCAGGGTCAGCTCATCGTGGTTGCGCAGGAAAATCGCCCACTGGCAGTTGGCAGGGATTTCCGGGGTCTGGCGCAGAATGTCGGTGATCGGGAAACGATCTTCCTGGGCCAGCGCCATGTACATGCGCGGCATCAACGGGAAGTGAAACGCCATGTGGCATTCGTCGCCGTTCTGGCCTTTGGCGTCGGTACTACCAAAATACAACTGCGTGTCTTCCGGCCACTGATTGGCTTCGGCCAGCAGCATGCGGTCGGGGTAATTGGCGTCGATCTCGGCGCGGATCTGCTTGAGGACGTCGTGGGTCTCGGGGAGGTTTTCGTTGTTGGTGCCGTCGCGCTCGATCAGGTACGGGATCGCGTCCAGCCGCAGGCCGTCGATGCCCATGTCGAGCCAGTAGCGCATCACCGACAGCACCGCTTTCATCACTTGCGGGTTGTCGAAATTCAGGTCCGGCTGGTGGGAATAGAAACGGTGCCAGAAGTACTGGCCGGCCACCGGGTCCCAGGTCCAGTTGGACTTTTCGGTGTCGAGAAAGATGATGCGGGTGCCGTCGTATTTCTGATCGTCATCAGACCAGACGTAGAAGTCGCGGGCCGCGGACCCGGGCTTGGCCTTGCGCGCGCGCTGGAACCACGGGTGCTGGTCCGAGGTGTGGTTGATGACCAGTTCGGTAATCACCCGCAAGCCACGTTTGTGGGCCTCGGAGATGAAACGCTTGGCATCGGCCAGGGTGCCGTAGTCGGCATGCACGCCACGGTATTCGGCGATGTCGTAGCCATCGTCACGTCGTGGCGAGGGGTAGAACGGCAACAGCCAGATGGTGTTGACGCCCAGATCGGCAATGTAATCGAGTTTGGCGATAAGGCCGGGAAAGTCGCCGATTCCGTCATTGTTGGAGTCGAAAAAAGACTTAACGTGAACCTGGTAGATCACCGCGTCCTTGTACCAGAGCGGGTCCTTGATGAAGGTGGCTGACCTGGGTTTCTTCGCCATTTGAAACTCCTGTTGAGACTAGAGAACGCCTTGGCCGCGATCGTTCCCACGCTCTGCGTGGGCATGCATCCAGTGACGCTCTGCGTCACAGCGGCGGGACGCAGAGCGTCCTGGGCGGCTTTCCCACGCAGAGCGTGGGAACGATCATGATCCTGCGGTGATCCGCCAAATCCCGAACGGCAGATGCCACGGTTCGAACCGCATGAACTGGTACTTGCCGTGCCAGGTCCAGCGGTGGCCGTTCATCAAGTCTTCGCCCTGGGTGCTGGCATCGTCGGGCAGGCCCATTTCCCACAGCGGCAATTCGAAATTCGCTTCCTGGACGTTATGTGGATCGAGGCTGACCGCCACCAGAATGAAATTGCTGCCATCCACACTGCGTTTGCCGAAGTACAGAATGTGGTCGTTCCAGGCGTTGTAGACCTTCAGGCCCAGGTGCGTGTGCAGCGCCGGGTTCTGCCGGCGGATGCGGTTGAGCTGGGCAATTTCGGCGATGATGTTGCCCGGCGCGGTGAAGTCCCGTGGGCGGATCTCATACTTCTCGGAATTGAGGTATTCCTCGCGGCCCGGCACCGGCGCCGCTTCACACAGTTCGAAGCCCGAATACATGCCCCACAAGCCAGAGCCCATGGTCGCCAGCGCGGCACGAATCAGAAAACCGGCGCGCCCGGATTCATGCAGGAACGCCGGGTTGATGTCCGGTGTATTGACGAAGAAGTTCGGCCGGTAGCATTCACGCCACGGCGACTCGTTGAGCTCGGTGAAATAGGTCGCCAGCTCGGTCTTGGTGTTGCGCCAGGTGAAATAGGTGTAGCTCTGGGAGTAACCGACCTTGCCCAGACGCGCCATCATCGCCGGCGTGGTAAAGGCTTCGGCGAGGAAAATCACTTCGGGGTACAGGGTGCGTACATCGGCGATCAGCCACTGCCAGAACGGCAACGGTTTGGTGTGGGGGTTATCGACGCGAAACAGCTTCACGCCCTCCTCGACCCAGCCCACCACGATGTCTCGCAACTCGATCCATAGACTGGGAATCGCCTCCACGGCATAGAAGTCGACGTTGACGATGTCCTGGTATTTCTTCGGCGGGTTCTCGGCGTATTTGATCGTGCCGTCCGGCCGCCAGTTGAACCAGCCCGGATGCTGTTTGAGCCACGGGTGATCCTGGGAACACTGAATCGCAAAGTCGAGGGCCACTTCCAGCCCGTGCTCGGCGGCGGCCGCGACCAGCCGACGAAAGTCTTCGCGGCTGCCCAGTTCCGAGTGAATCGCCTCATGCCCGCCTTCTTCGCTGCCGATGGCATAAGGGCTGCCCGGATCGTCGGGGCCGGCGGTCAGCGAGTTGTTCGGGCCTTTGCGGAAGCTGCGGCCGATCGGGTGGATCGGCGTGAAGTACAGCACGTCGAAGCCCATGTCCTGGATCATCGCCAGCCGCGTATGCACATCGTTGAAGGTGCCGTGCCGGGCCGGGTCATCGGTGATCGAGCGCGGGAACAATTCATACCAACTGGCGAACTGCGCCAGCTCCCGCTCCACGTCCACCGGGTATTCGGGGCTCAGGCTCACGAAGGGCCGATGGTCGGCCTGGGCCATCAAGTCCGCGCTGCGTTGGTGCAGAAACAGGGCGACCTGCTCGGTTTCGAGCAAACCGGACAGCTCATGGTGCAACGCCGCCAGTTGTTCGCTCAGTTGGCCTTCGCTGCGTTCGGCCGCCTGCTGGACGTGGGTGCGCCCTTCCTGCAGCTCCAGGCTGACCGAGACGCCGGCAACGTGCTTTTTTTCCAGCTCATAACAAAAACTGGCGTACTGATCGATCCACGCTTCAAGGCAGAACACATAGCGGCCCTGTTTCTCGACACGGAACTGGCCCTGCCAGCCGTTATTGCCCAGCTCGGCCATCACCTCGCTCTGCCAGGTATCGTCGCCCTCGGCACGCCAGCGAATGCGCACGGCCAGTTTGTCGTGACCGTCAGCAAATACTTTGCTGGTCACCACCACGTCCTGATCGACCACGGCTTTAACGGCGAATTGCCCGCCATCAAGGGTCGGCATGGTGTTTTCAATCACGATTCGCGGCAGCAGTAACGCCTGGGACAGCGGTATATGCGGGTTGTAGCTCAGTTCTGTGGGTTTTTCAGCGGTCATCGAGCATCTCTCCTTACGCCCCAAGGACGCTCTTGTGCCTGGTCATCGTTCACACGAAGCAGTCTGCCCCGAGATGAACTTACATAGCTTCCGAGCGACAGGCGCCAGCAAAGTTCAGAGGGATCTGCCAGGTCTTTCGGGAATCGAATCCTCCCGGCACGGGTCAACTAACTTAAGCACGACTCACGCCATCTATCGGTTGCACAGAACAATCACCGGCCAATGCGTCCTAACACTTAATGAATCCGCAAAAAGGCCTCCTCTATGACTTTGCGAATCGAAAACCAGACCTGCTTCTTCATCACAGAGGACAGCGAAGAAATTCGCCTTTGCCCTGATATCACCATAATCACTGATGAGGAAAAATCCATGTCAGCAGTGGACCTCGACGGCCAGCGCTTCTACATCACCGAAGCAGAAGCCGATGCATTGACCGTAGCAGGCGCCGTGGATGGTCGCCGGCATTTGAAGGCCACGAACAGTGATTCGGTGATTTGACTGACCCGTATCAACACACCCCGCCAGCGCCTGACATAGGCACTTGCAGCCCGCCCTTGCGGGTGCATCAAGTTGTCGCAGGCGGGTGTTGGCAATCCATCTGATCCGCTTTTTATTGCGTTAGCTGAGTCTGTTATGCAAACAGATCGCTGGTCATAGTGCTCAGGCCTGATGGAGGCTGATGAGCGAAAGACCATGAGCGATAGAATCCCCGTCCGAACCGTTGAACCTGCCTCATTCATAAAAAACAACGAGCCTTCGCGTCCAAAGATGAAGGCCAAGTCCAGCGACAACCTGATCCACACCCGCAGCTTCACCGGCCTGTTCCGCACCCTGCGCATGAGCGGCGCGGGGTTTCTGTTTCTGCTGTTCTTCGGCACGGTGTGGCTGAACTGGGGCGGCCGCCAGGCGGTGCTCTGGGACCTGTCCGAAAGCAAGTTCCACATCTTCGGCGCGACCTTCTGGCCCCAGGATTTCATCCTGCTGTCGGCGCTGCTGATCATTGCCGCCTTCGGTCTGTTTGCGATCACCGTGTTCGCAGGCCGGGTCTGGTGCGGTTACACCTGCCCGCAGAGCTCCTGGACCTGGATCTTTATGTGGTGCGAGAAGATCACCGAAGGCGAGCGCAACCAGCGTATCAAGCTGCAAGCCGCGCCCTGGGGCCTGAACAAACTGCTCCGCCGCTCGGCCAAACACACCTTGTGGCTGGCGATCAGCCTGCTCACCGGCCTGACCTTTGTCGGCTACTTCACACCGATCCGGCCCCTGGCCGAAGAGCTGCTGACCTTGCAAATCGGCGGTGTCAGCCTGTTCTGGGTGCTGTTTTTCACCGGCGCCACTTACATCAACGCCGGTTGGCTGCGCGAAGCGGTGTGCATGCACATGTGTCCGTATGCGCGGTTCCAGAGCGTGATGTTCGACAAGGACACCCTGACCATTTCCTACGACGTGGCTCGCGGCGAAAACCGTGGCCCGCGCAAACGTGAAGTGAAACCCGCCGAGGTCGGACTGGGCGATTGCATCGACTGTCAGGTGTGCGTGCAAGTCTGCCCGACCGGCATCGACATTCGCGATGGCTTGCAGATGGAATGCATCGGTTGCGCCGCATGCATCGACGCCTGCGATTCGATCATGGACAAAATGGGTTACGACCGAGGGCTGATCAGCTACACCTCGGAGCATCAATTGCAGGGTGGCAAGACCCACCTGCTGCGCCCGCGCCTGATCGGTTACACCGCGGTGCTGCTGGTGATGATCGGCGCCTTCGCCCTGGCCCTGGTGGAACGGCCGATGGTGTCGCTGGACGTGAGCAAGGACCGTGGCCTGTTCCGCGAGAACAGTGAAGGCCAGATAGAAAACATCTACAGCCTGAAGGTCATCAACAAGACCCAGCAACGTCAGGATTACCGTCTGACGCTGGTCGATGACGACGGCTTCCAGTTGCAAGGCAAGACCGAACTGAGCCTGGCCCCCGGTGAAATTGTCGATGTGCCGGTGTCGGTGGCGATGACCACGGAACGGCCAAGCAGCAGCTCGCAGACGATCAGTTTCAAGGTTGTCGACAGCGATGAGCCGGACATCTATAGCGTGGCCAAGAGCCGGTTTGTTGCACCGATGAACCGTTGAGTCTTTAAGATGCAATCCTTTGTCAGATGCGGTCCCCTGTGGCGAGGGAGCTTGCTCCCGCTCGGCTGCGCAGCAGTCGTAAATTTTTGGGGGCGCTGCGCACCCCAGCGGGAGCAAGCTCCCTCGCCACAACAGCGCACCCACTGAATAACTTAGAACCGGGCACTCGATGAAACGCTACGAAAAATTCGCCGATGACATCGCTGAACTGATCCGCTCCGGCGTTCTCGGCCCCGGCCATCGGGTGCCGTCGGTGCGCTACGCCAGCCAGACTTACGGCGTCAGCCCGTCCACGGTGTTCCAGGCCTATTACTTGCTCGAACGTCGTGGCCTGATCCGCGCGCGACCGCGTTCCGGCTACTTCGTCAATGCGCATGCACCAAGCCCGTTCTCGGAGCCGGTGATCAGCAGCCAGGTCAACGAGTCCACCGAAGTCGACGTCAGCGAACTGGTGTTCTCGGTGCTGGACTCGATCAAGGACCCGACCACTGTGCCCTTCGGCTCGGCCTTCCCCAGCCCCACGCTGTTCCCGCTGCAGCGTTTGTCCCGCTCGCTGGCCAGTGCCGCCCGGGAAATGGACCCGCGCATGGTGGTCACCGACATGTCGCCGGGCAACCCGCAACTGCGTCGGCAAATTGCCCTGCGCTACATGGTCGGCGGGTTGATGTTGCCGATGGAAGAACTGCTGATCACCAACGGCGCGCTGGAAGCGCTGAACCTGTGTCTGCAAGCCGTCACCGAGCCCGGCGATCTGGTGGCCATCGAAGCCCCGGCGTTTTACGCCAGCCTGCAAGTGCTGGAACGGCTGAAGCTCAAAGCCGTGGAAATCCCCGTCCACCCACGAGACGGCATCGACCTCGGCGTACTCGCCCAGACCCTCGAACGGCACCCGATCAAGGCCTGCTGGTGCATGACCAGTTTCCAGAACCCCATGGGCGCGACCATGCCCGAGGCGAAGAAACAGGAATTGGTGGAGTTGTTACGCAGCCATCAGGTGCCGCTGATCGAAGACGACGTCTACGCCGAGCTCTATTACGGGCAACAGGCACCGAAACCGGCCAAGGCGTTCGACACCGAGGGGCTGGTGATGCATTGCGGTTCGTTCGCCAAGAGCCTGGCCCCCGGCTACCGTATCGGCTGGGTCGCCGCCGGGCGGTATGCGCAGAAAATCGAACGCTTGAAACTCATGACCTCGCTGTGCGCCTCGATGCCCGCCCAGGCAGCTATCGCCGATTACCTGCAACACGGCGGCTACGACAGGCACCTGCGCAAACTGCGTTACGCCCTTGAAGAACAGCAAAGTGCCATGCTCGCCGCCATCGCCCGCTACTTCCCGGCCCAGACCCGCGTCAGCCAACCGGCCGGCGGTTACTTCCTGTGGCTGGAACTGCCACCGCAAATGGATTCGTTGAAGTTGTTCCAGATGGCGTTGGCGCAGGGGATCAGCATTGCACCGGGGCCGATTTTTTCACCGACCCAGCGGTTCAGGAATTGTATCCGGTTGAATTATGGCAGCCCGTGGACCGAGGATTCGGAGAAGGCGATGGAGACGTTGGGGCGGATTGTCAGGTCCTTTTAACAGCAAAAGATCGCGGCGCCCACAGGCGCGTAGGAGCTGCCGAAGGCTGCGATCTTTTGATCTTGCTCCTGATCTTTACCGCCCACCGCCAAGATCGACGAAAGTCCCGGTCGCATACGACGCCTTATCCGACAACAACCACACAATCGCCTCCGCCACTTCATCCGGCCGCCCACCGCGCGCCATCGGGATCGCCGATTCCAGCTTGCTGACCCGATCCGGATCGCCGCTCAATGCATGGAAATCGGTGTAGATGTAACCCGGCCGCACCGCATTGACGCGAATTCCCTCGCCCGCCACTTCCTTGGACAGGCCGATGGTGAAGCTGTCCAGCGCCCCCTTGGAGGCGGCGTAATCCACGTACTCGTTGGGTGATCCCAAACGCGAGGCGACCGAGGAGACGTTGACGATGCTGCCGCCCTGCCCACCATGTTTGGGTGACATGCGCAAAATCGCGTGTTTGGCGCAGAGGATCGGAGCCAGGACGTTGGTCTTGAGGATTTTCAGAATACGGAATTCCGACATTTCGTCGATCCGCGACTTTTGCCCGACGGTGCCGGCGTTGTTCACCAGCGCCGTGACCCGGCCCAGTTCGGTGTCCACCCGATGAAACAGTGCGATCACTTCGTCTTCGATGCTGACGTCGGCGCGCACGGCGATAGCTTGGGCGCCGCGAGCGCGGACTTGCTCCAGCACACTGAGCGCCGCCTGTTCGTCGGACTGATAGTTGATGCAGATCCGATAACCCTGCTCGGCGGCCAACAGGGCCGTGGCGGCACCGATTCCGCGGCTGCCGCCGGTGATGACGATGACTTTGTCCATGCAGGCTTTCCCCCGTTCCAAGCGTAAGCAGTCGGGCCAAGAATAACCGCCATTGCGCGGTTTTGCATGGGCCTGCTTCAACCCGGTGGTGGCAAACCTGTGGCGAGGGAGCTTGCTCCCGCTCGGCTGCGAAGCAGTCGTAAATTCAGGCAACCTGGTAGGTCTGAAGAAATGAGGGGGCCGCTTCGCTGCCCAGCGGGAGCAAGCTCCCTCGCCACAGGCAATCCCCCATCATCACAGGGGTCCATCAGCCGGTAGCCAATTGCTCCCCTCGGTGTATGTCGACCATGAAGCGATCGGCCGGCAGCGGGTGCCCAAGCAAGTAGCCCTGCAACGAATCGCAGCCCAGCTGGGTCAGGAAGTCTTGCTGGACATCGGTTTCCACCCCTTCGGCGACGATCCGCAAGCCCAGCGCCTGGCCGAGAGCGACGATGGCCGAGACAATGGCCGCGTCGTCGCTGTCGTGCTCCAGATCGCGGACGAAACCCCGGTCGATCTTCAGTTCATTGGCCGGCAGGCGCTTGAGGTACATCAAACTCGAATAGCCGGTGCCAAAGTCATCGATGGACAGGTCGACGCCCATTTCCGACAGTTCCTGCAACACCGTCATGCTCGCATCGGCGTCGCTCATCGCGGTAGTTTCGGTGATTTCCAGGGTCAGGCTGTTGGCCGGCAGATGATGGGCGGCCAGAGACTTGGCAACGCTCTGCACCAGCCCCGCATGGCAGAATTGCAAGGCTGAGAGGTTCACCGCGATACGCCAATCGGTGTAACCGAGCACGTACCACTCGCGCATCTGCCGGCAGGCTTCGTTGAGCACCCACTCGCCAATCGGAATGATCAGCCCGGTCTTCTCTGCGAGATCAATGAACGTGTCCGGCTGCAGCAGGCCCAGGGTCGGATGCTCCCAGCGCAGCAACGCCTCGGCGCCCACTGGTCGGCCATGACCGGCGTCGAATTTGGGCTGGTAATAAAGTTTGAACTGTTGCTGATCGACGGCACTGCGCAAGTCCTGGAGCAATTGCAGCTGTTTGCGCGCGTTGCTGTTCATCGAGGCGTCGAAGAAGCGATGACCGTTTTTCCCGGCGCCTTTGGCGTGGTACATCGCGGCATCGGCGTTCATCAGCAACTCTTCGGCCGTCTGACCGTTGCCCGGATAGAGCGCGATGCCGACACTGGCGGAAATCTGCAAGTCATGTTCGGCGACCCGGAACGAGCGCGCAATCAACTCGACCTGACGCTCCGCCAGGTTCAGCGCATCGTTCGGCTCGTTCAGGCGCACCAGCAACACGAACTCGTCGCCACCGATCCGCGCCAGGGTGTCCTGGCTACGCAGGTCTTCGCGCAGGCGCAATGCAACTTCACGCAACAGCTGGTCGCCCATGTGATGGCCGAACGCATCGTTGACCGGTTTGAAGCCGTCCAGATCAATGAACATCAGCGCAAAGCAGCCGCCCTGCTCCTGCACTTTCGACATGGCCTGATCGATACGGTCGGCCAGCAACATGCGGTTGGGCAAACCGGTCAGGGTGTCGTGCAAGGCCAGTTGAGTGAGTTCGCGGTTGGCCACGGTCAGCGAGTGGGCGAGGTCCGCAGTGCGAGCCTCCAGCCGGGCATCGAGGATCGACGTCAGCAAGGCGATGCTCAATATCGCCAAGGTGGTGATCAGCACCAGGCTGTCCAGCCCCTTGCCGTTCAAGCCACTGATCGCTGCGCCACAGAAACTGCCATCGGCAAAGCGTGCCGCAGCCATGCCGGTGTAGTGCATGCCGACAATGGCGATGCCCATGACGACTGCAGCACCCGCACGGAACAGGCGAACATGCGGCGTGTGCTGGCGCAGGCGGAAAGCGATCCATAACGCCGCTCCCGACGCGCCGACGGCAATCAGCAGCGACGCGCCAAACAGGGTCGGATCGTAATCGATGCCCGGCTGCATGCGCATGGCGGCCATGCCGGTGTAATGCATCGCACTGATGCCAGCGCCCATGACCAGCGCGCCGAACGCCAGTTGCCAGGCCGGCAGCCGTGGCTGACTGACCAGCCACAGGGCAAAGCCGCAAGACAGGACTGCGATCAACAGTGACAGCGCCGTGAGGGTGGTGTCGTAGCCCAGGTCGATCGGCAACGTGAACGCAAGCATGCCGATGAAATGCATCGACCACACGCCGATGCCCATCGCAAAAGCGCCACCGACCGTCCATAAATGCACCGCTCGGCCCTTGGCCGTGGCGATGCGTCCGGTGAGGTCGAGCGCGGTATAAGAAGCCAGTATCGCCACACACAGCGATATGAAAACCAGCGTAAGGGAATAGCTACCGATGAGCATGGGATTTCTCGCAACCGTCCCCGCTGTACTGTGTTTGTTCTCGGGGAGCAAAGCCGGCGATTGTACTGATTCCGCGGACGAACGCACTCACAAAGTAACCAAAAGGCCATCAAGATGATTGTGGCGAGGGAGCTTGTCGGATTGATCGTTCCCACGCTCTGCGTGGGAATGCAGCCAGGGACGCTCCGCGTCCCATGCAGAAGCGGACGCGGAGCGTCCGGTGAGGCATTCCCACGCGGAGCGTGGGAACGATCAATCAACTTGTGCTATTGCTTGTCGCTGACCTGAAGCTGCCCGTCCCACCCGCCGCCCAGCGCGGCAATCAACTGCACGCTGGCAATCAACCGACTCTGCAACAAGTTCAGCACGTTGCGTTCGTTGTTCAACGCCGTGGCCTGAACCACCACCACATCCAGATAAGCGATCAACCCGGCCTTGTACTGGTTCTGGGTCAAGCGAAGGGACTCGCGCGCCGCATCCAGTGCTTCCTGGCGCACCACGGCTTCGTCTTCCAGCACCTTGAGCTGCACCAGGTAATTTTCTACCTCGCGAAAACCATCGAGCACGGTCTGGCGGTATTTGGCGACAGTCTCGTCGTAGGCCGCTTCACTGCGATCCACTTCCGCCGAGCGCTGGCCGCCGTCGAACAGGGTCATGGCCAGTTGCGGCCCAACCGACCAGAAACGGTTCGGCAGGCTGATCCAGTTGGCGTAGGTGCTGCTGCTATAACCGCCGTTCATGTTCAGGGTCAGGTCCGGGTAATAGGCAGCTTTGGCCACGCCGATGTTGGCGTTGGCGGCCATCACCGAGCGTTCGGCGGAGGCGATGTCCGGACGGCGTTCCAGCAACTGTGAAGGCAGGCTCAGCGGCACTTGAGGCAACGCCGGAATGTCTTTGGTTTCGGCCAGGCTGAATTCGGCCGGTGGCAGGCCGATCAGCACGGCGATGGCGTTCTCGAACTGCGCGCGCTGCCAGATCAGATCGACCATTTCCGCCTGAGTGGTTTTGAGCTGAGTGGTGGCCTGGGCCACCGCATCCTTGCCGGAGACGCCGGCGCGGTACTGATTTTCGGTCATTTTCAGCGAGCGCTGATAGGCCTCGACTGTCGCTTCCAGCAGGCGTTTCTGTTCGTCGATCACCCGAAGTTGCAGGTAGTTCTGCACCAGTTCCGATTGCTGGCTCAGGCGCATCGCCGCCAGGTCGGCAAAGCTCGCCTGGGCGTTGGCCGTGTCGGCTTCCAGGCCTCGGCGCAATTTGCCCCAGATGTCGGCTTCCCAACTGACCCCGGCCTGTGCCGAGTAAGTGTCACGGATGCCGCTGGACGAACTGCTCAGGCTCGAACTGCTGCTGCCGGTGCCCTGGCTGGAGCGGTTCTTGCTGACGGTCAGGTCCACCGTCGGGAAAAAAGCCCCCCGGGCACTGCGCACCAAGGCCTGGGCCTGGCGGTACTGGGCTTCGGACTGGGCGACGGTCTGGTTGGCGCTGTTGAGCTTTTCGATCAGACCGTTGAGCTGCTGATCGCCATACAGCTCCCACCAGGCACCGCGCGCCAACGAATCGCTGGGGTTGGCCTGACGCCAGCCGGCCGCCTCTTTGTACTGCGCCGGTGCGGCGGCTTGCGGGCGCTGGTAATCCGGGCCGATGGCGCAGGCGCTGAGCATCGCCACGCACAGCGACAGGCTCAGCAAACGCGAGCCTCGGGCCGTGATCAGCGGTGCAGCCAGGTTGAGAAGCGAACGGTCAGTCATAGCGGAGTTTCCAGAGCAGCATCGGTACGCACCCCACGCCAGCGGTTGAAACGATGGCGCAGTTTGTCGAGATAGAGGTAAACCACCGGGGTGGTGTAAAGGGTCAGCACCTGGCTGAAGACCAGCCCGCCGATGATGGTCAGGCCCAACGGCTGACGCATTTCCGCCCCTTCAGCGCGGCTCAGCAGCAACGGCAAGGCACCGAGGATCGCCGCCAGGGTGGTCATCAGAATCGGTCGCAGCCGTTGCAGGCAGGCGCTGCGGATCGATTCCAGCGGCTCCAGGCCCTGATGCCGTTCCAGTTGCAGCGCCAGGTCAATCATCAGAATGGCGTTTTTCTTCACCACGCCAATCAGCAGGAACAGCCCGAGCAAGGAGATCAGGCTGAACTCACCGCCCAGCACATAGATCGACAGCAACGCGCCGACCCCCGCCGACGGCAAGGTCGACAGAATGGTCAGCGGATGAATGTAGCTTTCATACAGCACACCCAGTACCAGATATACCGCCACCAGCGCGCCGAGAATCATCCACGGCTGGCTCTTCTGGGCGGCGGCGAAAGCGTCGGCGGTGCCGGCCATTTTCGCGATCACGTCTTCCGGCAGGCCAACCTTGGCAATCGCCCGTTCGATGGCCGCCGAGCCCTGCTCCACCGTCACGCCTTCGGCCATGTCGAAGGCGATGCTTTCCGAAGCGAACTGGCCTTCGTGGCTGACCCGGTCGCCTTCCAGACTGTTTTCATAGTGGGCGATGGTCGACAACGGAATTCGCGCGCCGTCGGCAGTGATCACTTTGACCTGGTTCAGGGTGACCGGGTCCTGGGCGTATTTCGGATTGACCTCCATCACCACCTGATACTGGTTGAGGCTGTCGTAGATCGTCGAAATCTGCCGCTGGCTGTAGGCGTTGTTCAGCACTGCCGTGACCATGTTCATGTCCACGCCCAGCCGCTTGGCCTGATCGCGATCGACGATCAGCGTCACTTGCTGGGCGCCACGGCCTTCGCGGGCGTCAATCGCCGTCAGCTCAGGCAAGGCCTTGAAGGCGGCAACGACTTTCGGATACCACTCGCGTAACGCGCCGAGATCGCCACTTTGCAGGATGTAGGAGTACTGCGAGGTGGTTTGCTCGCGACCGCCGCCGAATTGCAGGTCCTGGTCGGCCATCAGCATCAGTTGCGCACCGGGCACTTTGGGCATTTCCTTGCGCAAACGCTCGATGACTTTCTGCGCGGACAGGTTGCGTTCCTTGATCGGCTTGAGCCGCACCAGCATGAACGCGTTATTGGTGCCGTTGTTGCCACCGATGAACCCTGCAACGCTTTGCACCGCGTCGTCCTTGAGCACGGCGCGGCGGAAGGTTTCCATCTTCGGCTGCATCACGCTGAACGACAGGCCATTATCGCCGCGCACAAAACCGATCAGCTGGCCGGTGTCTTGTTGGGGAAGAAAGGTTTTAGGAACAACAACATACAGTGCAATGTTAACGCCAATCGTCACGAACAGGCTGAGCAAGGTCAGTCGGCGATGACGCAGCACCCAGTCGAGGCTGGTGGCGTATTTGCCGACCATCCACTCGTTGGCCCGCTGGCTCCAGCGTTGCAGGCGGTTTTCCTGCCCCGGCGTATGCGGCTTGAGCCAGCGCGCGCAGAGCATCGGCGTCAGTGTCAGCGACACCAGCAACGACACCACGATGGCAGCCGCCAGGGTGATGGAAAATTCGCGGAACAGGCTTTCGATGATCCCGCCCATGAACAGGATCGACAGGAACACCGCCACCAGCGAGACGTTCATCGACAGCAGCGTGAAGCCAACTTCCTGCGCCCCGAGGTACGCGGCCTTCATCGGCGGTACGCCCTTGTCGATGTGCCGGGAAATGTTCTCCAGCACCACAATGGCATCGTCTACCACCAGCCCGGTGGCCAGAATCAGCGCCATCAGCGACAAGTTGTTCAGGGAGAACCCGTAGAGGTACATCACCGCAAACGTGCCCACCAGCGACACCGGCACCGCCAGGGTCGGGATCAGCGAGGCGCGCAAGTTACCGAGGAACAGGAACACCACCAGAATCACCAGCGCCACGGCGATCAACAGGGTCATTTCCGCTTCGCGCAACGTGGCCTTGATCACCGGCGAACGGTCCATCGCCAGGTTCAGCTTGACGCTGGCCGGCAGCACCGCCTGCAACGCCGGCAACTGCGCCTTGATCTCGTTGACCGTCTCGATGATGTTGGCGCCGGCCTGGCGGTTGATTACCAGCAAGACTGCCGCGTCATCGTTGAAGAATCCGCTGTTGTAGCGGTCTTCGACGCCGTCGCTGACCTTGGCCACATCCTTCAGTCGCAGGGCCGCGCCGTCTGCGTAGTGAATGATCAGCGACTCGTAATCCTTGGCTTTTTCCAGCTGATCGTTGGCCTGGACCTGCCACAGCCGCTGACCGTCTTCGACCGAACCCTTGGGCCGGCGCACGTTGGCGTTGGCGATGGTGGTGCGCACATCGTCGAGTGCCACGCCGTACTGGTTGAGCGCCTGGGGTTCGAGTTCGATGCGCACCGCCGGCAACGAACTGCCGCCGATCTGCACTTCACCCACGCCCTGCACCTGGGACAAACTCTGGGACAGAATGGTCGAAGCCAAATCGTAGAGCTGGCCTTTTTCCAGCACATCCGAGGTCAGCGACAGCACCATGATCGGCGCTTGCGATGGGTTGACCTTCTTGTAGGTCGGCATGCTGCGCATCCCGCTCGGCAGCAAGTTGCGCGAGGCGTTGATCGCCGCCTGCACTTCCCGCGCCGCGCCGTTGATGTCGCGGTCCAGGTCGAACTGCAGAATCACCCGGGTCGAGCCCTGACTGGAACGGCTGCTCATGGTGTTGACCCCGGCGATGGTACCGAAGGAACGCTCCAGCGGCGTGGCCACGGTTGAGGCCATGACCTCCGGGCTCGCGCCGGGCAGACTGGCCTGAACCACGATCACCGGGAAATCCATCTGCGGCAGTGGCGATACCGGCAACAGGCCGAAGCTCACGCCGCCCAGCAGCATGATCGCCAGGCTCAGCAACATCGTCGCAACCGGGCGCTTGATGAAAGGTCGGGACAGGTTCATGGCTGTTCTACCGGGTCCACGGACTCGGGCTTACGGCCCCAGCGCCGCCCGAGGCGGTCGAAGTACAGGTAAATGACGGGCGTGGTAAACAGCGTCAGCACCTGACTCACCAGCAAGCCACCGACCATCACCAGACCCAGCGGCTGACGCAATTCCGCGCCGGAACCGGTGGCGAGCATCAGCGGCACCGCGCCGAACAACGCCGCCAGTGTCGTCATCAGAATCGGCCGGAAGCGCAGCAGCGCCGCCTGATAGATCGCAGCTTGCGGGTCCATGCCCTGATTACGTTCAGCTTCAAGGGCGAAGTCGATCATCATGATCGCGTTCTTTTTCACGATACCAATCAGCAGGATGATGCCGATGATCGCGATCATCCCCAGGTCGTTGCCGCTCAACAGCAGCGCCAGCAAGGCGCCGACCGCCGCCGAGGGCAAGGTCGAGAGGATGGTGATCGGGTGAATGTAGCTCTCGTAGAGCACGCCGAGCACGATGTACATGGTCACCACCGCCGCCAGAATCAGCAGCAAGGTGCTCGACAGCGATGCCTGGAACGCTTCGGCCGCGCCCTGGAACTGGGTCTGCACGCCAATCGGCATGCCGATGTCTTTCTGCACCTGATCGATGATCTGCACTGCATGCCCCAACGCCACGCCGGGCGCCAGGTTGAACGACATCATCACCGCCGGGAACTGGCCGATGTGGGTGATCGCCAGTTGCGCCTGACGCTCCTCGACATGCGCCAGGCTGGACAAACGCACTTGCCCGCCATCGGTGGTCTTGACGTGAATCTGGTTCAGCGCATCGGGGCCGATCTTCTCGCCGGACTGCGACTGCAGCACCACGCGGTACTGGCTGGCCTGAGTGTAAATGGTGGAAATCTGCCGCTGACCGAAGGCGTCGTAGAGCGCGTCGGTGATGTTCGACACCGATACGCCGACTCGCGACGCCGCATCGCGGTCGATCACCAGATAAACCTGCAAACCCTTGTCCTGCAAATCGCTGGCGACATCGGTCAGCTCCGGCCGTTGCGCCAGCGCTTCCACCAGACGCCCGCTCCACAGGCTGAGCAACTCGGCATCCGGCGACGACATACTGAACTGGTACTGCGTGCGGCTGACCCGATCTTCAATGGTCAGGTCCTGCACCGGCTGCATGAACAGGCGAATGCCGACCAGCTTGTCCAACTCCGGTTGCAGGCGGGCAATGACTTGGGTGGCGCTCAGGTCGCGGCTGCTGTGGGACTTGAGATTGATCAGCAGACGACCGCTGTTCAGCGTCGAGTTGTCGCCATCAACACCGATGTAGGACGACAGGCTCTCGACCGCAGGGTCAGCCAGAATCACCTTGGCCAATTCCTGCTGGCGCTCGCTCATCGCCGCGAAGGAAATCGACTGCGGCGCCTCGGAAATCCCCTGGATCACCCCGGTGTCCTGCACCGGGAAGAAGCCCTTGGGCACCACCATGTACAGGAACACGGTCAATGCCAGGGTGCCTATGGCCACCAGCAAGGTCAGCGGCTGATGCTTGAGCACCCACTGCAACTTGCGCCCGTAGGCGGCGATCATCCAGTCAATGGCTTCACCGCTGGAACGGTAGAACCAGCCCTGATCTTTTTCCTTGGGCTCACGCTTGAGCAACCGCGCGCACATCATCGGCGTCAGGGTCAGGGACACCACCAGCGAAATCAGTATCGCCACCGCCAGCGTGATCGCGAACTCGCGGAATAAACGCCCGACCACGTCGGCCATGAACAGCAGCGGAATCAGCACCGCGATCAACGACAGCGTCAGGGAAATCAGGGTGAAGCCGATCTGTTTGGCGCCCTTGAGCGCCGCTTGCAGCGGACTGTCGCCCTCTTCGATGAAGCGGGAAATGTTCTCCAGCATCACGATTGCATCGTCCACCACAAAACCGGTGGCGATGGTCAGCGCCATCAGGGTCAGGTTATTCACCGAGAACCCGGCGAGGTACATCACGCCGAAGGTGCCGATCAACGACAACGGCACCGCCACCGACGGAATGATCGTGGCACTGGCCCGCCGCAGGAACAGGAACGTGACCATCACCACCAGGGCGATGGCGATCAGCAGTTCGTGTTGCACGTCGGTGACCGAGGCGCGGATGGTCTGGGTGCGGTCGGTGAGCACGGTGACGTCGAGGCCGGCCGGCAGATTGTCGGTGATGCTTGGCAGCAAGGCCTTGATCCGGTCGACCACCTCAATGACGTTGGCGCCGGGCTGACGCTGGATGTTCAGCAGCACGGCCTGGTTTTCATTGGCCCATGCCGCCAGGCGTTCGTTCTCGGCGCCGTCGACGATTTGCGCCACGTCCTTGAGCCGCAACGGCGCGCCGTTGCTGTAGGCGAGGATCAGGTTGGCGTAGTCCTTGGGCGACGTCAGCTGGTCGTTGGCGTCGAGCATCGACACCCGGGTCGGGCCGTCGAAGTTGCCCTTGGGCTGGTTGACGTTGGAGGCACCGATCAAGGTGCGCACGTCCGACAGGTTCAGGCCGTTGGCCGCCAGGGCCTCAGGGTTGACCTTGATCCGCACCGCCTGACGCTGACCGCCGGCAATAGAGACCATGCCGACGCCGCTGATCTGGGCAATCTTCTGCGCCATGCGGGTGTCAACCAAGTCATTGAGCTTGGGCAGCAGCATGGTTTTGGAGGTGATGGCCAGGGTCAGCACCGGGGTATCCGCCGGGTTGACCTTGTTGTACACCGGCGGCGCCGGCAAATCCTTGGGCAGCAAATTGGTCGCCGCGTTGATCGCCGCCTGCACTTGCTGCTCGGCGACGTCCATGTTGATGTCGAGGCTGAACCGCAGGGTTAGCACCGAGGCGCCGCCGGAACTGGTCGACGCCATCTGGGTCAGGCCGGGCATCTGACCAAATTGACGCTCCAGCGGCGCGGTCACGGCGCTGGTCATGACATCCGGGCTGGCGCCGGGATAGAGCGTCATGACGCGGATGGTCGGGTAATCGACCTGGGGCAATGCCGACACCGGCAGCAGCCGATAAGCGATCACACCGGCCAGAATAATGGCCAACATGCTCAGGGTCGTGGCGACCGGGCGAAGGATGAACAGCCGCGAGATGTTCATGCGCCGCCCTTTTTCGCCTTGTCGGTGGCCATCGCGTCAGGCGCAGTGACGGCTGACTTGCCTTGCAGGTGTTCGGTCGGGGTGGTCGGTACATCCTTGCTGTCGTTGACCACTTCCACTTCGCTGCCGTCCTTCAGGCGGTCGGTGCCTTCCAGCACCACCCGATCGCCCACGGCCAGGCCTTCGGTGATCACGGTGTTTTCCCCGTCACTGGCGCCGACTTTCAACTGACGGATGGCAACCTTCTTGTCGCCGTCCAGCGCATAGACGAACGTGCCGTTGGTGCCGAACTGAATCGCCGCCGAGGGCGCCAGCACCACGTCTTTGAGGGTGTCGGCCAGCAGGTGGACGTTGACGAACTGATTCGGGAACAACGCTTGATCGCGGTTCTCGTAGCGAGCCTTGAATTTCAGGGTGCCGGTGGTGACGTCGATCTGGTTATCGAGGCTCTGCAGCACGCCGGTGGCCTGCAATTTAGTGTCGCCACGGTCCCAGGCTTCGGCGGGCAGCTTGGCGCCGGTGCGATAGCGGGCCAGCACGGTGTCCAGGCTGTTTTCCGGCAAGGTAAAGGCCACGCTGATCGGTTGGGTCTGGGTGATGATCACCAGCGCCGTGGTGTCGTTGGCCGCCACGAGGTTGCCGACGTCCAGCTGCCGCAGGCCCACACGCCCGGCGATCGGAGCGCGGATTTTGGTGAATTCCAGATTGAGCTTGGCGTCGTTGACTGCCGCCTGATTGGTCTTGACCGTGCCCTGATACTGGCCCACCAAGGCTTCGGCGGTGTCCAGGGTTTGCTTGGCGATACTGTCTTCGCGGTACAGGCCGCGATAGCGCTCGACGTCGACCTGGGCGTTTTTCAGTTGCGCCTGATTCTGCAGCAAGGTGCCTTCGGCCTGGAGCAAGGCGTTCTGGTAAGGACGCGGGTCGATCTCGGCCAGCAGGTCACCCGCCTTGACCATCTGCCCTTCTTCGAAATAGACCTTGACCAGTTCGCCACCGACGCGGCTGCGCACATTGATGGTGTTCAGCGCCGTGACCGTGCCCAGCGCCTTGTAATACAGCGGAAAATCGCCTTTGACCACCGGCGCCACGCGCACCGGAACCGGCCCCGTCGCCCCGCCGAATCCCGGACGCATCCCCCCCGCTCGGCTCGTGTGCCCGGCAACGGCTTTCTGCCCTGCGCCCTCCTTCGGGCTGCTGCCTGCGGGCCAGAACTTCCAGCACAGGCCGGCGATGACCAACAGAACAAGCAGGCCGAACAGCCAGCGACGAGGATTGCGGGAAGCGGAGGATTGCATGGAATGATCAACCATTGGGCGCGTGCGCTTTTTTCTACGGGAGGCTGAACGATAAGCACTGGCGGGAATTAAGCAAAGCGCCTTTACCGGCAATTTACCTTTGGCTTACGGAACAGGAGGTTTAGCTAAGACACTGAAGCACAAATGAAAACGGCCTGGACAGAGCCAGGCCGTTAACAATTGTAAAACTTTGCTTACTTTTGCTTACTTCAGAACGGCGAGCGCTGCTTCGTAGTTCGGTTCTTCAGCGATTTCCTTGACCAGTTCGCTGTGCAGAACGTTGTCGTTTTCGTCCAGAACCACGACGGCACGGGCGGTCAGGCCTTTGAGTGGACCATCGGCAATCGCCACGCCATAGTTCTCGATGAACTCGGCACCGCGCAGGGTCGACAGGTTCTGCACGTTTTCCAGGCCTTCGGCGCCGCAGAAGCGAGCTTGAGCGAACGGCAGGTCAGCCGAGATGCACAGCACCACGGTGTTGGCTACATCGTTGGCCTGGGCGTTGAACTTGCGCACGGAAGTGGCGCAGGTCGGGGTGTCGATGCTTGGGAAGATGTTCAACACTTTGCGTTTGCCGGCGAAGCTCGCCAGGGTCACGTCGGACAGATTGCCGGCAACCAGGGAAAAGGCTGGCGCCTTGGAACCGGCTTGTGGCAATTGGCCGTTGACTTGAACCGGGTTGCCTTTGAGAGTGACTTGAGCCATGAACGGAGTCCTTCTGAACGTTGATGTAGAGAATTTTGACGAGGCCGAAGTTAACCACGAAATTGTCTGACGACCTATGCCCAAATACAAAGCAGATTGTATTACTGGATCTCCAGACAACGCCGCCCCCCTACAAACGGTGTCAGCCCAGCAACCGCAACATATTGCGGTGCCGCGCCACGAAGATCCGCCGCATGTAGGCATTCACCAGCAGCCCTTCACTCAAGGCACCGCCAATCGCCGCATAGGTCACGCGGTCGGTGTACAGCGTACCGCCCTCGCCCGCCGCCACCCGGTGTTCATGACGAAAGGCACGCAGTGGTCCCTTGAGCATTTCATCGATGAAATGCGTGTCGCCGACCTCCCGGATCACCACCGTCCAGTTCGACGGAATCACGTTGAACATCCAGTGCCGAAAACGGAACTGGCGGCCGGCTTCGATGCGCAGGTTGTTCAGATCGAGATCACCCAACGGTGTGACCCGTTCCGGGAAGATCTTCGGGAAATTCACGCCTTCCAGGCAGAAGTCGAGGACTTGCACGGGCGTGCGGTTGGGGATCAGCGTGGTGAGTTCCAGGACGGGCATAGGCAGTGGCATTCCAGTGGCCAGAGAACTCGCAGACTACCACTACACTAAAATCCGACCTATCCCCCCCAGGGGTGCAGTGTCAGCAGTTTTTTTGCGATTTCGTTAGAAGAGATGTCGATTCAGACGACGGCCATTCGACTAGACAGTGATTAACTCACATTACAACGGAGACAAGACCATGCGATTCATGATCATTGTAAAAGCCAGCCCCGATTCCGAGGCCGGTGTGATGCCCAGCGAAGAACTGATGACCGCGATGGGCAATTACAACGAGGAACTGGCCAAGGCCGGCATCCTCATCGATTGCGATGGCCTGCAACCCAGCAGCAAAGGCGCGCGCGTGCGTTTTTCGGGTGACAAGCGCACGGTGATCGACGGCCCTTTTATTGAAACCAAGGAACTGATCGCCGGCTACTGGCTGTGGCAGGTGAAGTCGAAAGAGGAAGCGATCGAGTGGGTCAAGCGCTGCCCCAACCCGATGCCGGGTACGGAGGCCGAGATCGAGATTCGCCAGGTATTCGAGGCCGAAGATTTCGGTGCCGAGTTCACCCCGGAGCTACGGGAACAGGAAGAGCGCGTGCGCGCGCAGGCGAAGAAGTAATGAAGCAAACCTGACTCCCTGAAACGGAGCAGCATGATTAGACGGTTGACGTGACAACCACCTGCTAGAGTAAAAAAAGCCTTCATGCAGGCCGGACTGAATGTCATCTTCGGAAAATGAGGAAACGTCTATGAAAGGTTTGCTTCGCGTTGCGGGATTCAGCCTGATGGCGCTTTTCGCAAGTTGTGGTGTCGGTGCCCAGACAATGCAAAGTCATGCGGCACCAATTGCGCTCACCGTCACACCGGCCAATATCCCGGGGGATAGCCAAAGGGATTGATCGTTCCCACGCTTGGGAACGATCCTTCGCGAACAATCAACCCGCGTTACTTGGACTTGAGCTTCATAAACGATTGATTCATGTCCGAAGCCCAGCCATCGATCACGTTTTTCACGTCATCGGCCTTCATCACCTGAGCTTCGTTTTCCAGCGGTTTGCCGGTGCCCTTGCGCACCACTTGGGCGATGACTTTGTTGGTGCTGCCATCGAGAAATACCGCTTCGGTGGCCAGATCGGTTTGCTGATCGCGAGCGCCGCTGGCGGTGGTGACGGCCGCCGCCACCAGGGCGATCGGGATCACTTCATACGGTTTGAGGCTTTCGGTCTTGCTGCTGACGGCGGTAATCGCTGCACGTACCACGATCACGCCTGGGCCGGGACCGCTGGCCAGTGGCAGGGATTTACCCAGTTCGCGCTTGAGCGCCTGATCGTAGTAGCTGGTGATGCCGTTCAGCGTGGTCTGAGGGATTTTCACTGTCGGTTGCGGTTTGGGGTAAAGCTGAGTCGGCTCGATGTAGGCACTGGTGTATTTGTTGACGTTGAGCTTGGGATCGACCCAGCGCATCACTACGGCGCCCGAGGGCGACTTGGCTTCCTTGAGCTGACTGTAGTCCTTGAGAAAGCCGGAGTACTGATCTGGCTCGACGACTTTGCTGGCGCAACCCACCGCCCCGATCGAGGCGATGCACAGTGTGCTCATCATTAACGCAAGCTTCATGCTTAAACTCCTGTCAAAAGGACGGCAACAGTATTGCCTACGGGAGTTACAGGTATAGCTAATGCCCGGCGTTTTTGTATCGAAAATCACAATTTCATCTCTCGCCACGGGCCGGTTCGCAACGGTCGCGGCAATCACCACGAAGACCCGGTTTTCGCGGCCAACTCCCGTCGACTATTGGCCCGCATCGCCTTGATCAACGACACCGTGCCCACCAGGATAATCACCGCGCCGAACAGGAAGTCGATGGTGTACAGCTGGAAGTCGTTCAACGGCCCCACCAGAAACACCCGGATCGCCCCAATACTTACCAGTGTCGCGAGAAAATCGATGCCCGGCTCGTCGCGATAGAACACGTGCAGCAACGGCAGGCACATCACCAGCAACAACAGCAACACAATCACCTTGAACGAGCCCTTGCGCTCGACGCTGAACGCGCACTCGTTGGCGCCGTAGGGCTTGTAGTCTTGCTCGCTGATCAGCGAATTTTTCTCGTTGATGTACTCGACGCGGTTGTACTTCTGAATCGGCGTAAAGGTGTTGGACATCTGCATGCTGGTGGTGACGTTTTTGAAGCGCAGGTCGATGCGCTCGTTACCCTTGAGGTAGTACAACACCGGTTTGTAACCGTAGCGGTAGGTGTCGAACGGAAAATCCGTCGCCCGCCCCTGGACATCGATGGGCCGGGACTCAAGTTCGGCATAGGCGCTTTTGTTGACTGCAGACAGGTTGCGGCTCAGGGGTTTGATCTTGACCTGTTCCATGAAAATCGGCGCAACGCCGTAGGACCATTGCAGCGGCTCCATGCGCAGCCGCAGTTCGTTGCGGCCCAGATCGTAGCGATCAAAGGTTCGCTCGGAAACGACAACCGCCCCCGAGAGCATGAACTCGCCGTGAACGTTGTTGGTGATGCGCAGTGACAGTTGATCCTTGCCCTGCCCGCTGCTATCGCTGGCAGGCGGCGTGCCGCACCAGGCGTAGCTGTCGAATGCATCCCCGAGCTGGCCGTTACGGTTCTCTTTGAACACGTAAAAGTAACTGCCCCACAGGGCCGCCATCAGCAACAGCGCTATCAACCCTAAAATCTTCTTGCCCGCGCCCAAACCAGACTCCTTCCTTCACCGACTCCTTATTAGACGCGGACTCTATCAAAATGCCATCAGTGGCCCAAGCAAAAGATCTCGATGCCCTACCGCCGCCGAAACAACGGCCGAGGCTCAATCACGGAACGCCCATACAACACGCTCATCCCCGCCAACCCCTTGAGCGCATCTTCGGCTGACTTGTCTTCGCGCACGGCAAAGCTGTCGAAGCCGCATTGGCGCATGTGGCTGAGTTGATCACGCAGCACATCGCCAATCGCGCGCAGTTCACCTTGCCAGCCGAAACGCGTGCGTAACAGATAGGCCTGGCTGTAGGCGCGCCCGTCGCGAAAGCTCGGGAAGTCCAGGGCAATCAGCGGCAGGTCGGGAAACCACGGGGTCAGGTTTGTCACTTCGTCGTCGGGACCGAGCCAGACGCCTTCGAGCGCAGACGTCTTGTCGGCGTTAAGGGTCAGCCACTGGGACAACGGCAGTATCAACGGTCCGGCCGGCAGCGCACCGGCCGTTTCACGAATCAACTGCCACGGATCATCGCGCACCCACTCGGCGCCGCCCTCTCGCAAACGCAGCAGATTGTTCATGCCGACACCTCCAGCACTTTCGGGTAGACGCGCTCCTTGAACGGCTCCAGACCGATGCGCGCCAGGGTATCGACGAACAGTTCCTCGCTCTCGCGGTAGCGCACGAACGTGCCGATGATCCGTTCAATCACATCGGGCACTTCGGCGGCGCTGAAGGACGGGCCGATCACCTTGCCCAACGCGCTGTCCTTGCCCTGGGCGCCGCCGAGGGTGATCTGGTACCACTCGCTGCCGTTCTTGTCGACACCAAGAATGCCGATGTTGCCGATGTGGTGGTGTCCGCAGGCGTTCATGCAGCCGGAGATGTTCAGGCTGATGTCGCCCAGGTCATGCAAGTAATCCAGATCTTCGAAACGCGCCTGGATCGCTTGCGCGATGGGGATCGATTTGGCGTTGGCCAGGGCGCAGAAGTCGCCACCGGGGCAAGCGATGATGTCGGTCAGCAAGCCGATGTTGGCACTCCCCAGGCCTTGCTCGCAGGCCTGGCACCACAGCGCATAAAGATCGGCCTTGGGCACATCCGGCAGGACGATGTTCTGTTCATGGGCGATACGGATTTCGCCGAAACCGAACTGCTCGGACCACTGCGCCACCGCGTCCATTTGCTCGGCGGTGACATCCCCCGGCGGCGAGGCGATGCCCGGTTTGGTCGACAACACCACACTGGCGTAACCCGGCACCTTGTGCGGCTGAACGTTGCGCGCCACCCAACGGGCGAACGCCGAGTGCTCGGCCAGGCGCGTGCCGAAGTCCAGGTCGGTGCCGGCCAGTGAACGGTAATCGGGTGGCACAAAGGCGCTGGCAACACGCTCATACTCGACGTCGGTCAACTGCGCCGGACCATCCTTGAGGTGCTGCCACTCCTCCTCCACTTCCTTGGCGAAAGCTTCAATACCCAGGGCCTTGACCAGAATCTTGATCCGCGCCTTGTACTTGTTATCGCGCCGCCCGTGACGGTTGTAGACCCGCAGCACCGCCTCGACGTAAGACAGCAAATGCTGCCACGGCAAGCCTTCGCGAATCTGCAAACCGAGGATCGGCGTGCGCCCCAACCCGCCGCCAACGATCACCCGCAAGAGCATTTGCCCGTGGTCATCGCGATAAAGATAAAGGCCGATGTCGTGCATCATGATTGCCGCGCGGTCCTGTTTCGCCGAGCAGATGGCGATCTTGAACTTGCGCGGCAGGAACAGGAATTCCGGGTTGATGGTCGACCATTGCCGCAGGATCTCCGCCAGCGGACGCGGGTCCATCAGCTCGTCCGCGGCGACACCGGCAAAGGCTTCGGTGGTGATGTTGCGCACGCAGTTGCCGGAGGTCTGGATTGCATGCATTTCCACCTCAGCCAGGCGTTCGAGGATGTCCGGGACCTGGGCGAGTTCGATCCAGTTGAACTGCATGTTCTGCCGGGTGGTGAAGTGGCCGTAACCACGATCGTAATCCCGGGCAATGCTCGCCAGGGTGCGCATTTGCTGTGCGCCGAGGGTGCCGTAAGGAATCGCCACGCGCAGCATGTAGGCGTGTTTTTGCATGTACAGGCCATTCTGCAAACGCAAGGGCAGGAACTCTTCTTCGCTCAATTCGCCGGCCATGAAACGCTCGACCTGATCGCGAAACTGCGCAACACGCTCGAACACCAGGGCCCGGTCATAGTCATCGTATTGATACATGTGGCTACCTCATCAGGATTGATCGGGCTCTGCGGCTCGCTCTCGAGGTAGCGACTATGAACCTGTGGCACAGCACGTTACAGATTCAGCTAAACACTAAAAAACCGTATCAGGACGCGACTGATGGCCGCAGGCTTGCCGCGCATCTGATCCGTACAAATGAAAGTTTCCTGAGACTGTTTTGTTTCCGGCAGGGTTTCTACAGTTCATCGCATGCCAGACCGGGTGGCCTGGCAAGACTTTGCAACCGTGGAAGAACTGACCATGAGCACAGCAACAATCGGACTGGCCTATAATTACAAGGTCGTCCGCCAATTCGTCGTGGCAACCGTGGTATGGGGTGTCGTCGGGATGGCGATGGGGGTATGGATTGCCTCGCAACTGGTATGGCCCGAGATGAACCTCGACCTGCCGTGGACCACCTTCGGCCGCTTGCGTCCGCTGCACACCAGCCTGGTGATTTTCGGCTTTGCCGGCAGCGCGCAATTCGCCGCCAGTTACTACGCCGTGCAGCGTACCTGCCAGGTACGACTGTTCTCGGACAAGCTCGCCGCGTTCACCTTCTGGGGCTGGCAATCGGTGATCGTGGTGATGCTGATCAGCCTGCCGCTGGGCTACACGACCACTAAGGAATACGCCGAGATCGAGTTCTCCGGCGCGGTGTGGATGACGGTGGTCTGGCTCGCCTATGCCATCGTGTTCTTCACCACCGTGGTGCGCCGCAAGACCAAACATATCTACGTCGGCAACTGGTTCTTCGGTGCGTTCATCGTGGTAATCGCCATGCTGCATGTGGTCAATCACCTGTCGATTCCGGTGGACTGGTTCAAGTCGTATCCGGTGTATTCCGGGGCCACCGACGCCATGGTGCAGTGGTGGTACGGGCACAACGCGGTGGGCTTTTTCCTCACCACCGGGTTCCTCGGCATGATGTATTACTTCGTGCCGAAACAGGTGGGTCGACCGGTGTATTCCTATCGTTTGTCCATCGTGCACTTCTGGGCATTGATCACCCTGTACATCTGGGCTGGCCCGCACCATCTGCACTACACCGCGCTGCCGGACTGGGCGCAGTCGCTGGGCATGGCGATGTCGCTGATTCTGCTGGCGCCTAGCTGGGGCGGGATGATCAACGGCATGATGACGCTCTCGGGCGCCTGGCATAAGTTGCGCACCGACCCTATCCTGCGCTTCCTGGTGCTGTCCCTGGCCTTCTATGGCATGTCGACCTTCGAAGGGCCGATGATGGCGATCAAGACCGTCAACGCCCTCTCCCACTACACCGACTGGACCATCGGCCACGTGCACGCCGGCGCGCTCGGCTGGGTGGCGATGATCACCTTCGGTGCCATCTACCACATGGTCCCGAAAGTTTTCGGCCGCACGCAAATGCACAGCGTGCCGCTGATCAACCTGCACTTCTGGCTGGCGACCATCGGCACCGTGCTGTACATCGCCTCGATGTGGGTCAACGGCATCACCCAGGGTTTGATGTGGCGCGCGATCAACGACGACGGCACGTTGACCTACTCGTTCGTCGAGGCGTTGCAGGCCAGTCATCCGGGCTTCATCGTGCGGTTTGTCGGGGGGGTGTTCTTCCTCAGCGGCATGCTGCTGATGGCTTACAACGTATGGCGTACGGTGCGGGTTGCGGATGTGAAGATGGCCGAACTTGAAGCGCAGTTTGCCTGAGGCAAGGAGCCTGACATGATCGAGATGGTGTTGAATCTATTCGGTGTGCTGGGGCTTTGGCTGGCGATCGAGTACTGCCTGAAATACCAGACGGCCGAGAGCCTGGACGATGCCAGCCTGATTCCGTTTGCCGATGATCCCGAGGTGGCGCGGCGGGTGGAGTTGGCGACGGGAAAAACCGTGAAAGCGGTGGCGCCGGAAGAGTTGAAACCGGGCTGGGGCAACCTCGAAATCTGACACACCCCTATGATCGTTCCCACGCTCTGCGTGGGAATGCAGCCCGGGACGCTCCGCGTCCCATTGGAACGCGGAGCGTCCCTTGAGGCATTCCCACGCGGAGCGTGGGAACGATCATCAGGGGTTAGGTGTCGATTAGTTGCGCTCGCGGGGAATCAGGCTCTGCAGCTGCTGTGCCAGGAAATCCGCATCGAAGGCAAAGGTGTCCGGGTCTTTCAAACCGTTGGTCTTGCGCCATTGCCAGGCGCTGGACGGTGGCAGGCACACCAGCGAAATACTGCCATAGCGCGCCGCGGTCAACCCCATCACGGCAAGGGAAATCTGCCCACCAACGCCCATCACGTCCGGTACAAACTCCACCGGTTTGCCGGCGATAACGATGCTCAGTTTCTCGGTCTTGAACGTCGACGTCTCGACCGGCACGCTCGGCCCGGATGCGACATACGCCTCGCGGCTCACTTCCAGCAGGTTCGGCGCCAGGACCGGTGCCAGCCACTGCTGGATCTGATCGAACAACTCCCCGATGCGCGTCGCCCACACGGCCGATTGCGCCTCAAACAGTTGCTTCTTGTGCGCTTCGCTTTCTGCGTAGTGGCGAAGCATCTCGCCCAGTTGCTGTACGTCGTCCATTGCGGTGTTCCTTTGGTTGAAGCGGTGCTGCGGACTTTGAGCATGGCAGATGCGCGCTGCCGGCGTACGACTAAAAGCGCGAGCGGTACTGGCTGGGGGTCATGGCCAGGTATTTGCGAAAGGCACTGCCCATGTGGGACTGATGGGCGAAGCCGACATCCAGAGCGATGCTGGCCAGGGGCAGAGCCGTGCGCTCGATCAGCCTGCGTGCGGCCTGAAGCCGCACTTCAACGAGGTAGGCGTGGGGCGTCAGGCCAATAGCCCGGGTGAAATCGCGCAGAAAGCGCAGTTCGTTGTGCCCATAGGTGGCAGCCAATTGTTCCAGCGTCAGGGGTTGCTGGAACTGCTCGGCGATCTGTTCCATGACTCGGGCGAACGTCTTGGGCGTGGTACGCCGCGTTGTATCGGCTATCGAACCCGCTACGCCAACCAGCGCGACGGCACATTGCTCAAGCGCCAGCAGGTCAGGTTGCGTGGCGAGCAGCTGACGCCGTATATCTCGCGCCAGGGTCAGCGCACGCCGATTGCCGCAAGATTGCATGCGGTGAGTGGCGGCCGGTAACAGTTCGCTGGCGATCGGCTCATCCAGCCGCATCAGCAGATACTCGCCACCGGTGGCCGATTCGGAAAACACCTCCACGCCGACCGGCGTGTACGCCAATACGCCCGGCCAGGTATCGAAATCCGTCCGCCGGTCAGAATCGATCGCGTGCACGCCTTGCTGACGTTCCAGCGTCACCCCGAGGGTTTGCGACTGTGCCGGATCCCGCGCGCTGTACGCCGCACGGGGCAAGAGTTGCAGGCAGACCTTACCGCCCGGCAGACGCTGGCTCAGTACATTGGGCATGTGAAATTTCCTGATAGATCGGAACAAGGATCCACTGGCACTCTCTTGCAAGGGTTTGCCATTCACAGGAGCACGACATGCGCACCATCGGCCTTATCGGCGGCATGAGCTGGGAGTCCAGCGCCGAGTATTACCGCCTCATCAACCAACAGGTACGCGACCGCCTCGGGCCGTTGCGTTCGGCGAAATTACTAATGTACAGCGTCGACTTCGGCCCTGTCGAACAAGCGCAGCATGCCGGGCGCTGGGACGATGCAGCGGCGATTCTGGTGGATGCCGCGCGACGTCTGGAGGCTGGCGGTGCCGAGTGCGTGGTGCTGTGTACCAACACCATGCACAAGGTGGCCGGGCAGATTCAGGCGGCGATCGATATTCCGTTCCTGCACATTGCCGACCCGGCCGGTCAGGCGGCACTGGACGCCGGTGCGTTGCGGGTGGGTTTGCTGGGTACTGCGTTCACCATGGAGCAGGATTTTCTCAAGGCGCGTCTGACGACCAAGGGCCTGACGGTGCTGGTGCCGGAGGCAGAAGAACGTCAGGCCGTGCACCGGATCATCTACGAAGAGTTGTGCGTCGGGGTGATCAGCGAGGCCTCGCGCCAGGTCTATCAACGGGTGATCGAATCGCTGACCGAACGCGGCGCCCAGGCGATCATCCTCGGCTGCACCGAAATCGGCCTGCTGATCAAACCCGAGCACAGCACCCTGCCCTTGCTCGACACCACCGAACTGCACGCGCAGGCGGCGGTGGCGTTTGCCTTGGGCGACTGACTCAATCGGCCTTGGGCGTGCGACGCAGGCGCGCCATGCTCAGGGTATCGACCAAGCGACCGTCACGCACCGCATAGTCGCGAAACAGGCCTTCGGTCTCGAAGCCGAATTTCCGGTACAGGCCGATGGCCGCTTCGTTGTCGGCGTACACCGAGAGTTCGACCCGTTGCAGGTTCATCCAGTTGTCGGCGACGTCGAGCGCCGCCGCCAGCAGTTTCGAACCGACACCCTTGCCCTGCCAAGCCACAGCAACCCCCATGCCGAAGCTGCCGGCGTGGCTGCGGCGGATTCGCGAAAACTGTTCCAGGCCGATGTTACCGATGACCGAACCCTGATGCAGCGCCACCAATTTTACCGCCCGTTCGTTGTCCGCCATCAGGCGTTGGCGCCAGACCTCGGTGGACTGAAACGGCATTTGCAGCACCTGACGGGCCACGGCCGGGTCGTTATAGAGGGCGGTGATGCCCTCGATGTGAGATTCGTTGAAGCGTTCGAGGGTAATGACGGAATCGGCGGGCATGAATGTTTCGTCCTTGATGCGTACATGGCCGCTTACTCTATAACGGTGCAAACCTCTGTGGCGAGGGAGCTTGCTCCCGTTGGGTTGCGAAGCAGCCCCCATTCTGAGAACGGTTTGTCTGATGCACCGGTTTGAATGGTTTTGGGGGTGCTACGCGCCCCAGCGGGAGCAAGCTCCCTCGCCACAGAAGTGTTCTTGCCGGAGGGTTGGTCGAGCTACTCGAACCACTCCCGCCGCTCATTGAAAGTGTTGTGGATCAGCTCGACGATCGCCTGCACCGCAGCTTCATTTCGGGAGTCGGCATTGACCGCCATCCACACCTGGCGCTCCATCGGTTGGCTGAAGAGCCCTGGCAACGCCACCAGCCCCCTATCGAATTGGCTCATGTAGTGCGGCAGCAAACCAATGCAGGCGCTGCAGCGGACCATCTCCAGCATCAGCTCATAGGAATGCAACTGCACCACTCCCGCCAGACGCTGCTCCACCAGGCTGTTCCACGGCCCGAAGGCGCCGATCTGGCGGTCGTGTTGCCATTGCACCAGCATGAAATCGGCCAGGTCGCCCAGGCTGTCCGGGCGGGCCGCGACCCGCGAATAGCGTTTGGCGATGTGCGGCAGGTAGTCCAGCCGTGCCAGACGCCGGGGCTCGGTGATGGCGAAACTGGGGCCCGGTAACGGCGAATCAGTGCCCGCCAGCCACACCACCACATCGGCGCTGATCGCCCGCAGGGACAGTTCGCTGTCGAGGGAGATGATGTCCAGGCGCACGCTGGCGTTGCGTCGCAGCAGCGAGACCAGGTCGCGACCGAGAATGTCGTGCAAGATCGACTCGGCCACGGCCAGGCGAATCAACGGCTGCTCGATTACCGGCAACTTGCGCTCGTGCACCAGCGCGATCAACTGTGCCTGCAACTGCTGGCCGTCACGACTCAAGGTCAGCGAACTGCCCTGAAACTTGAACAGCGAACGTTGCAACTGTTCTTCCAGCTGCGCAAGGTGCTTGCGCAGCAGAGTCGCCCGCACATTGAGGCTGCGCGCGGCCTGCATGAAACAGCCACAACGGGCGCTGACCATAAAATATTGCGCCACCTCGGCATCGATCCCGGCGGCCAGCGCCAGCCAGGATCCCGATGGCTCGCGCGGGGATCGGTATTCGACAACACCCTGACGTCCTGTGGGTTCTATGAATGACATCGATGACTCCCTGTCGATCTTTGTTTGTTTTGAGCTTGTGTCGGACGTGATGACGCCTTCGCGGGCAAGCCTCGCTCCTACAAAAGCTGGCTCAACTCAATCCCGTAGGAGCGAGGCTTGCCCGCGAAAGCGCCCTGCGCCACACCGCCGAACTAAAGCCTCTCCTCCAAAACTTTGTTGAGCTCGGCCCCGTCGATGCTCAACGTCGCCGTATTGAGCATGCCTTCCAGGTAAGCCTTGGCAATCTGTTCCTGACGCTGGGCACGCAAGGCCTGGGTCAGGCGTTCGCGCAGTTCGTCCAGGGTCGCGGTGCGGGCCGGTTGCTGCTCGGTGAGTTTGATCACATGGAAACCGGCCGCGCTCTGCACCAGCTCGGACACGGCTCCGACTTTCAGTCGTGCCACCGCGCCACGCACTTCCGGCACCAGTTGCTGCAACGGTTGCAGGCCGGTGTCGCCGCCTCGTTCAGCGCTGGTTCGATCCTGCGAATACTGACTCGCCAACGCCGCAAACTCCGCCGGCGCGGCCTGGGCTTTTTTGCTCAGCTCCGCAGCCTGTTTGCGCACGGCATCGAGGTTTTGCGGATCACTCATCCCGAGGAAAATCTGGCTGACCCGGTACATCGGCGGCGTCACCCAACCCGCCTTGCCGGCCTCATAGGCTTGCTGCAGTTCAGTGACGCTGGGGTAATCGGCCGGCACCTGACTGACCGACTGCAAGTAGTCGCGAAAGACGATCTGCTCGGCGGCGGCGCGGGTTTGCCGTTCGATCTCGGGGCGCTGACGCCAGCCTTGGGCGTCGGCTTGTTCGAGCACGGCTTTCTCGGCCAGGCGCGAGCGAATCCAGCTTTCCAGCGCCATGCGATTGCCGCGCAATTGTTCGCGGGTGGTTTCCGGCAACGTAGCCAGCAGCGCCTGCAATTCGTCAGGCGATATCTGCAGATTGCCCAACCGCGCCACCGCAGGCCCGGCATTGACCGATACAACGGGGGCAGGCTGCTGTGCGGCGACCGGGTCGCTGCCCGGCCGCACCACCAGCGCCACGGCCACCACCAGTAGCGCCACCGCACCGGCGCCGACCACCATGGCTGGTTTTTTCACAGTGCAACTTCCTCTTGCTCAGGCACGGCGACCTTTGGCGTCGGCACCGCCTCGCCGTTCTGGCCGCTGTTCTGACTGTATTCGCGCAGGTAAACGATGAACTCCTGAAGCAAGCGATCCCAGAGTTCAAGGTTGCCGCGCAGATGATCGTCGCTCACCCCGGCGGCGACCACCACGTCCATTTCCATCAGCAGAAACTCGCCCTGCACCGACATCCGGGCAAACCGTCGCGAGGCATTCCACAGTTGCGCCAGCCCGGCCGGCAATTCGCCCTGCACCCGCAAGGCGCAACTGAAGGTGAAGTCGACGTAGCGGCCCTGCTCGGCCGCCGGGTTGCCAAAGCGCACGGCGTAGCCGATGCCCTGGCTGGCGCTGAGCAATTGCACGATGCCGTTCTGTTCCGTTTGATTGACCCGGTAACCGGCGGCTTGCAGCACGTCGGTGAGGGACTGTGGCGATACGTGGCTGATCAATTGAGTCATGTGAGAGGCTTCCCTGTCATTCAATGAGCGATCGCGGCCTGGGGCGCGTCGAATTGCGTTTTATAGAGTTCGTCGCCAAACCCTTGGGCCAGTTCTTCGAACTTGACCCGGGCGCTGCCTGCGAATGGCTGGCGGATCTTCATCACCTCGGCGACGTCGATCTTTTCATAGGCCGCGAGGATTTCCTTGGCCACGCCATACATCTGTTGATTCTTGACCGAACATTGCTGCATTTGTGTGTCACGTTCAGCCAATTGCGCCGCAAGCCGCGCGCGCTCGGCCTCTTTGCCCCGGGCCATCACCAACAGTTCTTCGTACGCTTTCTTGAACTTGCCGATTTGCTCGCTGCTGGCCGCCGCTTGCGCCTGGGCCTGGTTTTGCAGGCTGTCGTGCTGACCGGCCAGTTGTTCGGCCACGCCTTTGACCTTGGCCAATTCCGCCGTCAGTTGCTTGATCTGCGCTTGTGCAGCCTTGGCCTGACTCTCGGCCGCCACTTGCGCGGCGCTGGCCTGAGCCTGCTGGCTTTGCAGGGCCTGCAACTGCTGGGTGGTGCTGCGCAGTTGGGTGCGCAAGCGTTCCTCCATGCCTTCGGCGCTCGCCCCTTGAGTCAGCAACAACCCCAGGGCAAACAGCAGGATTTTTGTGTTCATGACGCTCTCCCTGCGCCTTAGAAGCGCGTGTTGATTTCAAGCTGCAAAACATCGATGTCGAACGGCGCGCCGTACACCGCTTCGGAGCTCAACCAGCGCCCGGTGGCGAAGACGTTCTTGGCCAGGCCGTAGTTGCCGCCGAGGAAGTAGCCCTTGGCATTGGTGCCGCCGAGGTGGAACGACGAATCGTTGAAACCGTCCGGCAAGGCGTCCGGCTGGATGTATTTGTAGCCGGCGAAGAAGTTCCAGTCGCCCTGCTTTTTCAAGTCCAGCGAGTTGCCGAGGGTGAACTGCACCATCCAGGCATTGGCGCCGCTTTCCACTCCGCCGTTGCTGTCGAGGTTGTTGACGATCTGCCCCGCCGAGCGCTTGCGCATCTCGCCTTCGTCGTAACCCAGGTTGTGGATGTAGTCGGCCTGACTGCGCAGTTTGAAGTCTTCCGGCAGGTCGGTGTCCCACACGACGTTGAGGTCCAGCAAGTTGAATTCCGAGGCCAGGCCGACAAATTGCGGTTGCGGCGTGGTGGCCGGGTTGAGCGGGTTGGGGGTGATGTCGCGCAGCAGGAACACGCTGTTGCCCTTCTGCATGAACGCCGAGCGGCTGCCATCGCTGTCGCAGCCCGGTGCGCCGGCCCAGGGTTCGCAAGGGCTGGAGCGCTGGCCTTCGATGTCGTCGAAACGGTAGTAGGCCAAGGCGCCCTTCAGACGGTTGTTGCTGTTGATCGCCCAGTTGGCGCCGATCTGCGCGCCGTACAGCCACTTGTTGTCGCTTTCTTCCTTGTCGAAACCGTTGCTGGTGCTGGTGTCGTTGGTGTATTCCACCGGGAATGCGCCAACGGTGCCGAACAGGCCCCAGTCGCGGTTGAGTTTGTGGTCGAAGATTGCCGCCACGCCATCGAAGTTCAGGTCATTGGAATAAAGCATGTCGGTGGAGAAGAACGGATTGGCGATCCGCCCGCCGGTCAGGGTCAGCTGATCGGACGGTTTCCAGGTCAGGTAACCCTGATCGAGCCAGATGTCTTTTTTGCCGAACCCGCCGCCGAGGGTCTGGGTGGTGGACACCGGGTTGTTGTCCGAACCGGTGCCGATGCGTATGCCGGCGGTCCACTCCGGCGAAATCACCGCTTTCATGCCCAGGCGCGCCCGCAGGCGGAACAGGTTTTCGCGGTCTTCGCGGGTGTTGAGCAACGGCGGCAGGTTGGTGCTGCTGTTGGGGTTCACGTCGTACGGGCCGTTGTTATTGAGCCTGGCGAAGTCGACGATCTCGTTGCTGTTGGTGCCCGAGTAGTAACGCGATTCGTCCCGCAGGCGAATGTCGCCGTCGAAGCTGATGCGCGAGACCCAGTCCGGGAAGGTATTGGGCTGGGCCCAGTTTTCCTGTTTGGCGGTGGCCATGACCTCGGCCTTGACCTGGTCGCGGATCTGATCGCGTACCGCGGCCGGTACATATTGCACCCGTACATCGCCAGGCGCGGCAGCCGGGCCGGCCGCCACGGCAGTGCTGGCACTGGCCGCCTTCTGGGCCTGCACGGCTTCGTTCTGGGCCTGGGCAATCAGTGCTTCGGCCTTGTCCTGTTTCAATACGCCTTGCTCCACCAGCAAGCGGATCAGATTGATCGTGGCGTTTTCCGAGGGCGCAGGGGCTGCCGCTGCGTGCCCGACCAGGGTCGCAATGACCATGCCGACCGCCAGGGACAATCGATTCACGTTGGAAATCATCTGCACACAACTCCTTTTGGCAAAACCTGAAAATGTTCGGTTAACCCGGACGCCGCCCTTGCAGGGACAAGCGCACAGGCAAGGTCATGGAGGCCGGTGGCCGTTCGGTTAAATGCGGGGCGCCGCGCAACGCGGCGAGCACCTGAGCGTCGACGTCCGGGTTGCCGCTGGACTTCACCAGCTCGACCCGGGTGATCTCGCCCACGCTGCTCAGCCACACGTCGGTCTGCAGCGAAAAAGCCAGGTTGCGCAGGTCCGGGTTTTCCCGCAGCAGGCGCTGGAAGGTGAACGCCAAAAACTGGCTGTACGTGCCGTTGCCCAGGCGTCCGCCACCGGAACCGGCCATGCCATTGCCCTTGCCAACGGGAATGCCGCCTTGGCTGGACTGGGGATCGCCGTCCATGTCCACCGGTTTGGCCAGGTCATCCACCGGAGATGGCGGCGCCTCTTCTTCTGGCTTGACCTCTTCCGGTTCCGGGGTCGGTTCGGGCTCGACCATTTTTTCTTCCACGGGGGGTTGCGGCTCCGGCGGTTTTTCCGGCGGCGGAGGTGGCGGTGGCGGCAACGGAATAATCGTCGGCACCTTCGGTGCTTCCCGGCGGATGCCGCTCATGTCGTTGGCCCACTGCCAGAGAAACCACGCAGCCACGCCGGCGATCAGCAACCCGACGCCCCATATAACAAAGCGCAAGGGCGATGGCTTCACCGGCAACGGCTTGAAGGGTTGTTGTGCGGTCATGGTCAGCCCTGGGTCGGTTTGCCGGTGACGAGACCGACCTGGGACAGTTCAAGCCGGCGCAACAGGTCCAGCACCTCGATGACTTTCTGGTACTGCACCGTGGCGTCGCCGCGCACGATCACCGGGAAGTCGGGGTTCTGGGCCTTCTCGATGCGCAGGCGGTCTTCGAGCTCCGCCAGGGTTACCGGGTAGGCATCGAGGAACACCTGGCCGCCGTCGTTGACCGAAATTGCCTTGGTCTTGGCTTCGGACAGCGACACCGAGGCACTGGCCTTGGGCAGGTTGATCTGGATGCCGGAAACCTGCGCGGTGGCGGTGAGGATGAACATCACCAACACCACCATCAGCACGTCCACCAGGGGCGTGATGTTGATGCTGTCCACCGCTGCATCATCGTCATCGTCGTGGGAGGTATTGACGCTAGCCATGTCAGTACTCCTCAGGCCGGGACGGATGCGTTGGCGTGGTGGCCGCGCCGATGGGCCGCTTCACTGGACTGGCTTTCGCCGTGCATCTCCGCCAGACGGGTGATGAACTCGTCGACGAACACCCGCATGTCGGCGCTGACTTCCCTGTTGCGGGTGATCAGGCGGTTGTAGCCGAACAGCGCAGGGATCGCGACGAACAGGCCCATGGCGGTGGCGAGCAAGGCGGCGGCCATGCCTGGGGCGATGGCGTTGATGTTGACGTCACCGGCCATGGCCGTGCCGAGGAACACCACCATGATCCCCAGCACCGTGCCGAGCAGACCGATATACGGACCGCCGGCGATGGCGTTGGACAGGGTCGAGAGTTTCGAACTGAGCTGCTGGTTCTCGCGGGTGCGCACGCCGTCCATGGAGCAGCGAATCGCTTCAATGGTCGCGGCCGAAACCGATGAGGTGTCGGCACCCTGCTCGCGGCGAGTGCGGATTTCCTTCACCGCCACCTGATACAGACGCCACAAAGAGGAGTGTTGCAAACGCTGAGCGAGATCCTGATCGTCGGCGAACATCTCCAGGCGCGTGCCGACCTTGGCGAACTGCTCGCGGAACGCTTCGTTGGCGGCGCTGACGCGGCTGACCATGCGGTTCTTGCGGATCATGATGACCCACGACTGGAACATCATCAGTACCAGTACCGCGATGATCACCCAGGCGTCCGCCGGCACGGCGTTGAGCAGGAAACCGAGGCTGCCGAAGCCATAACCCGACTGTTCTTCATCGACGCCGTAAGCCACCAGTTTCGACTCGGCGCCCTGGGAATTGGCGTCCGCCAGCAACTGCGCGGCAGGCCGGGCGACCTTGGACAAACGAAGTTCGTCGATGGCGCCAGTGAAGGGCTGAAAAGTGCCTGGGATTGCGCCCGGCAGGTCGGCACCGATGGCCATGACCGAATTGAACGCCGGCATCGCTAGCGCAAGGCTCGCGGTTTCACGCCCGTTGACGTACAGCGAAACCTTGCTGCCCTCGGCAGTCAGTGCCAGGTGCTGCCATTGGCCCGGGTTCAACGGCTGGGTAGACGCAGCGCGCTGGCCGTCGATCTCCACGAACGGCATGCCCTGGTTCAGCCCCAACAACAGGCTGTTGGCCCCTTCCCGTCTTGCCAGCACCAACTGCTCGCCATTGGCCTGATCCACACGCAACCAGGCACTGAAGGTGAACGCACTGCCAGTGTTGTGTTGCAGCGACGGGCTGGCCGGCAGCAGCAATGGCTGGCCACTGAACTGCAACGCTCGCCCCATCACGCCGTCGATGCTCGCGCCGGTCGCGCTTTGTGCGGTGTTGCCGTAGGCGGTGGTGTCCTTGGCCGGCGTGCCATTGGCGCCATCGAAGTGATAGAGCGCGGTGAAGTTCGGGTCGAAGGTCAACTGACCGTTGCCAGTGGCCGGGGCTTTCTGGTTGCCGTAATACATCCAGATGTCTTGACGCTGACCGCCGCTGATAGCCGGCACATCGACCCAGATCAGCGCCATGCCCATCAGCGGGTCGAAGCTTTCGATCTGATGGTTGAGCACGGTTTTGTCATCGGCGGCGATAAAACGCAGGTCTGAACCGTCTTCCTTGACGCCGTCGAAGGTGAAGTTGCCGGTGTGCAGGCGCACCAGCAGCGCCGTGCGGCCCAGCGTCTGGTTGATCGCCGCGCCCTGGGGCGTGGTGTCGACCGAAATCTGTTTGCGGTAATGCCAGTCATCCTGCCACCAGGCCTGGGCGGTGGCCGGGAGCACGAAGCCCAGGCAGATCAGGAAAGCGATGAATAAGCGCTGCATGAAGAATTACTCCGTAGGTTCAGAACGTCGCTTGCAGGTTGAAGTGCAGGCGCGATTCCTGTTTAGAGGTGTTCGGCCCTTCGAGCAGCGGATAGCCCCAATCCAGGCTGCCGGACAGCCATTTGCTCAAGCTCGCGCGGGTGCCCAGGCCAACACTGGCCAGGGCGTAATCGGCGTCCTGATCGGGGAGCTCGTCACGCAGGTACAACCGGGCGCCTTCGGCGAAGGCGTAGAAGCGCCACTCCTGGACGTAAGTGCCCAGGTACTTGGCGAGGGACGGCGTACGCAGTTCCTGAGACAACAGGTAACCGTCGTCACCGGTACGCTCGGCGGCCAGATAACCGCGCACCGATGTCGCGCCGCCGGCCGAGAACTGCTCGTTGGATACCAGCGGCCCGGACGCCAGCTGGAACGCGGCTTTGGTCGCGGTCTGCCAATCGTTGCCGAAGGTGAAGGTGTAGCTGGTGTCGCCCTTGAGCACGGCGAAGCTCGGGCTGGCGCGGTAGCGCTTGTAGTCGAAGTCTTCATCGGAGCTGCCGTAACCGAACAGGCTGCGAGTACCGGCCACCAGACTCAGGCCGAGGCCCAGTTGTGAGTTTTCGGTGTAGCGAAAGCCGTTGTAGGCGAAGGTGAACGGTGCGTATTGCAGCGGCACGTTGTCGCTCTCGCCGGCCAGGGTCAGGCGCTCGTCGAAGTCCTTGAAGTCGATACCGGCCGACAGCGCGTTGGACCAGTTGCCGCTGGACGGCAACGTGTAAATCGCCGAGATCCCGTAGGAGTGACCCTTGCCCAACACGTTGCTGCCACCGATGGTCGCGACGTTACTGTCGGATTGATAACCGGACAGTTGCACGCTCCAGCGCTCGCTCAACGGCGCGGTGTAGGAACCGGACCAGACCTTGGCGTTATCGGTGTCCTGGGGTGCGGTGAAGTACGTCAGGGAAATGCTGTGGCCCAGTTGCCACAGGTTGTTGTAACCCAGGCTGGTGACGGCGCGCAGTTTCTCGGTGTCGGCGCTGTAATCGTTGTTCAGCCCGACGCTGGCCTGCCACGGATTCTGATCCTCGACCTGCAAGTCCACGTCCATGGTGCCGGGGCGCTGCCCTTCACGCACCAGCGGCATCACCTGCCGGCCCGGGGTCTTGTTGAGTTGCGCCAGCTCACCCTGGACCTTGCTGAAGTCCGGCACCTCGCCTTCTTTCAGGGCCGGCACGTCTTCGCGGATGTCCACGGGCGAATAGTGTTTGGCGCCGACGACGCGCACCCGGCCGACTTTGGTTTCACTGACGTGCAGATAGACGATGCCGTCCTCGACTTTCTGCTCCGGCAACTCGACGAACACCGACTGATAACCCCGGGCCTGGTAAACCTTCTGCAGGGCTTCACGGGCGCCCTCGATATCGTTCAGGGTCTTTTGCGGGCCGAGAAACGGGTACACCGCTTCTTCGATCGCCCGGGCATCGAGCACGGTGTTACCGCGCACGAAGTATTCGTTCACATCGACCAACTTGTTTGCCGGCGCCGCCATTGCGGCGTCTTCGGCCAATACCGGCTGCACGCCGGCCGCCACCAGCAGCCAGCCCCACAGCGCCAGCCGTGACTTGAAAAGATGCTCCACACCACCCCCTGAATTCGCAATGACCGTCGCTGTTTGTCCAGCGCCCGGCCCACTCAATTGCTTGCTGTCGATGTCGCGGCGTGTTTGCCCAGCCAGGTGTGCAGCAGCGCGAAGTTCAAGGAGAACTCGGGCATTTGCAGCAAGGCACCGCAGAACACTTCGCCAATGATTTTCTGGATCAGCTGCACCGCCCGCGGGTTGTTCAACAGCGTGGCGATGTCGCGGCTCAATACGTTGAAGCTCCAGACCTTCTGGTTCAGGTCCAGGCCGACGAACCAGCGGAACAGCAGGTTGTAATTGAGCTGTTCGTAGAGTTGCTGCTCGCTGGGCACCGAATAGAGCAACTGCAGCAGCAGGATGTGCATGACGGTCTGTGGGGCGATGAGCATGCCGGGCTCTGCGTTGAGGCCGAGCAGGATGTCGCGGTGTTCTTCGAGCAGGTCGTCGATTTGCGGGCGCAGCAGCACCAGTGAATGGCCCGGCGGGATGTAGCTGGAGACTTCTTTCAAAGCGCCCTGCCAGTCATCCTGAGACACGATCCAGACCCACGGCGCACCGTAGCGATAGACCGAAACCGGCTTCTTGCGCGCGGCTTCGACGATCTTCGACAGGCGTTGATCGAGTTCTTGCATGCCCACTTTCGAGTAGCGTTCCATAGTCCCCATTGCCTCACTCCCGGCTTCCCGCCCTCGGCTGGAAAAGTGGCCTCGCGGCCCCCTCAAGCACGTCACATAGGCATGACCGGAATGGCTTTGTGCTACCGAACTTTTGTCACAAAAGCTTCATTTCAAAAGAGGGCCAGATCAGCCCGAGCGGGCTGCCCGCGAAGACGTCGATACAGTCAACATTGATGTCGCCTGATTTGATCGTTCCCACGCTCTGCGTGGGAACGATCAGTGTGTCTGTACACTCGCCGGACTCGTAAAAAAAAGGGCGACCCAAAGGTCGCCCAAACTTACAACGAGAGTTCTATAACGTGAGGCTGCCCCGCTCCTCTTCGGTCAGGCGCTGCCGGGCCGATTCATCCAGGGTTCCGGCACCCAGCACCTGCACCGGACTGTTCGGGTTGTACCCGGCCTCAGGTGCGCGGCTGGCGCCATCGCGGGTCGGCGCCAGTTGCTCGGAGCCGAAACTCAACACCTGCACGGTGAACACCGACGCCTGATTCTGCCGCGCCGCAGCCTGCTGCTGACGCGCCACGTCCTCCGCCGCCTGGGTGGCCGACGACGCAGCGGAGCTGGCCGAGGTGATCGCACCGGTATTCACCGAAGCGGTCATCGGTACACCGGACGACTTGCCCTGGGTCTGGATGTTCGCCGCGTTCACCACCGTCAATGCCGCGATGTTGACGTTGCCCGACACCCGAATCCCCGCCTCGCCGGCATCGATGGTGCCCAGCGGTGCGATCAGGTCGATGTCACCCGGCGCCACCTCGGGAATCGGGTTCAATGTCGCGATCCCCGCACCGGTGCTCGGCACCGATGGCGACAGGGTCACGTTGCCCCAGGTGTCGTACAGACGTTTGGGTGGCGTGTAGACCACGGTGGTTTTCGAACCGCGACCGGCGTTGATGTCGCCCTGGGCCGACCAGCCGAGGATCGAGCCGCCAAAGGTGGTCATGATCCGGCTCTGGCCGAGCAGAATGCTGCCTTTGGCATACAGCTCAATATCGCCCTCGCCCTGGGTGATCACACCGGCCGTGGACGGCGGCGCCGTGCCTTCGATGCCGAAGATCTGGCCACCGCCCGGCGTGAGCATCTGGATGCCGCCACCAAAATCGGTGTGCACACCGGCGCCGCCGTACAGCGTGATATCGCCCTTGTAGCTGATCGGGTTACCCGCCACATCTTTCTCGGGGAACAATGCGGCGATGGCCTCGCGACCCCGCACGTAGCTACCCTGACGCACTCCGCCCTCTTCGTTGTATTCGCGGCCACCGGCCTTGAGTTCGGCGAAGTACACCTCGCGGGCAAACACTCGACGCTGCTCGGCCGGCAGCGCTGCATAGAAGCTGCGCGCCTGCTCCGGGGTTCCGCTGAAGCCATAGCGAACGGCCAGCCAGCCGGCCAGTTCGGTTTCGTAGATCTTGGCGACTTTACCGTCCTGACTGGCCAGCCCAAGACCGGCCTCAGCCAGGTTCGCGGCCGACAGATAGGGGGTGATGAAGCGATCGTAGTCTGGCCCGCTGGCGCCAACCCCGGCTTGCATCACAATGCTCGCTCCGGCTCTGGAATCCCCTGGCACCACGGCACCGATGCTGGTCACACTGACCTTGTCTTCCATCAGCAAATTGCGCCCGGCACTGAGTTCCAGTGTGCCGGGACCGGCGACGTTGAAGTTGCTGTAGAGGATGTCGCGTCCGGCGGAGGCGATGGAGATGTCATTCGGGTTGTTGTGGATGAACAGGTTGCCTGCGTGGGTATACGCCCCCACAACTGAGTCACCGCCCTGACCACCGCTCAACCCGGTTCCGCTACTGACGATGTCTCGCCCGGCCATCATCCAGACCGGCCCGCCGCCCTCATACCAGGTTTGCCCCAGACGAGCATCACCGGGTGTGGTAAAGGTCATTGCCCGACCGCTGCTGACCGCCAGCAAATCGCCGTTCACGGCGTAAAAGCGAGCGGGGTTGGCATTAGCGTCCCCTTCACCGGCCGCACTGTCTGGACCAAAGGCGAACAGTGGGAAGATGCTAGAGCCGGCCCCGTAACGGTTGCCGGTTTCGGAAAGATTGCTGCTGACGATGGCTTGGGTGATTCCTGTGGTGACGGTTGCGACAAATGCCGGTCGTTGCGGGGTGGCCATCGCACTGCCGGATGCATTCGATTGAGTGACAGTCAGATCACCGCCATAGATGGAATCACCGGCCAGAAACTGCAATTCCCCGCTCGCCGACGGTGCGAGTACTAACGCAGGGCGGCGATTGCTCACGCCACCACCGGTCCCCAGCCTGCTGGCTTCGCCATAGTAGAGATTGCCGCTGGCCGCAACGGCACGAAGAATGGAGGGGTAAACCACCGCCAGGTCCGTCTCCACACCTTGGGTGTAAGGCGTGAGATTACCGCCCGCCGAGAACAGATCGATGGCGGTGCGCTCTGTCCACAACGTGAACCAGCTGCGCCCCAGCCCCTGAACGCCGGCGCCAGAGATAAACGCCGAACCGCTCATCAACGGCGCACGCCCCGGATCCGCGACATCCTGTACGACCAAATCTCCAGACGTCGACAAGGCAAACGTGGCATCGCCGGGCATCAATGTCAGCCCGCCCGCCGCAAGGCCACGGGTCGCACGGAATACGTCATAGGCACGGGTTTCACCAGGAGACTGGTCGTTCAACACACTGCCGTAATGAAGGTTGAGGCTGCCCATCGATGCACTGTCGAGTTGAGCATGACCGCGCAGATCGATCACTGCTCCGTTGAGATGCCCGGTGACGATGGTGCTGGCCGGATTGATTGCGCCGCTGACACGCAGGTCAAGGTCGCCACCGCCGGTCAGTTGCACGTTGCCATCGGCGCCCACACGCCCGGTGCTGCCCACTGCCAGTACCAGCCCTTGGCTACGTGGGTTGATATTGGAATTGAACGTGCTGCCGGCCAGGGTATTCAACACCCCGGCATCACCCGCCACCTGCACATTCAGGTCACCACCGCCCAGGGTGCCGTAACCGGTGAAGCCCACCATCTGATCGGCGCCACCTCCGACCATCGAAGCGGTGTAGCTACCGAAGTTGATCCACCACGCCGTAGGCTGCGCCGCACCGCCGGTTGCCACCCCGCCATCGCCCTGACGCCAGAGCCAGTTGCCCACGTTTGCCGAGTCATAACCGGCATCCGCATTGTTGGGCCGGCCGATCGCATTGGCCGGTGCGGTGATGTTGCCGGTGAGGTTGCCCCCGACCTTGAGCGTCAGGTTACCGCCAGCATCCGGGTACCACGCCCGATAGACGCTGTCGGGACCGCCATTGACCAGATGCTCGTAACTGCCATTCGCGTCATTGAGTACCGTACCCAATGCCCCGCGGCCTTTGGCCTGGTTGTACGGATCATTGGCTTGTGTCGGCCCCGACGAGCTGCCGGCGGTGTAGACGCCAAATAGCGAATCCATGCGCAGGTCGCCAGCGCTTAACAACTCAATGTCGCCGGTACCCGTGCGCAGTACGCTCAAGCGCGTGCTGCCTGGGACCAACTCGTAGCTCGTGCCACCCGACGCCACGCACCAGTACGGCACATCGGCGCACATGGCTTCAATCGAGTCGTAGCCGACCGTTGCCTTGATGTAGTCCAGGTCGATTGGCTGGCCAGCGATCGAGGAGTCACCGAGCTCGTCCGCACCCTCTTGGCTCCAGATCATCGAACCGCTCTTGGCCTTGCCGAACATGCCGTAATGACTGTCGGCCAGATGCAGGTCGCCATGGGCCGCTTGTGGCTGAACAACGCGGCTGTCGGCCGCCTCGGTATCCGCCCCGGCAACCAGGCGCAGTGACCATGACTGTGAGCCCGGCTCCAGCATTGAGGCGATGGCCCAGATCCGTCCCTGACGTCCGGCGACTTCCGGACGCAACTGCACCGAATCCACCCCGGTGGGCAGTTTCACATCGGTGCCGGACGGAATCAGCGCGCCACGGGCCAGCGCCAGACTGCCGACGAGATTCAACACATTGGTCTGAGCATTCATTGCTCCCGCGACACTCGGCAACGGCACCCCCTTGGGCCAGACAAAGTTTTGCAAGGACGCGGCGCTGGTCAACAGGCTCCCGGCTCCCAATTGAGAGTCGGCGGCCAGGGTTACGTTTTGCGACAACAAGGTGCCGGCGGCAAACAACAGGTTGCCCACGTTATCGCGCACGTCGGCCGCCAGAACAGTGCCCGCTGGCAGTACCAGTGGCTGAGCGAGTGTCACGGCCATCGGTAAACGAGTGCCGGCGACCACCGTCACGCCTTTGAGCGGTACGTCGTAGTTCAAAGTCGTCCCGGCCGGGAACGCGGTGCCGTCGGCCAGGGTGACACCGGCGCCCGGCACAACGATATCGCCACCGGTGAAATCGATACCCGGCAGCAGCACCCAGCCCTTGTCGTCCTGGGTCGCGGGGGGTGGTGCAAAACCGTCGTTGATGCTGCCGTAGATGCTCAGGTCGCCACCGGCGCGCAAAGTCAGGCTGCCGGATTCGCCAGAGCCGTAAACCGAAGTCTTCTGCGTGTGCGGATTGACGCTGGCGTAGCGGTAACCGGACAGGTCCAGATCACCCTGCACCACCAGGTCGCCATCGGCGGTGGAACTGACAATTTCGACCCCTGGCCGCAGATGGAAGGCATCGGCATACCGGGCGTTGTTCAGGCCCGCCAGCTTGCGTTGCATCAAGTCGCTGTTGGCCAGCGCGGCGTTGATGAACTGGATGCTCTGTTGATGTTTGCCGTCCAGATAACCCTGATCGATCACTTGATACGGCCGGCCGCTGGCCGCCGGGTCAATGCCCAGCGGTGCATCGTCGTACTGCCAAGTGGCGTTCACGGCGATGGAACGCGCCCCCTGAATATCCAGATTGCCGCTGGCATCAATGGCGATGTCCCCGTAGACCGGATCGGGAGCATTGAGTCCCATGCGCCGTGCATTAAGTTCCAGGGTGCCGCGAGCACGGCCATCGTTCTGCCCCGGGAGATTGCCGACCGCGACATCAGTGCCGTGACGCAAATCGATGCGCGCACCGCTGGCCAGGGTCAATACGCCCTCGCGTGAGGTCAGGTCGACCATAGCGCGGTTCGGCGAATCGATGATCTTGCCGTAACTGTCTACCCTCAGTCGGCGGCCATGGGCGTCAAGCAAGACGCCGCTGCCCAGGGTCAAGTTGTTTTTCGCCGACAGGCTAATGCTGCCGACCCGCTCGCCACTGGCGTCTACCGTCCCATTGACCCACAGGCTGCCGTTATCCAGCGACACAGTGATGTTAGAGGCTTTAAGGTCGTTACCGATTGCCAGGTCGCCCTGCTTGAGCTGGAAGCTGCGCGAGCCGAACACTTCGCCCTGATTCAAACGCTGGTTGAGCGCCGCGAACTGCTCACTCAAATTGCCACTGCCACCCAGGCGCTGAGCCTGGATCTCGACCTCACCGGCCTGATACGGCATGTAGGTGCCACCGGCGTCGTATTCACCGCTGCTGCTACCCAAAATGCTGCCTTGCAGGTCGACCATTCCGGCCGCCGAGCCCAGTGCCACGGCGCTGAGTTGGCCCGCGCGGTTATTGCGCGCCGACAGATCGATCCGCGAGCCGGCGCTCTGAAGAATGTTGCCGTTGCGGCTCTGCAGAATGACTTCACCGCCGCCGCTGTACTTCGTCAGATCATTGAAAACAATGGCACGCCCGGCCACATCGATCAGCGCGCCATCGGCCAGTGTCAGGTCGTGGGTAGCGTTGAGGGTCAGCTTGCCGCTGGGCAGCACCACCGCGCTGGCCAGGTTGATGCTGCTGCCGCGCATCGACAGCTCGGCGCCCAGGCCGTTTGCATCAGTCACAGCCTTGGCCGTGCCGCCGACATTGATGGCGCCACCGGCGGTGATGTGGTTGACCGACCCGGCTTCACCGGTCATCAACGGCGTGACGATGTTCAGGTTGCCGCCGCTGTAACTGAAACCCTTTTGCGCATCGAAGGCGCCCTGGGTCTGGTACACCGCGAGGCTGCCTTTGTGATTGGCGGTGATGCGCTCGCTGGCCGTCAGATTGACACTGGCAAAGCCCAACGCCAGACGATCAAGGCTATCGACCGAGTTGGGCTGGGCAAAGTCGCCGTAACCGAACTCGATGCGCTCGGCCTGAATATCCAGGCGTCCGCTACCGGTACCGGCACCGCCGGCGATCACGGTGCCGGGTACGCCTTTGGCGCCGTTCCAGATCAGGTTGGAGGTGCGGATCGTCGCCACGTCGTTCGCGCCACCAGCGCCATACATCGCCGGGGTGGTGAGCATCAGGTTGCTCAGCCGCGAACGACCGGTCTGGACATCGTAGGTGTCGAGGCTGGCGCTGCCATAGAAATTCAGTGCTTCGCGGGCCGACAGTTCAAGGGTTTCCAGCGCCGGCGCACCGTACTCGGTATCGCCCTGCAACAAGCGTTCAAGCACTGGCTGGCTGAGGCTCAAACCGGTGGGCAATACGTTGCGCGTCGCGGCATCGGTCAATGCCTGGCTGCTGCCGACGTTGATGTTGCCCACGGCCAGGGTCAGGTGGCGCGTGCCGTAGCGCACCTGATCGTCCAGTTCCAGTGTCTTGCCCGTGGCCGCGACGAGGCTGCCTTCGGAGTAAAGCCGTGTCTGCCCGGTGCACAGGCTGTCGCAGCCGCCCACGCTGATCGAACCACTGATGGTATTGGGCGCCAACTGCACGTTGAGCAAGCCATTGGAGGCCGCGAGCAGGTTGGTCGCCTGATAAACGAAGCCGTCCCGGGCATCAAACGACGCAGCGCCTCGGCCAATGGTGTTGATCATCGCGCCCTGCTCGACCACCAGGTTACCGTTGCCGGTCACCAGGAAAACTTCCGGGGCCGAGAGGGTCGCCCCCTGGCGCAGGGTAATGTTCGAACTGGCGCCAACGCCGGTAAAGTTGATGTAGTTACCGCCCTGGCCATAGAGCACGTAAGGCAGTCGACCGACCATCAACCGCGTCGCCTGCAAGGCATTCAGGCTGTCGGCATCCAGCGTGATGCCGGCGAAGGCCGGGGTAGCCTGTTGCCCCCCACCAACGATTTCCAGATCGACGTTGGGGATGGCCGACAATGCCACTACGGTACCGCCATACCCACCCGGTGCCGCGTCGAATTTGCCGGTGCCGTTAAAGGAAAACGCCTGTTCCTTGGTGCCCTTGAGCAAGGCCAGTTTGAGGGTTTTGGCATCCACCGGCAGCATCGCCCGTGGGACACCCAACCGCGCGGCATCGGCCACCGCAAACTGGGCGTAGCTGGTTTCGTTGTATTGCGAATAACGGCGCAAAACGTCACCCGAGGTCAGGATCAACTGGCTCGCGACACTGTCACGCAGTCCGGTATTGGCCACCGAAAGCGTACCGGCGGTGGTCCACGAACCATTGCGCATCCGTTGCGCGCCAGCCACCGTGCCCAATCCCGCCAGACCGTTGACCTCGACCCGGAACGCCCCCGGCAACATGGCATAGGTGGAAGGCATCAGCGTGTAGGTGCCGGCCGCCAGCCCGGGCACGCCAGCACCAATGGTGACTTGACGACCGATCACCGGATCGACCGCGCCACCTTCAGCCGCCACTGGTGCGTAAAGACTCTGGTTGCCCGGCACGATGGCGTACACCGGGTTGCTGGAAAGGCCCGGCAAGGTAAAACCACCGTTGGCGCCGATTTGCACCAGCGGGTTGTAACGGGCATCGGTCGAACCGCCACGGCCGGAGATAAACCCGGCCCCCAACAAATCACCGCCACCGGACAGGTCCAGTACGGAGCCTTGCTGTGCCGTGATCGACTGCCCGCCCAAAATCACCCCGACCGTCAGATCACCGTTCTCATTGAGCACGGATCCTTGGCCGACCAGTGCCACATTCTTGCCGCCGTAGCTGTAGGTCTGACCATCGACGGTGCCGCCATAGGGCAACACCAGACCTTTGCCACTGACAGAGGTGAGGCTGCCGGGAAGCAACTCGACGTTCGTTGTGTACGGCAACGTCGCTGTACCGATTTCGAGAAGCCCCAAAGGTGCGCGTACGACGCCACCTTGTTTGATCGTTGCCGCACCCAGTTGCAAGCGGCCGAACACTGAATACGGCACCGGCTGAGTCACGTCTCCCACACGACCGATGACCAACGATCGTGACGGGTCATAGACCATCGTGCCCAAGGAGTTTTTGCCTAACCCCGCCAACACCCGAGCGCCGACACCCGTCGCCGGATACAACTGTGCAGCCTGCAACGTCATATCGCCCGGGGTGATCAATTGCGTGCTAAAGCCGACCGGCATGTCATCCCCGCCAACGCCAGCGAGGAAGCGCAAATCGCCGCGGCTGTTCAACTGAACCTGGTCGAAGCCCTCACGCTCAACGTCGAGGGTCGAATTGTCGGCCCGTCGCAACGTGCCTTGTCTGCTGAAAGCCACGCTGCCTTGTATATCAAGCAGATCAGTATTGACTGCAAAAAACGCCTGATTATTCGCGGTAGAAACCGAGCCCTCGATCACTGGCCGGTGGTAGTTTTCTTTGCCTGTCGCATCCGCAGCCAGAATCCCGGCCAACAGCACATGCGGCGCGTTCAGCTCAACCCGGGTATTGGCGGCGGCGCCCTTGGCCAGACCAATGCCCCGGGAATACAGGCTCAGGCTTTGGCCGGTGGTCAGCGACACATCGCCAGCCACGCTCAACAAGCCATTGCTGAGCAGCGCCACGGTGTCGAAACCGCCGGCCTGGACCTGATCAACGCCCAATTGGCCGCGACCATAGACCAGCGAACCGCCATTCTCTTCAGGTGAGCCATTCAAGGTGCCAGGTAAATGCGTCTGGCTGAGGATCAACTCACGGACCTGCAACACCCGATCCGTGACGGTGGCGTTCGGGTAGTAAGGTGTTTCGAGCGCCACCGACAAACTGCCGCCCGCCGCCCCCGCACCGCCCGCCTTGGCGTTGAAGCTACCGTCCAGATACAAGCCATTGTTGGAACCCAGGGAAATACTCCCGCCGTTACTCGCCACCCAGGTTTTGCCCTGACCGGTGATGTCCAGCAGCGCCTGGGTACCTGAGGCTTCCAGGCGCGAACCTTCACGCAGTACCACGAACAGATCGGACGCCGTGGCTATCCCGGTTTTACTGTCGATCTGGCCTCCAATCACGATCTGGCCGCCATTGCGCACCTGCCCATAGGTCCTGCCACGGACATCGACCGCCGTCGCCGCGCGGGCCGCGACATCGATCAACGCCTGTTCACCAAGCCAGATGGAACGGCCATGACCGATGGCGTTCACTGCCTCGGACACCGGCGCCGCGACACTCAGCGCGCCCAGCGTGACCTGCCCGCCCCAGGCATTCAGCGTGCCGTTGACGGTCAGTTGCCCGATGCTGCGCAGGTTGATTGACTGGCCAGGGTCAACGCTGATCGCTGAGCCCTGGCCAAGGGTCAATGCCGTACTGGCCATGTCGGCAGCACCGGATTGTGCGGTGCCGGCATTCAGGCTCAGGCTGGCGCCGTGACGCTGGGTCAGCACGCCTTTGAGCGGATTTTCCTGATACAGGGTCGGCAGCCAACGCTCCAGCGCCGTCGCCGGTTCCGCGCCAGTGGCCGTCCTCGCGGCGTCTTCGCCAAAGCGATAGGCCGGCGTAGTCACCTCGACCTGGGCGCCGTCCGCGACGATCAAGCCTTCATTGCCGGTGATGTCGTAAGCCGAAAAACCCTTGTTGAAAAAGTCGGCGGCCAAGTGCAGCGTGTTGCTCCCGGGCGCGGCGGCCGCCTCGCCGATCTCCACCTTATGGGACTGGATTTTCAAGGTGCCGCCACCCGTCACGCCTTCACCGCGCAACTCGGCCCCGAGCGTCAACGACCCCGTCCCTGATGTGTTGCTGTCACCCGCTACCAGGGTCAGATCACCGCCCTTGCCGCCCCGGGTCTTGCCGTCGGCCATAACCGCGCCGCCAGAAGACACATCAATCAAGCTGCCCGCCTGCAAGTCAATATCCCCGGTGCTGCGCAACGACACCGCGCCGCCATTGAGGTACGGCAAACGGGTGCTGTCGCTGGCATCAAGCAGCAGGTTGCTCCACAGACCGGCGGTGTTCAGTCGCACGCCATCAGCCACCGTTACCTGAGCCTTGAAACCACTGCTGGGTGCCAGGATCACATCGCCGACCACGAAGTTGCTGTCGATATTGACCTGTTTGAGCACGTTGCCCAGACGAATGCTGCCACCGCGAGCGGTGAGGTCAGCGTTGGCAGTGACTTGCGGGGCATACAGGGTGATTTCGCCGCCGTCAGCCACGGTCAGTGCGCTATCGACCTGAACCTGTTGCCGGACCGCGACCTTCAGCGCGCCGAGCTGGAAACCACTGAGTTGATCGCCGTCCAGTTGCAGTTTCCCCTGCCGATCACTGGCAACTACAGAGGTCAGGTCAAGGCCGGCGGCGATCTTCTGCTCGACATCGCCAATGAGCACCTGATTGAGCGTCGGGTTCAGGCCACTGTTGAGCGAGCCCGTGGTGGTGTCGTAAATCGGCGTGTAGTTACCGACCAGCAACTGTGCCCGTCGAGCGACGGCGGTCTGCGTTTGCTGGTAGCCGTCGAGGCCGGGGTTCGGTGCTTGCGTCTGGCGCTCGCCCTTGAACACTTCACCGACGATCTGCCCCTCGAGCACCGCGCTGGTGGTGGCGATCACCAGTTTGCCGGCGTCGCGGCCCACGGTGTAACCGTCCTCGAACCGTTGCTTCGGTGCGATCAGCGGGCTGTAGTAATAGTCGGTCTGCCCCCAGCGTTCGCTGTGATCTTCATAGCCGTTGTAAAGCCCAGAATAAAGAATGTCCCCCGGTGCCCGCGACAACTCATACAAGCGGCCATTCGGTCCCTTGAGCCAGGACTGGCGCACGTAACCGCTCTGCACATCCAGCGTGCCGCCCGACAGGTTGAGCTGCGCGCTCTGCTGAGTCACCACGTCATTACCGGTGAACGTCAAAGTCCCGCCCTGGGCCATCCATTCGCCGACGCTGTGATTTTGCGTGCCGAGATAGCCGCCCACTTCCAGCAAACCACCGGCGGTATACCAGCGATCAGTGGCGTAGCCGTTAGTACCGGCGGGTACATGCACCAGCTCACGCAAATCGACCCACACGTCACTGTTGCTCAGTTTGCCGCCATCGCGGTTGACCGGGGCATCGCGCTGCTCGTTGCCCTGGACGTTGACCTTGATGCTGTTGGATTCCATCGCCACTTTGACGCCGATGGCACCGGACACATCGATCACCGCGCCCTCTCGCACCAGGCTGCGACGTCCGGCACTGGCTGCAACCTGGCCGCCAGTGGCCAGGGTGATCGAACCGTTCTGGAAATCGACGCTACCGCCGCTGACGATCTCGACCCGCGACTGGTCGGTGCGGTCAGCCACACTGCTGAGGTTGTTGAAACGACCGGTGTTGAGCGTGTTCGATAAACCGTCGAGCCCCGCCAGAGCTGCATTGCGCTGGCTGTCCAACGCCGAGCCACCAGCGGCATCGAGCAGGATCGCCGTGGTACTACCCTGACCGAGCGTCACGCTGCCAGTGCTGTCGGTGGCCGAGTTGAGCAGGTGCACGGTGCCGCGAATGTCGACCGAGGTGCTGGCCACGGCCACGGCGTTTTGCTGCACCTGATGCCCGGTCAAGGTGATGTCGCCGGTCGACGCTTGAATCAGGCCATTGTTGATCACCGTACCGGCGCTGCTGCCGGTTTTGAGCGCGGTGGCCACTTCGTTGCCGCGGGTGGTCGAGCGCAGGTTGCCGCTGGTGCCGACTCCGCGACGGATGTAAAAGCTGTCGCCGGCGGCCAACGTGGTCTGGCCTTTGGCGGTGACGATGGAACCGGCGTTCTCCACTTCGCTACCGAGCAGCAACGCATAACCACCCGCATCGGTGGACGATGCCGCCTTGTGGGTTTCGATCAAGGCACCGCGCTCCACCAGTACTTTGCCGGCGGCACCGGCGAAGGTCGGCTGACTGCCGGTGGCGTCCACATACAGGCCGCGCTGACTGAACTGTACGTCGGTGATCGTCGCGGCGGCGGCCACCAGGTTGCGCACGTTGACCTGGCTGGTGCCACTGAACACGATGCCGTTGCGGTTGATCAGCATCACCGTGCCGTCGCCCTTGATCTGCCCCTGGATCTGACTGGGGCGCGCACTCGGGTCGTTGATACGGTTAAGCACCGCCCAGTTCGATTGCTGCTTGAAGTCCACGGTGGTGTTGCGCCCGACGTTGAAGGTTTCCCAGTTGAGAATCGCCTTGTCGGCGGTCTGCTGGATCTTCACCGTGGTCTTGCCATCGGCCTGACTTTGCTCCGGCGCCTGGGCATTGGCCCAGCCCTGGGTCAGGCTGTTGTCGACTTGCAAACCGCCCTCGCCCAAACCATCCGGCACAGTCTGCACCCGACCGAACGCAGCCTGCCGCCCCGCCGCTTGCGCGGCTTGCTGCGCGGCAATCGCGGCCACGGTGTTGTTGAGGTTGGTCAGTGAACGCTGCAACTGTTGATTAGCCTTTTGTTGCTGTGCCAACGGTGGCGGCATCCCCGGCACGGCCGCCCCTGGCCGCGCCGCGCCGGCAGACTGCGCCGCGCCCTTGGCGGCAAACCAGCTGGAACTGAATGCCGTCGCCGCATGGGCACTGCCGGTCACCATCAACAGCGCAATGGCCTGAGCCAACGGCTTGAGCCGCAATATCGACAGCTCACCATCACGACGCGAAGCACTCGGTTTTGCCAGAGGTTTGCAGCGCAGCATCACTACTCATCCTTTCGATTTGCAGAAGGTCTGCAACGCCGCGCTATCAAGCGGCCAGCGTTGCTTATAGGGGATAGGCGGTTTCGCCAAGGCGCGACCGAACTTCTGTCACGCAATATTCATCTGGCTGTTTTGCCCGGGTCACACGCAAAAAATCAGCAACGGCCTGCGCCGTTGCTGATCGGGTATTGCGGGTCGTTGAAGCGAGGGTTACAGCGGACGACCGATGGCGTTGCAGACGTTGGTGTTGCCGATGTTCTGAGCGCTGGTCGCGGTCAGGAAGCTGCTGCGTACTGCAGTTTTCCAGGCTGCTGGCAGCGGCACAAAGCGGTTGGCGGTGATGGCGGCGTCGTTGTTGGTGGCGGCGTTGGCACCGTAGTGACGGGTGAAGAAGTCACGCACTTGCGTGCTCTGGGTACCGTCGGCATAGCACTGGCTGAAGATCAGGTTGGTGAAACCCAGGATCGGGTAACCGGTGGATGGGTAAGCCACGACACTTGGATCGGTCGGGCTGGTGGTGGCGGCGAACACCGGTACCCAGGCGTTCGGGTTGGAGCGGTTGGCGACGGCAGGCACGGCGACGGCAGCGATAGCGGCCGACACGTTGGCAGGCGCTGGCGAAACACCGGCAACCTTGGCGACTTTGGTGGCGTCGTCCAGACCGGCCAGGGTAGTCGCTGCGTAGTCCGGGCTCATGTAGGTGATGCGGCCCTGAACAGCGTTCAACGCAGTCATCACAGCCTGGCTGCCGGTGGCGGAAACGGCGCCGGCTGGAAGGCCACCGCTGTAGCTGGAGGCGAAGTTGGTGGTGATGGCGAAGGTGCCGGTCTCGGCGCATTTGGCGTTCAGGAAGCGAGTGAACAACTCAGTGGTACCGCTGCTTTCACCACGATAAACCACGTTGATCGCGCCAGTACGGCCGGAACCGGTGATCTGGCTCCAGTCGGTCAGACGGCCGGAGAACACGCCGCACAGTTGGTTGACGCTCAGATCAACGTTGGCGGTGCCGGTTTTGTTGAATGGAATGGCAACCGAAGTGGCCACCGAAGGCACCTGGATCAATGGGCCCCAGGCAGCGCCATGTGCCGACACGTAGCTGCTCAATTCGGTAGCGCTGAGTTTGGAGTCGCTACCGGCCCAATGCACGTTCTTGCCGGTGGTGCCGGCCACGAACTTGGTGTAGTCGTTGTTCAGGAAAGCAGCCTTGCCGTTGCCGCTGCCGACACCGATGTAGGGGGCGAAGCCAGTGGTCAGTACGCCGGCGGTCTGGTACAGCGGTTGTGGCAGGGTCGCGCCACCACCGTTGATGTCAGCCATTGCAGCCTGTGCCGAGCACAGGGCAGCGAGGGTCAGGGATACCGCGAGAACGTTGCGCTTAAACATGAAGAGTCTCCTTTCATCGTGTTCGTACGTTGGGTGAGTTGCTCGTGCATGACGCCATGGCGCTCAAGTCCTGTGCCCGGAACCGCGTGGGTCGAACGGCGTATGGGGTGAGGCCATGGGTCAGAAGTTCGCAGCTTCCAGTGACAGATAAAGGAAAAAACCTCGGGAGCCGGGCGTTGATTTTTCGGCGGATTCTCGGGTGTTTCACCGAGTTTTAAGCGGGGTTTGCCCGAGATTTTCGGCGGTTTGGCCAAAGCCTGGCTGGAGGGCTTGATGGGGCGTTGCAGATGACAGAATGACGAACCCGAGGATGGCTCGGGTGATGGTGCGAGGCTTGAAAATAATTTTGTGTGGGTGAACAAAATCTTGTGCCCCCCCTGTAGCAGCTGCCGAACGCAGCGATCTTGATCGTTCCCACGCTCTGCGTCACTAGTGTCCGGTAAAAACTAAAGGGGGAGCTTGCTCCCCCTTGCTGTGCCTGC
>NZ_JBXANU010000026.1:0-93268 GCF_058802085.1 Pseudomonas sp. GW822-FHT02G04
CAAGGAGTTTTCCGTTTCGACTGCGCCGGAAGTGGGGCGAATTATAGACGTCCAGAATCTGCCGTCAACCCCTGATTACGCTTTTCTATCAGGATGTTCAAAATCCCTGCTTATATATAGACGCAACCGCAACGAATGCGCAGTATATTGCCCAACACATAACGCACTATTCTCGTTTCCCACCTCGGACGATGCCACGCAATGAATGACCACCCCCGCAGCCTTGCCTCGACCCTGTTCTCGGTAGGCCTGCTCTTGATAGCCATGGCATCGATCCAGTCCGGAGCCTCCCTGGCCAAAAGCATGTTCCCGGTTATCGGCGCTCAAGGGACCACCACCCTGCGGCTGATCTTCGCCAGCGTGATCATGCTGCTGCTATTACGCCCATGGCGAGCGAAGCTCACCGCAAAGTCCCTGCGCACGGTAATTGTCTACGGGATGGCGCTGGGCGGCATGAACTTCCTCTTCTATATGTCCTTGAACACGGTCCCGCTGGGTATTGCGGTAGCCCTGGAGTTCACCGGCCCACTGGCGGTCGCTATTTACGCCTCACGTCGGGCGATCGACTTTCTATGGATCGCCCTGGCGGCTGTGGGTTTACTGCTGTTGATTCCGACTGGCGCCACGAGTGCAGGTATTGATCTGGTTGGCGCAGGTTATGCCCTTGGCGCTGGTGTCTGCTGGGCGTTGTACATTCTGTTCGGTCAGAAGGCCGGTGCCGACAATGGCGTGCAGACCGCCGCATTGGGCGTGATGATTGCCGCACTGTTCGTAGCCCCCATCGGTATCGTCCATGCGGGTGCTGCGCTGCTGACACCCTCGCTGATTCCCGTGGCCATCGGGGTCGCCATTTTGTCCACTGCCCTGCCCTACACCCTGGAGATGGTCGCCCTCACACGGATGCCGGCCCGGACCTTCGGCACATTGATGAGTATCGAACCCGCGTTCGGCGCACTGTCCGGTCTGTTGTTCCTCCATGAGTACCTTTCCCTGTCACAGTGGATGGCTATCCTGTGCATCATTCTGGCTTCCGTCGGCGCAACCATGACCATGGGAAGCACCGCCAAGCCCGCAGTTGCGGCGGATTGAAACGAGATTTGACGAAGGTCTGGTATTTGCCGCTCAATTAGGCCATGTTTAGGCCACGTAACTCAGTGTCAGACATGGATTTTTTCAGATAGGAATATCAGTACGCTTCAAGCAAAAGCGAATGCAGGCAGACCCGGGCACAAAGATCCGGGGCCTCTATAAGGACAGCAATGAAACGAATTTTGATACTGATCGCCGTGCTTGCAGTTGCAGGCTGCGCGGCGACCTCGAAAACCCAGGTCAAACACGGCAAGAAAGGACTGCATATCAACTGTTCGGGGCTGTCGTCCTCTTGGGACAAGTGCTACTCCAGCGCTGCCAATTCGTGCGCGCCCAAGGGTTACAAGGTGATCGCCAAGTCAGGGGATGCGGTCGAAGAACCTGGAGATTATCCGTTTGGCCTTAACCCCGCCGGCTATACCAGCCGCAGTATGATCGTCATCTGCAAATAACCTTCCACGCCTGTCGGGCTTGCTTGGCCCGATAGGCGCTTCGCCCGGGATGCTGCTAACGTTCGTCAGTCACTGACCGTTCAGCAAAGGGCGACATCCATGACCACCGCTATCAATAACAAGAAAATCGTATTGGTCGTCGGCGCAGGCGATGCCACCGGCGGCGCCATTGCCAAGCGTTTTGCCCGGGAAGGTTACGTCGCCTGCGTCACACGTCGCAGCGCAGACAAACTTCAGCCACTGGTAGATGCCATCACGATCAACGGCGGCGAGGCTCACGGTTTTGCTTGCGACGCGCGCAAAGAAGAGGACGTAATTGCGCTCATCGAGCAGATCGAAACCGAGATCGGCCCCATCGAAGCGTTTGTCTTCAATATCGGCGCCAATGTGCCGTGCAGTATTCTCGAAGAAACCGCCCGCAAGTATTTCAAGATCTGGGAAATGGCCTGTTTCTCAGGGTTTCTCAATGCTCGCGAAGTGGCCAAGCGCATGGTCACCCGCCAACGGGGCACGATCCTGTTCACCGGGGCCACCGCCGGCTTGCGCGGTGCCGCAGGTTTTGCAGCCTTCGCCGGCGCCAAGCACGGAATTCGCGCCCTGGCCCAAAGCATGGCCCGCGAGCTGGGGCCGATGAACATCCACGTCGCCCATGTGGTGGTCGATGGGGCCATCGACACCGACTTTATCCGCGACAGTTTTCCGGAAAAATACGCGACCAAAGATCTAGACGGCATCCTTAACCCCGAGCACATCGCCGAAAACTATTGGTACTTGCACAACCAGCCACGGGACGCCTGGACGTTCGAGCTGGATCTGCGCCCCTGGAACGAACGCTGGTAAGCCCTCCCCCTACGACAATAAGAAGAGCACATCGACCATGAGCAAAACCGTGGAGTTCTTTTTCGACCTTGGCAGCCCCGCTACCTATCTGGCTTACACCCAACTGCCGAAAATCTGCGCGCAGACCGATAGTCAGCTGATCTACAGACCGATGCTGCTGGGTGGGGTCTTCAAAGCCACCGGTAACGCCTCCCCGGTGACCATTCCGGCCAAGGGTCGCTACATGTTTCAGGACCTGGACCGCTACGCCAGACGCTATGGCGTGCCGCTGAAGTTCAACCCGCACTTTCCCATCAATACCCTGATGTTGATGCGCGCGGTCACGGGTATGCAATTGCGTCATCCGGAACGCTTTCAGGCGTTTATCGATTGCCTGTTTCACGCCCTGTGGGTGGAAGGGCGCAGCCTCGATGACCCAGCGACCGTTGCCGCCGTGCTGACGCAAAACGGTTTCAACCCGAACGAGGTACTGGCACTGACCGCCGATGAGAACGTCAAAGCCGCCCTCAAGCAGAACACCGAGGAAGCGGTACAACGCGGTGTATTCGGCGCACCGAGCATGTTTGTCGGGAATCAACTGTTCTTCGGCCAGGATCGGCTGGACTTCGTCCTTGATGCGCTGCGTGCGCAATAGCCGGACATAATTCAGGCGCTGGAAACAGCGCCTGAATTCAAGCCGATCAAATAGCCGCGGTCCGTGTGTTCAACCACTCTAGAGCTGCGCCATCGAGCAACGGGCTCAGGCGCTCGCGCACCTCGGCGTGGTAACCGTTGAACCACTGCTTTTCGTCTTCGGTCAGCAGCGACGGTTCCAGGCAGCGGGTGTCGATCGGGCACAGGGTCAGGGTTTCGAACTTCAGGAATTCACCGAATTCGCTCTTGCCCGCCTCGCGGTTCAACACCAGGTTCTCGATTCGCACGCCCCAGCGGCCCGGACGGTAGGTGCCCGGTTCGATGGAAGTGATCATCCCCGGCTGCATTGCAGTCTGCGGCGCGGCTGCCGCCTGATAAGCGATGACTTGCGGACCTTCGTGAACGTTGAGGAAGTAGCCGACGCCGTGACCGGTGCCATGACCGTAGTCGACACTTTCGGCCCAGATCGGTGCGCGGGCAATGGCGTCCAGCAACGGCGACAGAATGCCCCGCGGAAACTGTGCGCGGGAGAGTGCAATCACGCCTTTGAGTACGCGGGTGCAATCGCGCTTCTGCTCGTCAGTCGGCGTACCCACCGGCACCATCCGCGTAATGTCGGTAGTGCCGCCCAGGTACTGGCCACCGGAGTCGATCAGCAACAGGCCGTCACCCTCGATGACCGCGTGTTCCTCTTCTGTAGCGTGGTAATGCGGCATCGCACCGTTGGCGTTAAACGCGGCAATGGTGTTGAAGCTCAGCGACACGTAATCCGGACGTCGGGTGCGGGCCGCGGTCAGGTGTTCGTCGATGGTCAGTTCGGTGATGCGCTCACGCCCCCATGCCGCTTCCAGCCAAGCGAAGAATTCGCACAGCGCCGCGCCATCCTGCTCCATGGCCCGACGGATATGCTCGGCATCGGCTAGGCTTTTCTGCGACTTGGCCAGGGTGGTCGGGTTCAGGCCTTCAACCAGTTTCACATCACTGTTCAAGTTATCCAGCAGACCGGCCGTGACCCGCGCCGGATCGACTTGCAGGCTCGCGCCGCTTGGTACGGCACGCAAGGCGGCGGCCACTTCGCTGTAATCGCGCAGGGCCACGCCGTCCTGTTCAAGGATGGCACGCAGCTCGGCGCTGACTTTGCTCAGGGCGACGAACAAGGTGGCCTGTTGCTGGCTAATGAGCGCGAAGGACACAAACACCGGGTTGAACGACACATCGCCGCCGCGCAAGTTGAACAGCCAGGCGATGTCATCGAGGGTGGCAATGAAATGCCAGTCGGCACCGCGCTCTTTCAACACGTCACGCAGCTGGGCGAGTTTTTCGCCACGGCTGACGGTCGCCTGAGGCGGCAAGTGTTGATAGATCGGTTCGTTCGGCAGGCTCGGACGATCACTCCAGACTTCGCTCAGCAAATCGATGTCAGTGCGCAGACGTGCGCCGCGTTCTTGGAGTTTGCTGCTCAGGGTACGCGCCGACGCCACGGCCATCACCGCGCCATCGACTGCGACGACACCGCCTTCAGGCGTTTGCTCGGCCAGCCAATCAAGCGGGCCGGGTTGACCTGGTTGCAGCTTGACCAGCTCGATGCCGCTGCCCTTGAGTTCCTTGCTCGCTTGTTCCCAATAGCGGCTGTCGGCCCAGACACCGGCGAAATCCGGCGTGACGATCAGCGTGCCGACCGAGCCATGGAAACCCGACAGCCACTGCCGCCCCTGCCAATAGCCCGGCAGGTATTCCGACAGGTGCGGGTCGGCCGACGGCACCAGCAGAGCATGAATGCCCTCCCGGCTCATCAGCTCGCGGGTTTGCGCCAGGCGCCGGGGTACCAATCCATTGATCGAAGGCTGCGTACTCATCGTGTCTCCTGCTAACCACTTCATCATTATTGTTTGGTGCCGATCAGAGTCGGCGCTTAAGGACCTGTCACCCAGAATGCCGGAGCACTGGCGGCGGCCGTTTTGATCAGATGCGCAGCCTGGTCGATATCCCGCTCGGTGGTGAAACGCCCCAGGCTCAAGCGAATAGTGCGACTGGCCGAGCGCGCGTCATGCCCCAGTGCCAGCAGCACATGGGATGGTGCATTACTGGCGGAGTTGCAGGCCGACGTCGCGGAAAATGCAATCGAGGTGCTCAACGCCGCGGAATTGAACTCGCCTTCGTTGAAAGTCAGGCTCAATGTATGGGGAATGCGCTGGGTCGGACTGCCATTGACACGAATACCGGGAATGCTCAGCAGTTGGTCGAGCAAACGTTCGCGCAGGCGCACGATGGTGGCCTTTTCTTCATCGAACGAAGCGGCCGCCAGCGCGAAAGCGGCGCCCATGGCCGCGATCTGGTGCGTTGCCAGAGTGCCGGAACGCAACCCACCCTCGTGACCGCCGCCGTGGATCTGCGCTTGCAGGCGTTGTTGCGCACGAGGCCCGACGTACAACGCACCGATGCCTTTGGGGCCGTAGACCTTGTGCGCCGAGAACGACATCAAATCCACCGGCCATTGGGCCAGGTCGATCGCCACTTTGCCCACACCCTGAGCCGCATCGACGTGAAACAACGCATCGCGATCACGCACCACCTGGCCGATGGCCGGGATATCGTTGACGGTGCCCAGTTCGTTGTTGACCAGCATCAGCGACACCAGAAAGGTGTCTTCGCGTATCGCCTCGCTGACTGCTTGCGGGGTAATCAGGCCTTCGGCATCGGGCACCAGATACGTCACGGCAACGCCGCTGTCCTGCAATTGTCTGGCAGTGTCGAGAATCGCCTTGTGTTCGATCTGGCTGGTGATGATATGGCCGCCGGACACACCGCGGGCCTGGGTAACGCCCTTGAGTGCCAGGTTGTTGGATTCGGTGGCTCCGGAGGTCCAGACGATCTGCTCCGCCTGGGCGCCAACCAGTTCGGCGACCTGGCGCCGTGCGTGCTCGACCGTTTGCCGGGCCTGTTGACCGAAAGCGTGGGAGCTGGATGCCGGGTTGCCGAAGTTACCGCTAAAACCCAGACACTCAACCATCACCTTGATGACCCGCTCATCCACCGGCGTGGTGGCGGCGTAGTCGAAATACAACGGACGTTTATTCATAGAAGACTCGCAGAGCGTGTTCCGGGATCAGGAAGCTCGTCACTGGAAATATCAAAGCGTCGCCTTATGAGCGACGCCGAATTTTCAGAACGATAGCAATACCTGATCGGAGGCCGTTAAAGAAGAACAACTTCATTTAAAAGTGCGTAGGAACGCTCCTGAAGTCGAGCTTAACAGGCATCGGGCAACCGGTTGAAGCAATGCGTCAGCTAAAACTTTCAAGCAATAACGGATACATGGAAGCCACCAGCAACAAGGCCATGCCCCAGTTGAACAGGCGTAACCAGCGGCGATCGCGCAGCACATTGCGCAACAGCGTGCCACAACCGGCCCACACACCGACGCTTGGCAGGTTGATCAGGGCGAAGACCGCGGCAATCACAATCACGTTGGTGAAATAGCCCTGCATCGGCGTGTAGGTGCTGATGGCACCGATGGCCATGATCCAGGCCTTGGGGTTGACCCATTGAAACGCCGCCGCGCCCAAATAACTGATCGGCTTGCCCTCGCCCTGCTCACCTTCGGCGACCGGCCCGGAATGCGCAATCTTCCAGGCCAGATACAGCAAATACGCCGCGCCAACATAACGCAGCACGGTGTAAAGCAATGGATAGGTTTGAAACACCGTGCCCAGGCCGAAACCGACGGCCACCACCAATACGAAGAAGCCACAGGTAATGCCCAGCATGTGGGGGATGGTGCGGCTAAAGCCGAAATTCACGCCCGAGGCCAACAACATGGTGTTGTTCGGGCCGGGGGTAATCGAGGTGACAAGAGCAAACAGGGCAAAGCCCAGCAGCAGGTCGAGCGAGAGTGTCATGGCGGCAGTCCATTAGGGTCAGTCAGGTGTTGACCCTATCGCACGCCTTGCGGGAAACCCATGGACAGTTGCGTGAAAGTTCGAGCAGTACAGTTGTCGATCAGCTTGGGCGACCGTGCAGCTGTACTGTGCGTTCGGCATTCATCTCGCCTTGCTTGTCAAAACTGATCGATTTGGTCGGCTGGCCGAGCAATTCGGCTTTCTTCGCGTGGTACTCCTCGAAGGACAAGCCGCGACGATTCAGGGCTTCCAGCGCCAGCTCCCGGGTTTCTTCGGCGGTGTAGGGGCGCAGTTCCGGTGATACATGACTGGCACATCCGGCGAGAACGGAAACGGCGAGCAGCAGGAAAGTGGCGAGTAGAGGTTTCATTTCGGGCATCCGGCTATCTGGGTTCGGGGCAATGAACACAGGCTACCCGCGCGCCCTGAAGGGCAGAAATCAATGATCTCGATAGTGGGTATCGGGATGAAAAGATCGTCCGAACGCGGCCCGAGCCTTCGGCAGCTCCTACGACAAATCATATATAGCCAAACGACCTATAAATATTAATTTACTGTCTTTTACGGAATAACAGAGAGCCTTTATAAACAACTCCATCGCTTAACGCGCTGTTGCTCACGCAACTGTTTGCCTGGCAACAGCCGATCAACAAACCGCCCGTCAAATCGCACAGCGCCTGCCCAGCAACGCGCTGAAAGCCGCGGAACACGGGGCTCCGAAGGATTGGTACAGCTCTTGCTCAACGCTGGTGACTACTCACTGCTCGCTGAGCAACTGTTTAAAAAGGAACTGTTCATGTCGCGTCCATTGAAAGTCGTTGCCCTGTCCGGCGGTACCTGGCGTCCGTCTCGCACTCTGGTGCTAACCCAGGCGCTGTTGGCCGAACTGGCCGGGCAGTTGCCGATCGAGAGCAAGTTGATCGAACTGGGCGATATTGCCCGACCGCTAGGCGCCGCGTTGTCGCGTCAGGAACTGAGCGCCGAGATCGAAGCCGAACTGCAAGCGATCGAAAGCGCCGACCTGCTGATCGTCGCCGCGCCGGTTTATCGCGGTTCGTACCCGGGCCTGCTCAAGCACCTGTTCGACCTGATCGACCTCAACGCGTTGATCGACACCCCGGTGCTGTTGGCCGCCACCGGAGGCAGCGAACGTCATGCACTGGTGCTCGATCATCAGTTGCGGCCGCTGTTCAGTTTTTTCCAGGCCCTGACCTTGCCGATTGGTGTGTACGCCACCGAAGCCGACTTCTCCAATTACCAAATAACCAGTGAGCCCTTGAAGGCCCGCATTCGTCTTGCTGCAGAACGTGCGGCGCCGTTGTTCGGCGTGCACCCCAAAAATCTGCTGAAAATCGCTTAAGGATTTCTTCATGGATGTTTTCTGGTTTCTGCCGACCCACGGCGACGGCCATTACCTGGGCACCACCCAGGGCGCGCGCCCGGTGACCCTCAACTATTTGAAACAAGTGGCCCAGGCCGCCGACAGCCTGGGTTACCACGGTGTGCTGATTCCCACCGGACGATCCTGCGAGGACTCGTGGGTGATCGCTTCGGCCCTGGTGCCGTTGACCGAACGCTTGCGGTATCTGGTGGCGATCCGTCCGGGGATTATTTCGCCGACGGTCTCGGCGCGGATGGCCGCAACCCTGGATCGACTGTCCAACGGCCGCTTGCTGATCAATGTAGTCACCGGTGGCGACCCGGATGAGAACCGTGGCGACGGCAGCTTCCTCGATCACAGCGAACGCTACGAGGTCACCGACGAATTCCTGCAGATCTGGCGCCGCGTGCTGCAAGGCGAAGCGGTGGATTTCACAGGCAAACACCTGCGGGTGCAGAACGCCAAGGCGCTGTATCCACCGGTGCAGAAACCTTATCCGCCGCTGTATTTCGGGGGATCGTCCGATGCGGCTCATGACTTGGCTGCCGAGCAGGTCGACGTTTACCTGACGTGGGGCGAACCACCCGCCGCCGTGGCTGAAAAGCTTGCCGATGTGCGAGAGCGCGCGGCGCGCAACGGTCGTACGGTGAAGTTCGGGATTCGCTTGCACGTGATCGTCCGCGAAACCGCCGAGGAGGCCTGGAAAGCCGCCGACAAACTCATCGAACACATCAGCGACGAGACCATCGCGGCGGCGCAGAAGTCGTTCTCGCGCTTCGACTCCGAAGGCCAGCGACGCATGGCCGCGCTGCATGACGGTCGTCGCGACAACCTGGAAATCTCCCCCAACCTCTGGGCCGGTGTCGGTCTGGTACGTGGCGGTGCCGGGACTGCTCTGGTGGGCGATCCGCAGCAAGTGGCGGCGCGAATCAAGGAGTACGCAGACCTGGGAATCGAGAGTTTCATCTTCTCCGGCTACCCGCATCTTGAAGAGGCTTATCGCTTTGCCGAACTGGTGTTTCCGCTGCTGCCTGAGCCGTATGCCAGCCTGGCCGGACGTGGCATCACCAACCTCACCGGGCCGTTTGGCGAAATGATTGCCAATGATGTGCTGCCCGCCAAAGCCACGGCCTGAAAACCGCTCTCATGTGGCCCCCCGGAAACTGTGGCGAGGGAGCTTGTTCCCGCTGGACTGCGAAGCAGTCCCATAACCGGCCAGCGCGGATTTTCTGAAAAACCGCATCAGCCGATTTACGACTGCTTCGCAGCCGAGCGGGAGCAAGCTCCCTCGCCACAAAAGCCCTTTCCATATGGGATTGCGTCGACTTCAATGAGGAACACCCGCGTGACCGCCAAGCCGCTAAACGCCCTGTTGCCCCCCTTGCAGACCGCCCGCCAACTGGCCGGCGAGTTTGCCCTGACCGCTGTCGAGCGCGATGAACGCGGCGGTACGCCGAAAGCCGAACGTGACGCCTTGCGCCACAGTGGCCTGCTCGCATTAAGCATTCCCGCCCAGTACGGCGGCCTCGGCGCCAGCTGGAGTGAAACCCTGACCATCGTGCGCGAGTTCGCCAAGGTCGACAGTTCGATCGCGCATGTCTTCGGATTTCATCACCTGATGCTCGCCACCGTGCGCCTGTTCGCCCGGCCCGAACAATGGCAGCCATGGTTCGAACAGACCGCGCGCAAGAACTGGTTCTGGGGCAATGCCCTCAATCCGCTGGACACCCGCACTGTAGTGAAAAACCTCGGGGGCTGGCGCGAGTTTTCCGGCAAGAAAAGTTTCTGCTCCGGCGCCAGCGATTCGGAAATGCTGATCGCCTCGGCGGTCGATGAAAGTGCCGGCGGCAAGTTGTTGATCGCCGCGATTCCCAGCGGGCGTAGCGGCATCACGTTGCACAATGACTGGAACAACATGGGCCAGCGCCAGACCGACAGCGGCAGCGCCACGTTTGAACGAGTGCGGGTCGAAGAATCGGAATTGCTGCTCGACCCTGGCCCGCTGAGCACACCGTTCGCCTGCCTGCGCCCGTTGATCGCCCAGCTCACGTTCACCCACATGTTCCTCGGCATTGCCGAAGGTGCCTTTGAAGAGGCGCGGCAATACACCCTCACCGAGACTCGTCCGTGGCACAAATCCAGCGCTCCGGATGTGCGCCAGGATCCTTACGTGCTCGGCCACTACGGAGAATTCTGGGTGGCCCTCGAAGGAGTTCGCTTACTGGTGGAGCGGGCCGCCGAATTGCTCGACAAGGCTTGGGCCAAGGGCCCGAATCTGAGTGCCGAGGAACGCGGACATCTGGCCACCGCGATCGCCACCGCCAAGGTCGCCGCCACGCGCAATGGCCTGGAGCTGTGCAGCCGCTTGTTCGAAGTGACCGGAGCCCGCTCGACTCACGCCTCACTACGACTGGACCGTCACTGGCGCAATCTGCGCACGCAAACCCTGCACGACCCGGTGGATTACAAACTCCATGAACTGGGCGAGTGGGCGCTGAACCAGTCCCTGCCGATCCCGACCTTCTATTCATAGTTTTCCATTCAGGGAGCCTGCCCCATGCAACTGCTGACCTTACCGCCCTCGCCCGCGCTGGCCACCTCGATCCGCGCCACGGCGCAGGTGTTCGAAGACCCGAAATCCCAGGCTTTGCTCGCGCACTTACAGCAAGTCGCACCGAGTGAAGCCAGCGTGCTGATCATCGGCGAAACCGGCACTGGCAAAGAGCTGGTGGCGCGGCATATCCACAACCTCAGTGCTCGCCGCAACCGGCCGTTCGTGGCGGTGAACTGCGGCGCCTTTTCTGAATCGCTGGTGGAGGCCGAACTGTTCGGCCATGAGAAAGGCGCCTTCACCGGAGCACTGAGCGCCAAGGCCGGCTGGTTCGAAGAGGCCGATGGCGGGACCTTGTTCCTCGACGAAATCGGCGATCTGCCGATGGCCATCCAGGTGAAGTTGCTGCGGGTGCTGCAGGAGCGCGAGGTGGTGCGACTAGGGTCGCGCAAGAGCATTCCCATCGACGTGCGGGTACTGGCGGCGACCAATGTGCAACTGGAGAAAGCCATCAATGCCGGGCACTTTCGCGAGGACCTGTATTACCGCCTCGACGTGGTCAGCCTGGAACTGAGCCCGTTGCGCGAGCGCCCCGGCGACATCCTGCCGCTGACCCGGCATTTCATCGAAGCCTACTGCCAACGCCTGGGTTACGGCAGCGTCACCCTCAGTAAAGAGGCCGAACACAAACTGCGCAGCTACACCTGGCCGGGCAACATTCGCGAACTGGAAAACGTCATTCATCACACCCTGCTGATCTGCCGTAACGGCGTGATCGAGCGCGATGACCTGCGCCTGTCGAACATGCGCATCGAGCGTCAGGACGACCACCACACCAGCGTCGACGACTCGCCGGAAGCCTTGCTCGACCGGGCCTTTCAAAAGCTCTTCGAGGAACAGGCCGGCGCACTGCACGAGAAAGTCGAAGATGCGTTGTTACGGGCCGCCTACCGCTTCAGCCACTACAACCAGGTGCACACCGCTGCCTTGCTGGGGTTGAGCCGTAATGTGACGCGCACACGGCTGATCAAGATCGGTGAACTGGCGGTGAACAAGCGCCGCCCTACGGAAAACCTGCAGGGTGAGCGTTTGATGCAGTTGTCGATTTAGCGATCAGTGAGTTGTCGTGGCTCAGGGCCGCGGCGACTGCTCGTCGGGCACTCGGTTGTGGTGAAGAGGTTGACCTATAGTTGTTCGACCGGAAAACGGCGAAGGAACACCTTAACTCTTGTCTAGTCCTGAATTCAGGACAGGACATCCACAACAATAAAGGGAGAACCGTCATGAGCGTTAAACCCATTCCAGAGGGTTATCACAGCATCACCCCTTATCTGGGCATTCAGAAAGCTGCCGAAGCCATCGACTTCTACAAGAAAGCCTTTGGCGCCACCGAAGTCATGCGCCTGGCCATGCCCGACGGCGGCATTGGGCATGCCGAACTGCGTATCGGCGATTGCCCGATCATGCTCGGCACACCGTGCGACCAGGGCCCTTTGAGCAATCCGGACAAGTCGCCGTCCGTGGGGCTGCATTTGTATGTGAACGATGTGGACAAGTCCTATAAACAGGCCATCGATGCCGGTGCCACGGTGGTATCCGAGGTCAAGGATCAGTTTTATGGCGACCGCTCGGGAACCTTGAAGGATCCCTATGGGCATCTGTGGTTCCTGGCCACGCGCAAGGAGGATCTGACGCAGGAACAGATCGAACAGCGGGCGAAGGAGATGTTTAAGCAGGGTTGAGTTTTGCGCTGAATGTTCGGGCCTCTTCGCGGGCAAGCCTCGCTCCTACAAGAAATTGTGTCGTTCCGATATTGATATCAATCCCGTAGGAGCGAGGCTTGCCCGCGAAGGCGGCGTCCCGGCCCCCCCATGGCAGCAATACGAAACATTTACTTTCATATCCCCTTTCGGGATTTCCGATGCTCATACGTCTTATTTAGATGCAGCCGGTCGCGTAGGCAAAAGCCACGACCGGACTTTTCATGGACCTCAACGCTGGGAAGCCCGCAGCAGAGGTCCTCTCATCGAAACAAGACCTTTAATCATGTCGAAGAAATCCCGCTCAAAACTCTGGTTTCTGGTCCATAGCTGGCTGGCCCTGCCCATCTGGTTCTTTGTATTGATCGTCTGTGTGACCGGCACACTGGCGGTGGTCAGCCAGGAAATCGTCTGGCTGGCCAACCCGCAAATGCGCGCCAGCCCGCCTTCGGACGACGCGCCGCTGCTCAGCTATGACCAGATCATCGCCGCCATCAAAAAGGCCGAGCCGCAAACGCTGGTCGAAAGTATCAACCGTCCCGACGAGTCGCATTTTGCCCTGGATGTGAAGGTCAGCTACCCGGACGGACGCTCGATGACGGTCTATGTGAACCCTTACAGCGGGGTGATTCAGGGCACCGCTCCGCAATTCAACTTCCAGGCTTTTACTCGCGCTCTGCATGGCTGGTGGCTGGTGCCGTTCACCAACGGCTACAGCTGGGGCTGGTACCTGGTGTCATTCCTCGGCTTGCCGATGCTGGCGTCGCTGGTAACCGGGCTTGTGGTCTACAAACGGTTCTGGAAAGGCTTCTTGCGACCGACCCTGCGCATTCGTCATGGCGCGCGGATTTTCTGGGGCGACTTTCACCGGCTCAGCGGCATCTGGTCGATCTGGTTCATTGCGGTGATTTCCGTCACCAGCACCTGGTTCATGATTGAGGCGATCCTGTCCGATAACCACATTTCGATTTCCACCGCACCGATCGCCCCCGTCGTCCCGCGTGAGAGCGTGCCCCTCACCGTCGATGGCGCACCGGCGCCGATGATCAGCCTGGAAAGCGCGATTCGCGAGGCCAAGGAACGCATTCCCGGCCTGGAAGACAGCTCTGTCAGCCTGCCCGCCAATGCCTATAGCCACCTTTCGGTGAGCGGACGCAGCTGGTACCCGTTGATCTACCAGAGCGCCGAGGTCAACCCTTACACCGGTGACATTTCCGCCACGCGCCTGCTGTCGGATCGTTCGGGTCTGGAGCTGGTGACCGAATCCATGCGTCCGCTGCACACCGGCGATTTCGGCGGTATCTGGATCAAACTGATCTGGTTCTTCTTCGGCCTGATCCTGAGCATGATGGTCCTCAGCGGCCTGTTGATCTGGACCAAACGCACCGCCCTGGCCACGGCCAACGCGCTCAAGCGCAGCAACAAGCGTCCACGGGCTGCGCTGACCGCCCAGCCCGCCCCGGCCATGAGCCGCGAAGCCACGGAGGGCGGCCGATGAGCCAGGTCGCAGCAGAAAAACCACGCTCGCCGCTAAGCCGCTTCTGGCACACATGGCGCTTCCACATCAACGTACTGCTGTTGCTGGTGCCGCTGGGGTTCATGCCCAAGTACTTCGCCGACGCAGCGCTATTTCGCGGTGACACTGGCCTGGGTGAGCGTGAAGTCGGTGAAGTTCAGGTCGGCCCCTGGAGCCTGCGCCTGGCCGAATTGCGCGACGCAGCCCCGGTATCCGATGGGCCGGCCGGCTACTTGAAGCTCTTCAATGCTGCGCTCTGCGACAGCTGTCGCGATCAGGTCAAGGCGACTTACCTGCGCATTGGCAAACCGCGCAGCCTGCGCGCAGCCGGGGTGATTTTCTTCGGCACGCCCTACAACATGGGCGCCGCGCTGCCGGTACCTGAAAAGACCAAAAACGCCGCCGAGCTGTGGATCACCATGGAAGGCTGGGACGGTGCCATGCATCAAGCCTCCATCCCCCTGAGCCAGGCATCCCCGGCCACCGTCGCATGGCTGAACAGACAAGGAGGCAAACCATGACCAGCGTTTTTCGCCCCGTTTTACTGGTGCTCTGCACCGTCTTCAGCGCCAGCGCCCTGGCCCACAACCCGATGTGTGAATGCAAGGCCATCGACGCCGAACAGATCCGTTGCACGGGTGGTTTTTCCGACGGCAGCGGCGCACCGGGCGTGACCCTGGATGTGATCGGCTACGACGAAACCATTCTGGTGCCAGGCAAGCTCGGCGCCGATTCGACCCTGACGTTCAAGAAGCCCGGCGCCGAGTTCTACGTGCTGTTCGACGCCGGTCCCGGCCACGTGGTCGAGATCGACCAAGCCGACATCGAGGCGCCCTGAACATGAGCATGACCACGCCAACCACCCAAGTGGTGCGCCCGGCCGGTGCCGGCCATGAAACCCTCTATGTGTTGCTGTTGTGCCTGATGATCCTGGCGGTGGCCGGCTCGGTGGTCGCCTGGCACGGCGAGTCCCGGGAGGTGAGCAGCGTCGGCAGCCATCAACTGGATGCCCGCCGCGACCTGAGCGCATCCGAGCAAGGCATTTACGCAGACCTGCGGGTCACACTGGATGAAATCCATCTGTTGCGTGAGGAACAGCAAGCACTGCCCACACCCGCCACCCTCGCCGATGAAGGTTTCGCGCCGTTTGCCCGGGACGCCAGTTCTGTCAGCCGAGGCGGTCATGCCTGGCAGTTGCTGGACACCAAGGCGTATTTCGGCCAGAGCCAGGCACCCACCGTGGCCGGCTCGTTCCTGATGCGTTTGACCGCTGACGACGATGCGCCAGACGTCTGGCTCAATCGCGGCAAAGCCCTCACTGCCCCGACTGATCTGACTGACGCGGCGCTCGAAAGCGCCGGCTGGCAACAGATCGTCGCGCAATTCGATGCCGGGGTCACCCGCCAGCATCGGCACTGAACCCTCGCCCTCACCCGAGAGAAGACTGCTTTCCATGCCTAGCTCATCTCAACGTCGTTTTTTGCGCCTGCTGTTGGTCGGCCTGCTTGCCTGTTTGCTGACGCCTCTGGCCAGTGCCGACGAAGCCAAGCGCCTGCGCATCGGCATCACCCTGCACCCTTATTACAGCTACGTGGCCAATATCGTCGGCGACAAGGCCGAAGTGGTGCCGCTGATCCCGGCCGGTTTCAACCCGCACGCCTACGAGCCTCGCGCCGAAGACATCAAGCGCATCAGCGGGCTCGACGTGATCGTGCTCAACGGCGTGGGCCATGACGACTTCGCCGACCGCATGATCGCTGCCAGCGAAACTCCGAACATCAAGGTGATCGAAGCCAACGAAAACGTGCCCCTGCTGGCCGCCACCGGCGTCGCCGCTCGCGGTGCCGGCAAAGTGGTGAACCCACACACGTTCTTGTCGATCAGCGCCTCGATTGCCCAGGTCAACAACATCGCCCGTGAGTTGGGCAAGCTCGACCCGACCAACGCCAAGACCTACACCCAGAATGCCCGCGCCTACGGCAAGCGCCTGCGGCAGATGCGCGCCGATGCCCTGGCCAAACTGACCCAGGCGCCGAACGCCGAGCTGCGCGTGGCCACGGTCCATGCCGCCTACGACTATCTGCTGCGCGAGTTCGGCCTGGAAGTGACCGCCGTGGTCGAGCCGGCCCATGGCATCGAACCCAGCCCCAGCCAGCTGAAAAAAACCATCGATCAACTGCGGGAACTGGACGTGAAAGTGATCTTCTCGGAGATGGATTTCCCGTCCACTTACGTCGAGACCATCCAGCGCGAATCCGGGGTGAAGCTGTATCCGCTGTCGCACATTTCCTATGGCGAATACACCGCCGACAAGTACGAAAAAGAAATGACCGGCAACCTCAATACCGTGGTTCGGGCGATTCAGGAGTCAGGCGCATGACCGCTCAAGAAACCCTGACCGTACAAAGCGCCGGCCCGACGCTGGATTTCGCCGAAGTCAGCCTGACACTGGGTCGCACGACGATCCTCGACAAGGTGACCTTTCAGGTCCGGCCCGGCAGCGTGCATGCCCTGGTCGGCCCCAACGGTGGCGGCAAGAGTTCGCTGATCAAGACCCTGCTCGGGCAGATGCCGCATCAGGGGCGCTTGAGCCTGCAATGGCCCGGCGAACCAGGGACCACCGGTTACGTGCCGCAAGCGCTGGAGTTTGATCGCGGTTTGCCAATGACCGTCGACGACTTCATGGCGGCCATGTGTCAGCGGCGCCCGGCATTTCTCGGCTTGAGCAAGCATTACGCCGCAGCGATTGGCGAAGCGCTGGAACGGGTCGGCATGCAGGACAAACGTAAACGGCGCATGGGCGCGCTGTCCGGTGGCGAGCGCCAGCGGGTTTTGTTGGCGCAAGGGCTGATTCCGGCACCACAGTTGCTGGTGCTCGATGAGCCGATGTCGGCGCTGGATGAGGCCGGTATCCAAGTGTTCGAACGGCTGCTGGGCGACTGGCGCCAGAGCGGCATCACTGTGCTGTGGATCGAGCATGATCTGGAAGCGGTCGCACGTTTGGCAGACCGGGTCACCGGGCTCAATCGCCGGGTGCTGTTCGATGCCACGCCGAAACAGGCGCTGACCCCGGAACGACTGCTGACCTTGTTCTCGACCCATCCCCGGAGCGTTGCCTGATGAGTTACGAAGCCTTTCGTTTGATGGTCCAGGGTTGGGCCTCGTCGGGTTACCTGCCGGAAGCGCTGGCTTATGGCTTTGTGGTCAACGCCCTGCTCGCCGGATTACTGATCGGCCCGGTGCTGGGCGGCTTGGGCACGCTGGTGGTGGTCAAGCGCTTCGCGTTTTTTTCCGAAGCGGTGGGTCACGCGGCGTTGACTGGCGTGGCGATCGGCATTCTGCTCGGCGAACCTTACACCGGGCCTTATGGCAGCCTGTTCGGTTACTGCCTGCTGTTCGGGATCTTGCTGAACTACCTGCGCAACCGCACGGGTCTGGCACCGGATACGTTGATCGGCGTGTTTCTGTCGGTATCGTTGGCGCTGGGCGCGAGCCTGCTGTTGATTCTCGCGGGCAAGATCAACGTACACATTCTGGAAAACGTGCTGTTCGGCTCGGTACTGACGGTCAACGGCAACGACCTGCTGGTATTGGCCATCGTCGGTTCACTGGTCATGGCACTGGCCCTGCCGCTGTACAACCGCATCATGCTCGCCAGTTTCAACCCGCAACTGTCGGCGGTACGCGGTGTGGCGGTGAAAACCCTGGACTATCTGTTCGTGATCCTGGTGACGCTGATCACGGTGGCAGCGGTGAAAGTCATCGGCGCGATTCTGGTCGGCGCCCTGCTGGTGATTCCAGCGGCGGCCGCGCGCTTGCTCAGCCAGTCGCTGAAGGGCTTCTTCTGGTGTTCGGTGCTGATTGCCACGGTGAGCACTCTGTGCGGAATTCTCGCGCCGATTGTCTTTGACCTGCCCATCCCGTCCGGTGCCGCGATCATTCTGGTGGCCGGTATCGCCTTCGCCCTGGCCGCGATCGCTCGCGGCATCGTCCCAAGTCTGAAAGGGAACCTCGGATAAATGTGTTTTTCTCTGCGTCAACTGACCCTGGCCGTAGCCCTGTGTGGCCTGGCCAATACTTCCATCGCGGCGGACAGCGCCAAACCACTGCACGTGCTGGCGTCCTTGCCGATCACCTATGGTCTGGGCGAAGTGTTGCTCAAAGGTACCGAGATCAAACTGGAACGGGCCGCGCCGGACAATCTGCCCGGCAGCCGACAGACCGCCTATTTCACCGGTCGTGGCGCTCCGGCGCTGGCCAGACTGGCGACCGGCGCCGATGCAGTGATTGGTCTGCGTTCGCTGTGGGCGGATGATCCGCTGTACCCGATATCCCGGCGCAGCAATATTCGTATCGTCGAAGTCGACGCCGCCCGCCCGGTAGATGGCGCCCTTCCCGGCATCGCCGTGCAGCCCGGCAGCAAGGTCGACGGTTTGAACAGCCAGCCGTGGCTTTCCAGCAACAACATGGGGCGCATGGCAGACGTGATGGCGGCGGACCTGGTGCGCCTGGCGCCAGCGTCCAAACCGACAATCGAGGCCAATCTGGCAGCGCTCAAGCAGCGTCTGCTCAAGCTCAGTGCCGACAGCGAAGCGCGGCTGGCCAGTGCCGATAACCTGAGCGTTATGAGCCTGAGCGATCACTTTGGCTACCTTATCGGCGGCCTCAACCTGGAGCTGATCGGCCTCGATCCACGGCCGGATGCCGAGTGGACACCTGAAGCGTTGAAACAGTTGAGTGTGACGCTCAAGGACCATGACGTGGCGGTGGTGTTGCATCATCGGCAGCCTTCGGAGGCGGTGAAAGCGGCGATCTCGCAGGCGGGTAGCCGGTTGGTGGTGTTGAGTGTTGATGCGGCGGATCCGGTGGCCGAGCTGGAGGGGAATGTGGATTTGGTGATCAAGGGGTTGAGCGGTAAACCTGCCGCCTAAGATCAAAAGATCGCAGCCTTCGGCAGCTCCTACAGAATTTGTGTCCAGCCGATGTTTCACGGCTGTACGCGATTCCCATGTAGGAGCTGCCGAAGGCTGCGATCTTTTGATGTTCAAAAAGAAGCCCGCTGACCTTACCGGTTCAGCGGGCTTTTCGTTCCCACGCTCTGCGTGGGAATGCAGCCAGAGACGCTCCGCGTCTCACTTGACCGCTCAGTGAGCCACGGCCGCCTGCTCTTCCATTTTCTGACGCAAGCTCAATGGACGCATGTCGGTCCAGACCTCTTCGATGTAGGCCAGGCATTCCTTTTTCAGGCCGCTCTTGCCCACAGTGCGCCAGCCTTGTGGCACGGCTTTGTAGTCGGGCCAGATCGAGTATTGCTCTTCGTGGTTGACCACGACCTGAAAGAGGATGTCCTCGCGGTCGAATACTGACGTCATGCTGTCTCTCCATCACTGTAGGGTAGGCTGCACGCCGTGCGCAGCCGTTATGTAGAAGGAACGTTCGAGGCGCCGAAAAATTTAGAGGCTGGCGATGGCTGCGGCCATGGCCCTGCCGAAAATGTCGGCCACCCGATCGATTTCCGCGGCGGTGATCACCAACGGCGGCAGGAAACGCACGACACCGCCGTGACGCCCGCCCAGCTCGAGGATCAACCCGCGCTTGAGGCATTCGCGCTGCACCAACGACGCCAGACGACCGAATACAGGTGGATGGCCTTGAGCGTCCGACGCGCCACTCGGGTCGACCAGTTCGACGCCCAGCATCAAGCCACGCCCGCGAATGTCGCCCAGCTGCGGGAAGTCCCGCTGCAGGATGTGCAAGTGTTCGCTCAGGCGTTCACCCATGGCGGCGGCGTGCTCGCAAACCTTGTGCTCGGTCAGGTAGCGCATCACCGCAGAGCCCGCGGCCATGGCCATCTGATTACCGCGGAAGGTTCCGGCGTGGGCGCCCGGCAGCCAGGTGTCGAGCCAGTCGCGATAGACCACCACCGCCAGAGGCAGGCTGCCGCCGATGGCCTTGGACATCACCACCACATCCGGAATGATTCCGGCGTGCTCGAAGGCAAACATCTTGCCGGTGCGGGCAAAGCCGCTCTGAATCTCATCGACGATTAGCGCCACGCCGGCCTGCTCGGTGATGCGTCGCAAACCACGCAGCCAGTCGAGATCGGCCGGAATCACCCCGCCCTCGCCCTGCACCACCTCGACGATCACCGCAGCTGGCAATTGCACGCCGGCCTCTGGATCGTTCAGCAGGTTCTCCAGGTAGTTCAGGTTGACCTGCACTCCCTGCGCGCCACCGAGCCCGAACGGGCAACGGTAATCGTAGGGATACGGCATGAACTGCACGCCATTGCCGAGCAAGGCAGCCAACGGCTTTTTTGGTCCCAGACTGCCCATCAGGCTCAACGCGCCCTGACTCATGCCGTGGTAACCGCCCTGGAACGATAAGACGGTGCTGCGCCCGGTGGCGGTGCGCACCAGTTTCAGCGCGGCTTCCACGGCGTCGGTGCCGGTCGGGCCACAGAACTGGATTTTGGCTTCAGCGGCCAATGCCGGCGGCAGCAGACCGAACAGGTCCTGGACAAACCGGTCCTTGACCGGCGTGGTCAGGTCGAGGGTGTGCAGCGGCAGTTCATCGGCCAGCACCTGCTGGATCGCTTCGATCACCACCGGATGGTTGTGCCCCAGGGCCAGGGTTCCGGCACCGGCCAGGCAATCGATGAAACTGCGGCCTTCGACATCTTCCACATAAATGCCCTTGGCACGCTTGAGTGCCAGGGGTATGCGTCGCGGGTAGCTGCGGGCGTTCGATTCCTGTTGGCTCTGACGGGCTAGCAGCGGGGATTCGTTGAACTGATAAAGCGTCTCGGCAGGCGTCGGGACAATCCGGGCCGGCTGATCTTCGATAAGGCTGGTAGCGACTGACATCTCTCGACCCCTGTTGATAGTGACCAAAACTGCACACCGGGCAGGTGCGCGTTCCGGTCACGGGGCGCACTTGCAGGTTTTCCTGTTCTGGAAACGCATCAGGACGTCAAGGATTTAGCCCCTCGCCCGGCTTTCTATGAAGGAGGCGACAGCAGCTTGTGCATGGGAATAGCGAGGAGTCCCGCCACGCTGAAGGTTTCAGCGCAAGCCCGGTAACCCAAACGGCGATAGAACGCTTCGCCGGTTCGGGTGCTGTTGAGCCGCGCCTGAGGCAATCCCTGAGCGATCAACCAAATCTCGAGATCGTGCACCAGTGCCTGCCCGGCACCTCGTCGAAACCATTCCGGCTGCACATAACAAAACGCGACCTTGCCGCTGATCGCCGCCATGGCGACGCCGACCGGTTTGTCCTGTAACAGGGCGATATTCAGGTACAACCGCGGGTCGCTCAGCCAGGGCTGTACGTGTTCGATGGTTTTGTTGTGGGTCCAGGTGGCGACGGTTCGCGGGTCGTTACGGTGGTCGAGCGCACAGCCGACGCGAATGGAACGCTCGACGATCCGGCTGATGATGCCGGCATCGGCAGACGTTGCCTTGCAGATGTGTATCGATGCATCCATGGCGCTGTTACCTCAATCCATTGAGTCAAAGCTGCCGGGGACGATAGCGCGGTGGGAAGCCGGGTGGCTAATGGAGAGACGTTACATTTGGTGTGCGACATAGACACCCTGTGGGAGCGGTGTCTGTCAGATGGGTTGCAACGGCATCGTCAATTCAACCCGCAACCCATCCGGCCGGCTGTCGAAATGCAGGGTGCAACCGCAGCGCTGGACGATGGCCTGGACAATCGCCAGGCCGAGGCCGCAACCGGTGCTCTGGCCGTTGCGCCAGAAGCGTTGGGTCAGGTATTGCAAGTCGTCTTCGGCAATTCCCGGGCCGTGGTCGCGAACCAAAAAGTGCACACGATTGCCATTGGTTTCCAGGCTCAGCTCCACCGCCCTATCGCCCGGCGTATGGCGCAGGGCGTTGTCGAGCAAGTTGCGCAATGCAGCAATCGACAGCACTGCGGGCATTTGCAGCGGCGCATCGGAGAATCTGGCCGGCACCTGAAACTTGATCCGCTGACGATCGCCGCTGGCCGCATCCTGAATCGCCAGTTTCGCCACCTGCTCGGCGCTGCACTGCACGCCATCATCGAACGACAAGCTGCCCTCGACACGCGCCAGCAACAGCAATTGTTCAAGCGTACGGTGCAGGCGGTCCGCGCCCTCTTCGGCCCGGGCCAGCGACTGATCCCGAGCGGCACCGTCGGTCATGCGTGCCACTTGCAGATGGGTTTTGATCGCGGTCAGCGGGCTACGCAATTCGTGCGCAGCATCACCGGTCAGGCGCCGTTCGCGCTCGATGGTCTTGCCGATGCGCTGGAACAACTGATTCTGGGTTTCCAGCAGCGGTTGCAATTCGCTGGGCAACGGTTGGATCTGCAATGGCTCCAGAGAATCGGCGCTGCGCCGCATCAACGCATCACGCATACGATTGAGCGGTGCCAGCCCCTGACCGATGCCGAGCCACAACAGGCACAGGCAGCCAAGCAGCGCCACGCCGACCGGCACCGAGGCCGCCAGCAGAATGGACATGTTCAGCGCTTCACGCTCGATCTGCCGATCGGCAGTGGTGATGCGCACATCGCCCCGCGCCAGGGTGAAGCTGCGCCACGGCGCGCCGTCGATGATCTGATCGTGGAAACCCATTTTCTCGGCTTCCAGCGCCTGCTCGGGGTTGCTGTGGCTGCGGGCCAGAATCTCGCCGCGCAACGAGCTGACCTGACAGGCCATGCCGCCGGGGATATTCAGTTGTTCAGCGCTGAAATGGGTGCCCTCGCCCTTGCTCGACAACGCCGGCAGTTGCTCCAGCAGCCCGGCGACCATCCGCGCCGAGGCAACCAGCCGCTGGTCGAGGGAAAACATCATCTGGTTGCGCAGATCACTGAGCATCCAGGCGGCGGCCAGGGCCCAGATCAGCGCAAACGCGGCGCCGAGGGTCAGACTCAGGCGCAAACGCAGGCTCATCACTTCGATTGTTCTCCGCCATCGGCCGGCCCCAGGCGATAGCCCAGGCCACGCACCGTCTCGACAATGCCATTGCCGAGTTTGCGCCGCAGGTGATGGATATGGACGTTAAGGGCGTTGCTTTCCAGTTCGTCATTGAAACCGTAGACGCTGTCCTTGAGTTGCTCGGTGGACAGCACCCGCCCCCGGTTGTGCAGCAAGGCTTGCAACAGCGATTGCTCACGACGGGAAAGGTCCACCGGCTGGCCGCCCAACATGGTTTCGCGGCTGCTCGGGTCGTAGGTCAAACGCCCGTGTTCGATCAGGTTCACACTGCGTCCCGCCACCCGCCGCAACAGTGTGTGCAGGCGTGCCGCCAGTTCGCGCAGGTCAAAAGGCTTGAGCAAGTAATCGTCGGCGCCGGCTTGCAAACCGTCGACACGGTCGGTGACCGAGTCACGGGCCGTCAGAATCAGCACCGGGATTTCCAGGCCATGATGGCGCAACTGCTGCAACAGCTTCAGGCCGTCTTCATCAGGCAAGCCGAGGTCGAGCACCATTACGTCGAACTCGGCAACCTTGAGCATCGCCCGCGCAGCGGACGCCGTGGCCACGTGCTCCACGGTCAGGCCCTGGGCGGTGAGACCGGCAACGATGCCGCTGGCAATCAGCTCATCGTCTTCGCAAACCAGTACGTGCATGGGCACTCCATGAGCAAAAACGCGAGTGAAGCAGGCGAGGATTAAGCCGCAATTATGGCAAGCCCCACTGCCGACGAGAAGCATTGCTGCCGTTCAGTCGTCGCACCAGCGTATCAGAGGGGTATTTGATAATCGCCTGATCATTTCAGTGCTTCAGTCAGTTGGCAGCACATCGCCCGGTTTCAAACCGAAACAACCTCCCTCTAAAAAACCATACCGAATAGCATTACATCGCGATAATCTAAACCCGACACAAACTACAACCAACTACTCATTTAAAACACTACCCAAACAAAACCTCACTTGACTGAAAGGAATCAGATCATGCCAAAACTCAATAACTTTGTTGCCGTCGACTGGCGCGCCGAAAAAGATAAAATTTATTTCTTCTTCAAAGACACCAATCAATATTCACGATTTGATATTGACTCGAACACGGTTGAAGAGGGTTATCCTGCCAACATTACATCCGGTAATTGGGGAGCCGTTCATGCTCAACTCAAAAACCTGCGTTTCGGATTCACAGCACCTGCACTGGGAGGTTCCTGGGACGGAGGCGATGATATTCTGTGGCTATTCTATTACGGCGGCGATACACCGATGGTCTGCAAGTATGATCAGGACCTTGACAAGCCAGTCGCAAACTATCGTCTTGAAAATTCCCTATGGAACTCCCTGCTTCCTTACTTTGACAAAATAGTTGCCGGCACGTGGTGGGACACTTTTGCGCCAAAAAATGTATTTCGATTTCTGATGAATGATGGGCACTACATCACCTTTAACTACACCACAAAAACAACCACACGACTGCCGATAACGCCCGACTCCTGGCCAGGACTATCACACTATAAAGATCGAATTATAACGGCGGTACAAAACGACGCCCCCCTTATCGACACCTACTACTATATTTTCCTCACGAACAACGAATACATCAGGTACAACCTCAAGGACAACAAGGCAGAGACCGGCCCTGTAAAAATCAATGACGGCAATTGGCCCGGACTCTTGCGGGGCTGAGGCTCAAGGCCAGGCGCTGCCAATCATTGGTTAAAGTTACCCCTGATGCACATCGCTTGCGCAGAAACACAACACTACCCAATGCCTCTTGACTATCCATACGACTTTTACCCACTGAAAGGATTCAGAACATGCCAGCACTTGAAAAGTGTGTCGCCGTCGATTGGCGTTCAGGAAAGGATAAATTCTACTTCTTCTACAAAGACACGAACACTTACTCCCGCTTTGATATCGACGACAACAAAGTCGCGGATGGATACCCCTGGACTGTTAAAGGAAGATGGGCGGCATTCGAAGATCATGTAAAAAACCTGCGATTTGGATTTACGACCACGGCTTTAACGCTTGACCGCCCAATGGACCGCTCTGATCTTGATATCCTTTGGCTGTTCTACTACGAGCAGGATATCCCTATGGTCTGCGCCTATAATCAAGACACTGACAAAGTCATGCACACCCGGCGAATCGAAGATACAAAATGGAAACGGCTGCTTCCTTATTTCGACCGAATCATTACCGGCACATGGTGGCAAGTAAATCGCAGCTCATTGTTTCGATTTATCTTGAGCGACGGAAACTCTCTTTATCTGGACTGGGACGAGGTACCCCAGAACCCCCAAATCGATTATGCCGACGACAAATATGACGACAACCTCTTTAATACGGTGGTGGCACCCATTCAAACGATTAGACTCGAAGCCATCACAGAGACCACTTGGCCAGGCCTGGCCGCCTACAAAGACCGAATTATCACCGGGGTGCAGAAAGATCGCACGTTTGCCGACAATTATTACTATATTTTTCTGAGTGACAATCAATACCTGATATACAACATCCCGAAAAACCGTCTGGAGTCTGGACCACATTCGGTGAACAACGAGTCCTGGCCAGGGCTGTTGCGCAATTGAGGATTGAAGCTGATTACTGTCAATGAGCGACTTCGTAGACAGCCCGGCGGTGGTTAATCATCGGTTAATCGCCGTCACCCATTGTGCCCCTCACTTGCACAGGGATAAGGCTTACCCATGCGTCGACTGTTTCTATTTTTCGTCCTCTTGATCTCGGGTGTAGCCCAGGCAGGGACCAATCCGTTCGAATCCAAACCTGAATTTCTGCCGGTGGAAAAGGCATTCGTCTTCACCTCCGAACGCCTTGATTCAGGTGAAACACAGCTCTATTGGCAGATTACCGACGGTTATTACCTCTATCAGAAGCGTCTGAAATTCGATGGCTTGCTTGGGGAGCAGCATCCTGTATTACCCGAAGGCGAAGTACACAGTGACGAGTTCTTCGGAGAACAACCGGTTTATCGTCAAGGTCTGGAGCTAAAGATTCCGGCCGGTGCCACCGGTCAGATCAAGGTAGGTTTCCAGGGTTGTGCCGATGCCGGCTTGTGTTATCCGCCGCAGACTCAGGTCGTGGACCTGGGCGGCAACGTTGCCACTGCAGTGGTCAACGAAGCACCGGATCAAGCCCTGGCCAGTGACCTGCAACAACGGGCGCTGGGCTGGAGCTTGCTGGTGTTCTTTGGCCTGGGCCTGTTACTGGCCTTCACCCCTTGCTCGTTGCCGATGCTGCCGATTCTGGCAGGGTTGATCGTTGGCAGTGGCGCCACGCCCAAACGCGGTTTTGCCCTGGCCGGCAGTTATGTGATCAGCATGGCACTGGTGTATGCGGCGATGGGCGTTCTGGCTGCATCGCTCGGGGCGAACCTTCAAGCGCTGCTGCAGAATCCATGGTTGTTGGGCAGCTTTGCGGCGGTGTTCGTGCTGTTGGCCTTACCGATGTTCGGTTTTTTCGAACTGCAATTGCCGGTGGCGGTACGAGATCGGCTGGAACATGTTTCGCGCAACCAGCGCGGTGGCAACCTGATCGGCGCCGGTGTGCTGGGCGCCTTGTCCGGTCTATTGGTGGGTCCGTGCATGACCGCCCCGCTGGCGGGCGCCCTGCTCTATATCGCGCAAAGCGGCAATGCGCTGCACGGCGGGTTGATTCTATTCGCCATGGGCATCGGCATCGGTGTGCCGCTGTTGTTGCTGGTGACCGTTGGCAATCGCTTCCTGCCCAAACCCGGCGCGTGGATGAACCTGCTCAAGGGCGTGTTCGGTTTCCTGTTCCTCGCCACCGCGTTGCTGATGCTGCGCCCGGTGCTGGATGAATCGCTGTGGCTCGGCTTATGCGGTGCGTTGCTGCTGATCGCCGCCTACAGCGCCTGGAAGCAATCGCAAGGTTTTGGCCGAATTGCCCACTTGTTCGGTGCCAGTTCGCTGCTGTTGGGTCTGTGGGGCAGCCTGTTGGTGATCGGCGCGGCGGGGGGCAGTGACGATCCGTATCAGCCGTTGCAGGTGTACAGCGCCGGCCGTACCGGCGTTGTCGCGCCGAGCGCTCATGATGTATTCACTACGATCAAGGAGCCCGCCGCCCTGCAACGCGAACTCGATGCGGCCAAGGCTCAGGGCCAATGGGTGCTGCTGGACTACTACGCCGATTGGTGTGTGTCGTGCAAAGTCATGGAAAAACAGGTCTTCGGCAAACCACAGGTGCTGGATGCACTCAGCGATGTGCGCTTGCTACGGCTGGACGTCACCGCCGACAATGCCGCCAGCCGCGAACTGCTCGGCCGTTATAAAGTGCCGGGGCCTCCAAGCCTGTTGTGGATTGGCACCGACGGCGAAGAGCGTCGCAGCCAGCGCATCACCGGTGAGGTCGATGCCGGCACTTTCCTGCAACGCTGGACCACCACCCGAGACGCTCGTTAATGCTGACCTTTACCCTCGGTACCTTTGCCATCGCGCTTAATCACTTGCTGCTGATCAGTGCCCTGGCGCTGGCGACCTTTGTCGGCTGGCGGGTGGCCAAGCGTGGCGGCGAGAACCCGGAATCGGTGCTGTTCAGCCTGTTCCTGCTGGGCATGCTGGCGGCCCGGGTCGGCTTCGTGATTGCCTACTGGGCGCAGTATCGCAACGATCCGTGGCAGATCATCGACCTGCGCGACGGCGGTTTCCTCGCCTGGCCGGGGGTGGTGGTGCTCTTGCTGGCTGCGTTGTACCGAGGCTGGCGTCGCCCGGGCATGCGTCGGCCGCTGGGCTTCGGCGTAGGCTGCGGTTTGGCATTCTGGCTGCTGGCGACGTTCTCGCTGAGTATTTACGAACAAGGCACGCGCTTGCCGCAGATCACCCTGCGCAATGCCGCTGGCCAGACCATACAACTCAGCGACTACCAGGGCGGCCCGTTGGTCATCAACCTCTGGGCCACCTGGTGCCCGCCCTGCCGCCGGGAAATGCCGGTGCTGGAAAACGCCCAGCAACAGCGCCCGGACCTGACCTTCCTGTTCGTCAACCAGAGCGAAAGCATGCAGAGCGTCGCCACCTTCCTCGAAACCCAGGGCCTGAGCCTGACCAACGTGCTGTTCGATGGCAGCGGTCGATTGAGCCAGGCCGTGGGTTCCATGGCATTGCCGACTACGCTGTTCTATAGCCCCGACGGGTATCTGTTGGGCAGTCACCTGGGTGAGATGTCGGAAGCCAGCCTGGCCCGCGCCCTGGAACACTTTGACACCCCGAACCCGGCCACCCCGGCCACGCCTTCAAGGAAATTGCCATGCTCCGCCTCCGCCACCTGCTGACACTGACCCTGGGTGCTGCCCTGCTGCACCTGCCGTCGGTACAGGCCGAAGAACTGCCTGAAGCGATCAAGAAGATCGAAGCCAAGGGCGCCAAAATCGTCGGCACCTTCGACGCGCCCGATGGCCTGCGCGGTTACGCGGCGCAGTACCAGAACCGCGGCATGACGCTGTACCTGACCCCGGACGGCAAACATGTGCTGCTCGGCAATCTGTACGACGCCGACGGCAATGACCTGAGCAGCGCGCCGTTGCAGAAACTGGTTTACGCGCCGATGGCCAAGGAAGTCTGGGGCAAGATGGAAGCGAGCAGCTGGATCGGTGACGGCAACAAGGACGCACCGCGGGTCGTCTACCTGTTCAGCGACCCGAATTGCCCGTACTGCAACATGTTCTGGGAACAGGCACGGCCGTGGGTCCAGGCCGGCAAGGTGCAGCTGCGGCACATCATGGTCGGCATCATTCGCGAAGACAGCCCCGGCAAATCCGCCGCGCTGCTGGCCGCCAAGGACCCGCAGAAAGCCCTGGAAGAACACGAGAAATCCGGCAAGGGCAGTTCGCTCAAGGCCTTGAAAGACGTGCCACCGGCAGTTCAGGCGAAACTGGCGGCGAACATGAAGTTGATGGAAGACCTGGAGTTGGCCGCCACCCCGGCGATTTTCTACATGGACGACAAGGGCCAGTTGCAACAACAGCAAGGCGCGCCGTCGCCGGACAAGTTGCTGAAGATTCTCGGGCCCAAGTAATCCCGGCCGGCCCCTTCGCGGGCAAGCCTCGCTCCTACAGGGTTCGTGCAATTTCAAAATCAGCGTGGATCTGTAGGAGCGAGGCTTGCCCGCGAAGGCGTCAGAAAGATCGACTAAGCCCTCTCAGCCAGAAACTGCAGCAGCACCTCGGTGACAAACTCGGGGTTCTCCAGACTGGAAATATGCCCCGCCTCCGGCACCAGCACATACGGGCAACCGATCAACTCGGCCATTTCTCTGGTTTCCGACGGCGGCCTCGGCTTGTCCTGGTCGCCGCACATCAACAGTGTGGTTTCAGGGTTCAGCTGAGCCAGGCCCGGCAACAAATCATCACGACTAAATGTGATCCGCCCCATCGGCACGATGCTTTCACGCAGCCGGTTGACTGGCAATGCAGCCAGCCTGGCGCGGAAATCCTGATACAAAGCCGACTGCGGATCGATGCCCGGACGGAAGAAGATCGGCACAATAATGTCGAGCAGTTGCGGCGAGATCTCACCGCTGTCTTCGATCTGTTTGAACAGCGAGAAGTAATACTGACGAGTCGGTTCCGGTTCGACACCAACGTAAGTATCCATCAGCACCAGCCCGTTGAGCCGCTGCGGCGCCGACAGTGCCAGGCGAACGCCCCACATGCCACCGACCGAAAGACCGACCAGCGTGACGCGATCGATGTCCAGATGATCGAGCAATGCCAGTGCCTGACGCGCCACGTCATCCAGCGACGTCATGCCCTCGGGCATCCGCCCGGATTCGCCATGGCCCCAGAGGTCCAGGGCAATGACCCGATAGTGCTGCGACAGCGCCGCAATCTGCGGTGCCCACATGGCCTGGTCCCACAGGTAGCTCCCGGCCAGCAATACCGCAGGACCTGTGCCTTGATCTAGGTAGTGAAGCGCTTGTCCATCAACCGCTACGAAGGGCATCGATTGTCTCCCTGGTGACATAGGATCCATTAAAAAACCACGGGAAGCCTGAGCCGCGTGGGCCCCCTCAGTCAACCCGAACCTTTGTGGGGCCTGCACAGGCACTAGAGAATCAAAGCCCCTCCAGCTCCGCCATCAGGTCATTCAACCGATCCACCTTCTCCTCGGTCATGTCGCTCGCCGCCAACCCGTCGATGTACTCGGCCAACTCCGCCACCGTGCTGCACTCGAACATCGCCCGCAGCGGTACGTTGCGTTGCAGGGCTTTCTGCACCCGCGAGGCAATCTGCGTGGCCAGCAGCGAATGCCCACCCAGCTCGAAGAAGTTGTCACGCACGCCAACCTTCTCGACCTTCAACACCTCGGCCCAGATATCCGCCAGAGTTTGCTCCAGCTCATTGCCCGGTGCTTGATAGTCCTGGCTTTGCAACTGGCCGATTTCCAGTGCCGGCAAGGCCTTGCGATCGAGTTTTCCGTTGGCATTGAGCGGCATTTTGTCGAGCCACAACCAGTGCAGCGGCACCATGTATTCCGGCAGTTCGGCGCGCAAGCGCTGCTTGATCCGCTCCAGTCGTTCGTTCGGATTGAGCGCCGAATCCGCTGCCACCAGATAGCCGACCAAATGCTTGCCGTTGACGCCCTCCTGCACCCCGACCGCCGCGTCGCGGACTTCCGGCTGCTCATGCAGACGCGCCTCGATTTCACCCAGTTCGATGCGGTAACCGCGAATCTTCACCTGATGGTCGATACGTCCGACGTATTCCAGCACGCCGTCACTGCGCCGACGGGCCAGGTCACCCGTGCGATACAAACGATCCCCCGGCGCACCGAACGGGTTCGGCACAAACACCTGCGCCGTGCGCAACGGATCGCTCACATAGCCGCGACCGACCCCGGTGCCGGCCACGCACAACTCACCCACCGCCCCCAACGGCACCAGTTCCAGCGCACCATCGAGCAGGTACAAACGGTTGTTGTCAGTCGGCGTACCGATCGGCAGATAACTGCCTTGCGTCGAAACCAGGTCGACCCGGAAGAACGCCACATCGTCCGAGCATTCCGCCGGGCCATAAGCGTTCACCAGACCCATCTGCGGGTAACGCAGCAACCATTGATGCGCCAGTTCCGGCGGCATCGCTTCACCGGTCGGCAGCATCCAGCGCAGGCCGTCGAGGCTCATGCGGTCCTGGGCGAGCATGCCCTGAATCAGCGACGGCACGCTTTCCAACACGCTAATGCCCTGACTCTGGACGTGAGCCAGCAAGCCTTGCGGATCGTGGGCGATGCTGTTCGGCACGATGTCCACCCGAGCACCGAACAACGGCGCCGCGAGGAATTGCCAGACCGAAATATCGAAGCTTTGCGAGGCAGTTTGGGCGATCACGTCAGCGTCGCTCAGTTTCAGGTACGGCACCTTGCTCAACTGGTTATTGAGCATGCCGCGCTGCTCGACCATCACGCCCTTCGGCAGGCCGGTGGAGCCCGAGGTGTAGATCACGTAGGCGAGGTTGTCCGGGCCACTGTAGATACCCGGATTGGCCACCGAAACGTCGCTCGCCTGCACGTCTTCCCAGACCAGCAATCGAGGCCGGTTGGCACAGCCGAATTCCTCCAGCAGCGCGACGGCTTGTTCACGGCACGCCTGAGTGCAGACCAGCAACGGCGTGCGGCTCAGGTCGATGATCCGGCTCAGACGCTGACTTGGCAGGCCAGGGTCCAGCGGCAGGTAACCGGCACCGGCCTTGAAGCTGCCGATGATCATGCCCAACAGGTCGAGGTTACGTTCGGCGAGCAGCGCCACCGGTTGATCGAGGCCGACGCCTGCAGCGATCAAGGCATGGCCGAGACGATTGCTGCGCTGGTTCAGCTCAACGTAGCTGTGTTGCTGATCGAGACAACTGGCGGCAATCCGCTGCGGATGCCGGGCAACCTGCGCTTCGAACAATGAGACATAGCTCTGCTCCAGCGGATAGTCGTGTTCGCTCTGGTTGCAGCCATGGATCAGGAAGTCCTGTTCCTCTGCGCCCAACAGCGGCAGATCAGCCATGTCGCCATGGAAGCCTTCGACCAGCGCCAGCAACAGGCGTTTGAACTCACCGAGCATGCGCTCGACGGTAGATTCGTCGAAGTAACGCTGGTCGTAAGACAGGTGCAAACCCAGGTCATCCCCCGGATAGCAGACCGCGGTCAACGGGAAGTTAGTGTGGGTGCGGCCCGAATCCGAAGTGGCGTTGAGGCTCTGCGCACGGTCCAGCACCGAGACTTCCACCGGAGCGTTTTCGAACACGAACAGGCTGTCAAACAGCGGCTGGCCTTTCGGCAGCTCGCTGTTTTCCTGAATGCTCACCAGCGGCAGGTACTCGTATTCGCGCAGTTGCATGTTGCTGTCGAGCAAACCGCTGAGCCACTGACGAACGCTGCAGCGCTGATCGTCCTCGGGCATTTTCACCCGCAGGGCAATGCTGTTGATGAACAGCCCGACGGTGCGTTGCATCTCTGGCATGTCCACCGGACGCCCGGCCACCGTGACCCCGAACAGCACGTCGCGATCACCGCTCAAGCGGCGCAGTACCAGCGCCCACGCCGCTTGGGCGAAAGTGTTGATGGTCAGCTGATGGGCCTGGGCCAGTTCGCGCAGTTGCGCGCCATCCCGGGCATCGAGCCTTGTGTAGCGGTCGCCGACGATCATGCCGCCGCTGTCGCCGGCATGCTCACGCAGGAACGGCCGGTCGCTCGGAATCGGCGTGGTGCGCTCGAAACCTTGCAGGTTCCGCCGCCACCACTGCCGCGCTTCAGCCAGGCTCTGACGTTGCAACCAGCCGATGTAATCGCGATAACGCGGCGGCACAGCCAGTTGCGCTTGCCGACCTTCGCCGAGGGCAGTGTAGATTTCGAAGAAGTCGTTCATCAGCAGCGAACGGCACCAGGCATCGATGAGGATGTGGTGGTTGCTCATCATGAACCAGTAGCGCGCCGCGCCCACGCGGATCAAGCGCAGGTGGAACGGCGCCTGATTGAGCAGATCGAACCCGGCCTCGCGCTCGTTTTTCAGCAGCGCCTGCAGCTTCGGCTCTTGCTCGGCTTCGGCAACCGCGCTCCAGTCCAGATACTCGATCGGCGTGCTGCCCGGTTTATGGATCACTTGCAGCATGTCTTCGCCGACGTTCCAGCAGAACGACGCGCGCAGGGCTTCGTGACGGGCGATCACCGCTTGCCAGGCGTGGGCGAAGCGCTCGGGGTCGAGTTCGCTGTTGATGCGGTAGCGGTCCTGCATGTAATAGAGGCCGGTGCCCGGTTCGAGCAAAGTGTGCAGCAGCATGCCTTCCTGCATCGGGGTCAGCGGGTAGACGTCTTCGATCATCGCCGCCGGGACTGGCAGTGCGTCGAGTTGCGGCTGAGTCAGTTTGGCCAGCGGGAAGTCCGACGGCGTCAGGCCGCCCGCGTTGTCGCTCAGGCAGTGCTGGATCAGGCTGTGCAATTCACCCAGATACGCCTCTGCCAGCTCGGTGATGGTTTGCCGGTCGTGGCGTTCGGCGCTGAAAGTCCAGCGCAGCACCAGTTCACCGCCGTACACCTGACTGTCGACGCTCAGCTCATTGGGCAGCGGCGCATGCGGATCATGGGCAGCGCCGACTGGCTCATCGAGCGGACGGAATAGCGCATCGCAGCCGAAGCTCTGGTCGAACTGGCCAAGGTAATTGAAGGTGATCGGCGCCACCGGCAGCGCGGCCATGGTCTGCCGACACAGGCCATCGGCCAGGTAACGCAGCACGCCATACCCCAGGCCTTTATGCGGCACCGCGCGCAGTTGCTCCTTGATCGCCTTGATCGACGCACCCTGCTCACTCACCGGAGTGAGGCGCAGCGGATACGCGCTGGTGAACCAGCCGACGGTGCGGGTCAGGTCGATCTCGTCGAACAGGGTTTCGCGGCCGTGACCTTCGAGTTGAATCAGCGCCGATTCATGACCACTCCAGCGGCACAACACACGGGCCAATGCGGTCAGCAGCAAATCGTTGACCTGGGTGCGATAGGCCGCCGGTGCCTGTTGCAACAGTTGCCGGGTGCGCTCGCTGTCGAGGCGCACGCTGACGGTTTGCGCGTGACGATTCTGCTGCCCGCCCTGAGGCCGATCACACGGCAACTCAGCGCTTGGGCCGGCCAGTTGCGCCTGCCACCAGAGCAATTCTTCCCGCAGGGATTCGCTGCCGGCGTAAGCCTGCAACCGTGCGGCCCAGTCCCTGAAGGCACTGGTTTTCGCCGGCAGTTTTACTGACTGCTCTGCGTCCAGTTGACGATAAACCGTTTGCAGATCGTCCAGCAGCACCCGCCACGACACCCCGTCCACCACCAAGTGGTGAATGGCAATGAACAACCGTTGTTGCCCCTCGGGATCATCGACCAGCAGCGCCCGCAGCAGCGGCCCTTGCACAAGGTCGAGGCTGCGCTGGGCTTCGGCGAACAGCGCCGCGCATGTGTCCAGGGTCGGCACTTGCACTTGCCACAGCACGGCGGCGTCGGGAACTGCCTGATGCTCGGCCTGCCAATGACCGGCGACCTCGGTGAAACGCAAACGCAAGGCGTCGTGCTGCTCGATCACCGCCAGCAGCGCTTGCTCCAGGCGATGCGGCTCCAGCGCGACGGTCGGTTCCAGCAGCAACGCCTGGTTCCAGTGCTGACGCTGCGGGATTTCAGTATCGAAGAACCAGTGCTGAATCGGCGTCAAACGCGATTCACCCGTGAGCAAACCTTGCTCGGCGGTGACTTGCTCGGTGCGGGTCGCCACCGCAGCCAACGTCTGCACGGTCTGGTGCTGGAACAGGTCGCGCGGGCTGAAGTGAATACCCTGCTGCCGCGCACGGCTGACCACCTGAATCGACAGAATTGAATCGCCGCCCAACTCGAAGAAGTTGTCGTTGAGGCCAACCTGCTGCACGTTGAGCACTTCGCACCAGATGCCGGCCAGGGTCAGCTCAAGTTCGTTGCTCGGCGCCACGTATTGCTGACGATTCAACTCCGGGTCCGGTGCCGGCAGTGCGCGGCGGTCGAGTTTGCCGTTGGCGGTCAATGGCATGCTCGCCAGCAGGATCAGGTGCGTGGGCACCATGTAGTCCGGCAGCTGAGCCTTCAAGTGAGCCTTGAGGGCTTCGCGCAGTGCGGTCTGTTGCGCTTCGTCCTGCTCAGCCACGTCAGTGACCAGATAACCCACCAGTTGCTTGCCGCTCGCTGCATCGAGTGCCAGTACGACCGCTTCACGGATCGACTCATGTTCCAGCAGACGGGTTTCGATTTCGCCCAGTTCGATGCGGAAACCACGGATCTTCACCTGATGGTCGATGCGGCCGAGGTACTCGACCAGACCATCGGCGCGCTGCCGGACAAGGTCGCCGGTGCGGTACAAACGTCCGCCGTTCGCGGCAAAAGGATCGGCGACAAACCGTTCGGCGGTCATCCCCGGACGTTGGTGATAACCCTGCGCCAGACCGGCACCGCCAACATACAACTCCCCGGTCGCACCTTGTGGCACCAACGCCAGATCGGCGTCGAGAATGTAGGCCACCCGAGCGCCAATTACGCTGCCGATCGGCACGCTGCCCAACCCTTCTTCCAATTGCTCGGGCGCCAGGCTGGCGAGCGGCATGACCACGGTTTCGGTCGGGCCGTACGCGTTGAAAAACAGGCTCGGCTTGAACGCCGCGCGAATCCGCTGCAAGTGTTCGCCAGTCAGGGCTTCGCCACCGGTGATGCACATGCGCACCGGCAGGGTTTCGCCCTGGGTCGCCAGCCATTGCGCCAACTGGCTGCCATAGCTTGGGGTGAAGCCAAGGATGTTGATGTTATGGCGACGAATCAGCCCGCAGATTTCTTGCGCATCCCACTGGCCTTGAGCGCGAAGGACCACCTGCGCACCGCTCAATAACGGCACCAGCAGACGCTCGGTCGCGGCATCGAAGTTGATTGAATAAAAGTGCAGCTCGCAGTCATCGGGGCGCATGCCGAAACGCTCGATCACCGCGCGGCAATGCATGGCGATTTCACCGTGGGACACCACCACGCCTTTCGGTTTGCCGGTGGAGCCCGAGGTGTAAATCAGGTACGCCTGATGCTGCGGCAGGCTGATAAACGGCAGTTCGCTGGCCGGGTAATTGACCAGGTCCGCGGCGTCGTCTTCCAGGCACCAGCGGCCGACGCTGGCCGGCAATTCACCAAGCGCCGCGAACATCGCCGCATCGCTGAGCAACAAACCGATGCCACTGTCTTCGATCATGTAGTGCAGGCGATCCAGCGGGTATTCCGGGTCCAGCGGCACATAGGCGCCGCCCGCCTTGAGGATCGCCAACAAGCCGATGACCATCTCCAGCGAACGCTCCAACGCCAGGCCGACCCGCACCTGCGGCCCGACACCGCGCTCACGGAGCATCCAGGCCAGACGATTGGCGCGGCTGTCGAGCTCGGCGTAGCTCAGGGTTTGCCCGGCGAACGTCAGGGCCGGCGCATCCTTGCGCACCAATGCCTGTTCGGCGAACAGCTGATGAATGCATTGATCGAGGCGATGTTCACCCGGCTCGATGCCGAGGCTGTCGAGCAGGTTTTGCTGTTCGCTGGCGTCGAGTAACGGCAGTTCACTCAAGCACTGTTGCGGATCGGCCAGCAGCGCTTCCAGCAGATTGCGCCAGTGCCCGGCCATGCGCGCAATGCGCGGCTCATCGAACAGATCGGTGCTGTAAGTCAGGCAGCAACCGAGGCGATGGTCGAGGTCGGTGACTTCCAGGTTGAGGTCGAACTTGGTCGCTCGCGCATCGTTGGCCAGGTACTCGACGGTCATCCCCGCCAGGGTGCGGCTCTGCTGGAATTCCCAGCGCTGCACGTTGCACATCACCTGGAACAGCGGGTTGTAAGCGGCGCTGCGCGGTGGCTGCAACGCTTCCACCAGATGATCGAATGGCAGGTCCTGATGGGACTGGCCTTCGATCACGGTGTGGCGAACCTGCTCGAACAACTCGCCCACGGACATCTGCCCGTCGAGCTGGCAACGCAGCACTTGGGTGTTGAGGAACGCGCCGATCAGGCCTTCGCTTTCCGGGCGAATGCGGTTGGCCACCGGCGCACCGATGCGCAGGTCGGTCTGGCCGCTGTAGCGGTAAAGCAGCACGGCCAGGGCCGCGGTCATGGTCATGAACAGGGTCAGACCGTTGTCTGCGTTGAAGGCACGAACCCGTGCGGCGAGGTCATCGCTGAGGTCGAAGCGGAACAGTTCGCCCTGATGACTTTGCACCGGCGGACGCGGACGATCGGCCGGCAATTCCAGCAGCGGATGTTCGCGGCCCAGTTGCGCGGTCCAGTAATCGAGCTGACGCTGACGTTCGCCGGATTCCAGCCACTGACGCTGCCACACGCTGTAATCCAGGTACTGCACCGGCAATGGTTGCAGCGGTGATTCGCGGTCATCGACGAACGCTTCATAGAGCGCGCTGAGTTCCCGGGCGAAGATGTCCATCGCCCAGCCTTCGGTGACGATGTGGTGCAGAGTCAGCACCAGGTAATGTTCGTGCTCGGCGGTCTTGACCAGGCAGGCGCGCAGCAACGGTCCGGTTTCCAGATCAAAAGGTTTATGCGCCTCGCTGTCGGCCAGTTGCTGGACACGCTGCTCACGGGTATCGACCGCCAGCGCGGAGAAATCCTTCCAGTCCATGCGCAGGCCGGTGTCCGGATGCACCTGCTGCCGGGCCACGCCGTCGACGCTCGGGAACGTCGTGCGCAGGGTTTCATGACGCATGATCAACGCGTGCAGCGCCGCTTCGAAACGCCCGACATCCAGCACACCGCGCAACCGCGCCATACCGCCGACGTTGTAGGCCGGGCTGTCCGGTTCCATCTGCCACAAGAACCACATGCGTTGCTGGGAATAGGACAACGGCACCGGTTGGCGGCGGTCGACCTTCTCGATCGGTGGCTGCTGGTTGGTTTTGCCGCTGACCTGGATCAAGCGAACCTGTTCGGCAAACGCGCCCAGCTCACTGGCCTCAAACAGCGCCCGCAACGGTAACTCGACGTCGCAGGCCTGACGGGTGCGGGAGATGATTTGCGTGGCCAGCAAAGAATGACCGCCGAGGGCGAAGAAATCGTCGCGCAGACCGATCTGCGTCTGGCCCAGCACTTCACGCCAGATTCCGGCGATTTGCTGCTCAAGGGCAGTGACCGGTTCGACGTGTTCGCGAACTTGCCACTGCGGTTCCGGCAAGGCACGACGGTCGAGTTTGCCGCTCGGGCTCAGGGGCATTTTGTCCAGACGCATGAGTTGCGCCGGGACCATGTATTCCGGCAACTCGGCGGCCAGCGCGGCTTTCAGGCGCAGGCTTTGAGCGTCGACATCTTCAGTGGAATCAGTGGCGGTGTAGTAACCGATCAACTGCCCGCCGGCCGACGTTTCGCGCACCAGCACCACCGCTTGGGCGACGCCGGACTGTGCCAACAGCCGCGCTTCGATCTCTTGCGGCTCGACACGAAAACCACGCAGTTTGACCTGTTGATCGAGGCGACCGAGGTATTCGATCACGCCATCGGTGGTCCAGCGCGCACGGTCGCCGGTGCGGTACAGACGCGCGCCCTGCTCGCCCAGTGGATCGACCACGAAACGTTCGGCGGTCAGCCCCGCACGACCCAGATAACCTCGGGCCAAACCGATACCGCTGATGCACAGTTCACCCGGCACGCCGGTCGGAACCGGGTTGAGGTCACTGTCGAGCACCCGGCACAGCACGTTGCCCAATGGCCGGCCAATCGGCGAGCGCTCGCCATCGGCGGTTGTGCAATGCCAATGGGTGACGTTGATCGCTGTTTCGGTCGGGCCATAACGGTTGTGCAGTTGCACCGTTGGCAGTTGCGTCAGCACGCGGTTGCGCAGTTCGGCGGGCAAGGCTTCGCCGCCGGAGAACACTCGGCGCAGGCTGGTGCATTTGGCGGTCAGCGGTTCATCGATGAACAGCGAAAGCAGCGGCGGCACAAAGTGCAGCGTGGTCACGCCATACTGCTGAACCAGTTGTGCGATGCGGTGCGGATCGCGGTGTTCGCCGGGACCGGCGATCAGCAAGCGGCACCCGGTGATCAACGGCCAGAAACACTCCCACACCGACACGTCGAAACTGATCGGAGCTTTTTGCATCAGCACGTCGGTGTCGTTCAGGCGATAGGTGTTCTGCATCCATTGCAGACGTTCAGCGAGCGCCGCGTGCGTGTTGCCGACACCCTTGGGCTGGCCGGTGGAACCGGAGGTGTAAATCACGTAGGCCAGGTTGTCGCCGTGCAGGTGCAGACCCGGCGCATGGCTTGGCCAGTTCTCCAGGTGCAGGGCGTCCATGGCAATCACGCAGACGCCATCGGTGGCCGGCAAGCGGTCGAGCAATTCGGTTTGGGTCAGCAACAACTCGACGCCACTGTCGCGGAGCATGTAGGCCAGGCGCTCGGCCGGGTAATCCGGGTCCAGCGGCACATAAGCGCCGCCGGCCTTGATGATCGCCAGCAAACCGATCAGCAACTGCGGCGAACGTTCGGCGGCGATCGCCACGCACACGTCCGGGCCGACGCCTTTGTCGCGCAGGTAATGCGCCAAGCGGTTGGCCTGAGTATGCAGTTCGGCGAAGTCCAGGCTGCCGCCGTCCCACAGCAACGCGGTGCGCTCCGGGGTCTGGCGCACTTGTTCGTTGAGCAGTTCCGGCAGCCATTGTTGCGCCGGGTTGCAGGGGGCAACGCTCCAGTCATTTTGCTGAGTGTGTTCGGCGGTAGTCAGTAGTTGCAGGTCACCGATCGCTTGTTGCGGACGTTCGCAGATGGCTCGCAGCAAATTGCTGAAATGCTCGGCCAGACGCTCGATGGTCGGCGCGTCAAACAGTTCGCTGGCATAGTCGAACGACAGGCTCAAGCGTCCGTTGCGGTCTTCTTCGCTGTGCAGTTGCAGGTCGAACTTGGCTTCGCGGCTGTGCCACGGCAGCTCTTCGGCGAGCAGCCCCGGCAGACGACGCAGGGCGCTGAGATCCCGTTGCTGATGGTTGAACATCACCTGGAACAAGCCTTGTTCGCGGGCCTGCGGGAAAGCTTCGAGCAGTTGTTCGAACGGCAGGTCCTGATGCGCTTGCGCACCCAAGGCGGCTTGACGGGTTTGCGCCAGCAACGCCACGAATGGCTGTCGCGAATCCACTTCGGCACGCAGCACCTGGGTGTTGATGAAGAAGCCGATCAACCCTTGGGTTTCCAGGCGTGGACGGTTGGCATTCGGCACGCCGATGCGGATGTCGCGCTGGCCGCTGTAACGATGCAGCAGGCTCTGGAACGCCGCGAGCAACAGCATGAACGGCGTCGACTCATGGGCCTGGGCGGTCTGGCGAATGGCGTTGCTCAGGCTCGCATCCAAACGCAGCGTGTGACGTTCGGCGCAGTGCGTGTGTTGCACCGAACGTGGGTGGTCGGTGGCCAGGCTCAGGGTCGGATGATCAAAGCCCAACTGCTCTTTCCAGTAAGCGAGTTGCCGTTCGCCCTCCCCTTGCGCCAGCCACTGGCGCTGCCAACTGCCGTAGTCGGCGTATTGCGTCGGCAAGGCTGGAAGGCTGGCGGTCTGGCCTTGAGAGGCTGCCGCATACAGGCGCGAGAATTCGTCAATCAACACGTTCAGCGACCAGCCGTCAGCGATGATGTGGTGCATCGTCACCAGTAGTTGATGATCCTCATCGTCGAGGCGCACCAGGGTCACCCACAGCAGCGGGCCGTTCTCCAGATCGAACCGGGTGTGGGCTTCGTCCTCGCGGATTTGTTGCGCGCGGGCTTCACGCTCAGCGGCCGGCATGTCGCTGATGTCGATCACTTGAAGATTGAATTCAGCGGCAGCATCGACCCGTTGCAGGGCCACACCGTCGCGCTCGAAAAACCGTGTGCGCAGGGATTCGTGACGTTCGATCAGTTGCTGGAAACTGGCGCGCAAGGCGTCTTCGTCCAGTTCGCCGCGCAGACGCAAGGCGCCGGGAATGTTGTAGGCGCTGCTCTGCGGGTCGAGTTGCCAGGTGATCCACAAACGGTTTTGCGCCAGGGATTGCGGCATGGCTTCACTGCGCGACAGCTGAGTGATTGCGCCTTGGGCGAGGCCGCCATCCTGTTGTTGCCGGGCGACTGCGGCGGCGAATGCGCCGAGGGTTGGCGCTTCGAACAACAGACGCAGATTCAGCTCCAGACCCAACGTTTCACGCAGGCGTGCAACCACTTGAGTGGCGGCGATGGAGTTGCCGCCGAGCAGGAAGAAATGGTCATCGGCGTTGACTTGCTTGACCTGCAACTGCTCGCACCAGATCTGGCCGATCAGGATTTGCAGTTCGGAACCCGACTCGGTACTGCCTTCACTTTCGTTCGCTGCCGACGGGAAAACCGCATAGCTGTCGAGGCTGCCATCGGCCAGGCGATTGCGGCAGGCCGAGCGTTGCAACTTGCCGCTGGAGGTCTTGGGCAGCGCCCCCGGATTGAGCAATACCACCACGCTCGGCGCTTCCTGATACGCCTCGGCCACCGCTTGGCGGATGGCTTTGATCAGCGCCTCCGGTGGCAGGATTTTCTGCACGCTGCGGCTGATTTCCGCGGCAATGCCGATGCCTTCCTGCCCCTCGAGGTTGACCGCGAACGCGGCCACGCGACCTTTGCGCACCACCTCCACTTCGCGCTCGATGGTCTGCTCGATGTCCTGCGGATAGAGGTTATGACCACGAACGATCAGCATGTCTTTCAGGCGCCCGGTGATGAACAGTTCACCGTCACGCAAAAAGCCCAGGTCGCCGGTGCGCAGCCAGGTGCGGCCCGCGTGCTGGACGAAGGTCTTGGCCGTGGCTTCAGGGTTGCGCCAGTAGCCATGGGCGATGCTCGGCCCGGCGGCCCAGACTTCACCGACGGCGTTGTCGGCGAGTTCTTCAAGCGATACCGAATCGACAATCAGCACCGCATGATCCGGCTGGCTGATACCGCAACTCATGATCGGACTACCATCGCCCGGTTCGGCGCGGTTTTGCGCCAAGGCCTGATCGTCCACGCGCAACGCCGGAATACCCTGACCGCGCGGGCTGCCGGCAACGAACAGCGTGGCTTCTGCGAGGCCGTAAGAGGCCATGAAGCTGTCTGGCGTAAAGCCACAGGCCGCGAACTTCTCGGCGAAGCGTTCCAGGGTGTCGAGGCGAATCGGTTCGGAACCGGAATACGCCACGCGCCAGCCGCTCAGGTCGAGGCGTTCCAGAGCCGATTCGCTGACGCGTTCGCTGCACAGTCGATAGGCGAAGTCTGGCCCGCCGCTGATGGTGCCGCCGTATTCGCTGATTGCTTCCAGCCAGCGCAACGGGCGGCCGAGGAAGTACGCCGGCGACATCAACACGCACGGCACGCCGCTGAAAATCGGCTGCAGCAGGCCGCCGATCAGGCCCATGTCGTGGTAAAGCGGCAACCAGCTGACGATCACGTCGTCAGGGTTGAGGTCGATGCCAAAGCCGTGACGAATCAATAGTTCGTTGGCCACCAGGTTGCCGTGGCTGACTTGCACACCTTTAGGCAACGCGGTGGAGCCGGAGGTGTATTGCAGGAAAGCGATGTGCTCGCCTTGCAGGTCCGGCGCAACCCAGCGTTCAGCCAGGGCGTTGTCGAGGGTGTCGACACACAACAGCGGCGGCGCCTCGTTGATTTGCAACAAGGCGTCGCGCAGGTCGGCGCTGGTCAACAGCAGGCGCGGCTCGGCATCGCTGATGATCGACAGCAGGCGTTCCTGATGATGACGACGGGTCGATTCCGGCGGATAGGCCGGCACCGCAATCACCCCGGCGTACAGGCAACCAAAGAACGCCGCGACGTAATCCGGGCCGCTGGGAAACAGCAGCACCGCGCGATCACCGAACGACGCCTGGGCCTGCAACGCGCCGGCAATGGTTCGCGCCCGCTGGTCCAGCTCACGATAACTGAGCACCACAGCCTGATCCTGGGTTTCGGCGAGAAAACGCAAGGCCACCCGGTCCGGCGTCAGGGCCGCGCGGCGCTGGAGGGCTTGGACCAGTGTGCTGGGGAGTTCGAACGCGTCGGTCATGAGGTTTCCTGCCTGAATTCGGCTTGCAAGTGGAATCGGTTTTCGTACGTCACGCCCGTTCACGGGCATGCAGGACGCGGTCTTCGCCGACCGCGCAAGGCATTGGGAATGCTGTTCTGGCCGGGGCTTGCGCCCGCAACCAGTCACCAATGAGAACGGATGAGGTCTTGAAATAATTAGTCGCCGGGCTTGAGCGCCGGCGGGCTTGCGGTCTGCAGATGGATCAGCGTGTCGCCGTTCTCACCGCGCACCTTCGTGGAGCATTAATTCTCTTTCTCAATTGACAATCATTATCATTCAGAATAATTTGTCGCTCGATATGTAGGACGGCTCCGATCTCCCTGTCGTCCCACAACCCTATTTGCAGCAAGGTGATTTCCAATGACGGAACAAGTATCCACAAGCAGGTGCGATTCACCGCTACTTCAGGCCTTCGTCGACAACCGAATGATTCTGGTCAAGATTGCCGCCCGCATTACCGGCTGCCGATCCCGTGCCGAAGACGTGGTGCAGGATGCGTTCTTCCGGTTGCAATCGGCGCCGCAGATCACGTCATCCATCAAGGCGCAGCTCAGTTATCTGTTCCAGATCGTGCGCAACCTGGCGATCGATCACTACCGCAAGCAGGCGCTGGAGCAGAAGTATTCGGGCCCGGAAGAGGAAGGCCTGAACGTGGTGATCCAGGGCGCTTCGCCGGAAACCTCGCATATGAATTTCTCGACCCTGGAAAACATTGCCGATGCGCTGACGGAGCTGCCCAGCCGTACCCGTTACGCCTTCGAGATGTACCGCCTGCACGGCGTACCGCAAAAAGACATCGCCAAGGAACTTGGCGTCTCGCCCACCCTGGTGAACTTCATGATTCGTGATGCACTGGTGCATTGCCGCAAAGTGTCGGGCAATCGTGCGGATACCTTCGTCCGTCGTTGAGACGGCGTCTTGTCGATAAAAAAGATCGCAGCCTTTGGCAGCTCCTGCTTGGGATGGCGTAAAGCCTGTTGCTGCGATCTTTTTTCAGGCCAACTTGCACCGATCAAAAAACCGCTCACGCCCCAACATCATCAGCGCCGCGCGTTTGTGCGGGAAGTCGAACTCTTTTTCGCAGTGAAAACACTGATTGTGCATATGCCCGATCATCTTCGCATTGTCGGCGCGAGGTTCGGCGACCACCCGCTGAGTGCGCGGATCATCGAGAAACAAGTAGTGCACCAGCGCCGATAACCAGCTCGCCACCTTGTGCGGGCCACGGTGATCTTCTTCACCCACCAGCATGTGAATGCCACGGTCGTAATCGCCGGCGTCATAGAACGGCGCAATACGATCTTCCTTGGCCCAGTAGGCTTCAAAGTAGGCAAACGGCTGATCATCGAAGCAACCGATCAGCGTCAAGGTGTGCGGGTCAGCTTCAAGCTTGCTCAGGTACTCCCGATGCTTCTCGAGACTGCCCTCCTCCTGCCAGAAACTCGCGACCCGTGGGCTGTTCTGCCAGCGGTTGAAACGCGCCAGGTCATGCTCGATTTCTACCGTGCGCAGGGAAACCCACGCACCGAGCCGTGCATCAAAGCGTCGATAGACCTCACCACGGGGTTTCACTGCACGCAGGGGATGGCGCTTGCCGTCACTGATGACCATCTGTTGTGGATAACTGCCGGTCAACGACTCACCCAGCCAAGGCTGAGGCAATTGCCAGAACAGCGTGCGTTCACAGCGATACTGACCGTTGACGTCGGTGGAGGTCAGCAACCCGCTGAGCAAGGCTTCGGTAGGCGCTTCATCGAGGTGCCAGGTCAGACGCTGACACTGCGCATCACGGGCAAACAGCCAATAACAGGCCGCCCAGAATGCTTGACCGTCAGGACGGCCGAAACGCTCCTCCAACCGCAGATGCAACTCGGGCTCGCGGGTCAGCCGCAGTTCGATCAGCGGCTGACCTTCCAGGCTGAGGCTCAGGCGACTTGCGGTTTCATCGGCTACAAGACGGTTGCCTGACGGCAAGGCCAGGGCGGTCAGGTCATTCAGATTGGACATGGGTCGGGCTCACGATAATCGTCGACAGTTAACTGAAGTGACGTGAGCCATACATGGAAATTTAACGAAAAACACCGCGAACGCTTAATCAGCGTTCGCGGTGGCATGCACAGCCTGGATCAGTTCCAGGCCATTGACGTTACGCAGGTGCTAGATCGACCTGACCCAGATTTCGCGGAAGGCATAGTCATTGCCGTTTCCGGTGGCGACATGGTTAACGATCTGCAACTCCATCTGTGATGCACTCGCAGTAAAAGTGCCTTTGAGCGGAGCCCAGGCCATTGACGAAATTTCAGTCGCGGGGGCAATGACTTGCGCTCCGCTGTTGAGTGACAGCACCGGAACGGAATATTTGTCATTCCACCTGCGCACGGTCAACCCGAACTCGTAGGACCGACCCACTTCCAGCCCCTGAAAGGTCTTTTTCAACACCGTGCCGGCAGAGTTGTTGGTGTAGGTGTTGTCGAATAATACGTAGATATCTCCATCTTTGGTGATGGTGAGATCCCGTGGATCAGTCGCAGCGTCGCCCCTCATCCAACCATTCCAGTTATTGGTACCGTCTGTTGCAGAGAAGGTCGTTGTATCGTCAAAAGGCGCCTGAACCTCAAGACACAATGTCGGGAACAGCACCGGGCCAGCACAACTGCCTCCATCCAGCGCCGCCTGAAAAACAAACGCGAGATGGCTCCCGTCTTTCAGATTTTGCAAAGACGCCCAGGCAATATTGCGACGCCAGCCCTCCTGGAACTCTTGTTGCGTGACGGGCTCGGCGTCAGCCACTCGCAGCATCACTGGCGAGCCGTCGGCTTGTTGCCCGCAGACATGCAGCGTTGTCTTTTGATTAACCACCATGAATGGCCAACGCGCCACCTCGACCGTGACACCGGCCGAATCATCAGGTTTTTTCAGAACGAGTACATCGTTGACGGCTTGTGGTACCACAGGAGCGGGCACACAGGAGAGAGAAACCAACGAGGGGGTTGTCATGACAGAAATCCTTTCTGAATGAGCGCCAACCCCTCCATGGGGTCGGACACAGGAAAGGAGCTAAGACCACGTTAGGCGAAGCGTCTACTGTCAATTCGACCATTCGAACAGCAGAACATAAATACCAGATGAATGGTCGTCCGCCCCCCCCTGCCCCCGGAAACTCTATCTGTCAGTGCTTGCCCACTGGCACCAGGGCAATTTTGTAGGGATCAAAAATCTTCAGCATCTGGCCGTTGTTTCGCAGGCCTTGCAGCAACTTGCCGAATGCTTCGCCAGTAATCGGCGCCTGCGGGCGAATCAGCGCGTAATGGTGATAGACCTGATCGATGCGTTGCGACACCAGCAACTGCTCGCCGACTTTCTCGTTGCGCAGCAGGTAATCGCTCAGATAGGAGCGTGTCACCAGGGCAATGTCCGCTCGCCCGCGCAGTACCATCAGCAGGTTGCTGTCGTGGGAATAGGTCAGCGTGGCGTTGTAGGTGTCGGCCAAAAATTTGGGGTCGGCATTGAAATTGGCAAACTCGTAGTGATAGCCGCTGTACAGCGCCAGGCGCTTGCTCGCCAGATCCTTGAAGTAGTTCTCATCGCGACCGGGTTGCTTCTGCGCGACAAAGATTTCTGCATCTTCCAGGCCCATGTCGACGTCGGTATGCGGAATGTCCTTCCAGCCCCACTCCGGGTTCTCGAAAATCGCCATATCGACCCGACCTTCCTTGAAGTCATTGAAACGTCGAGGAATCGAGGTGGGTACCAGCACAAACTGATAATCGGTTTGCAGCTGATTCAGCGCTTCCACCAGTTGTGGCAACAGACCGGTGTCGGCACCGGACTCCGGGCGCACGGTATAGGGTGGAAAATGGGCGGCACCAACCCGCACCTGTTGCGCGGCCTGGGATGGCAACACCCAGCACACCGCAAGCGCCGCCAGCAAAAGCTGCGACGCCATTCGAATTGACGAAGACATCAAAACAGCACACTCCCCAAAAAAATACTCATCAATGAATACAAACTAGGCGGTTTCGTCAACTTAGCCAGTTTCTTACCGAGATAGACGGCTCATTACCGTTCTTCAAGCACCAGAATCAGCGCTTCATCGGCCAATTGATCGAGGCTCATGCTGCCATCGGCGCGAAACCAGGTGGTGGTCCAGGATAGCGCGCCCGTCAGGAAGCGGCGGGTGATGAACACATCGCCACGGATAAAACCGGCATCCTTGGCTTCTCCCAGCACCTGCAGCCAGATGGCTTCATAAATATCGCGCAGCGCCAGAACCTGCGCCTGGCCTTCCTCAGACAGCGAACGCCACTCATACACCAGCACCGCCATGGCCTCGCCACTGCCGCCCATGATCGACTGCAATTCGCAGCGAATCAGCGCCAGCACCCGCTCGCGCACGCTGCCGGCCTCGGCCAGCGCCGCGCGCATCAACGCGGTGTTGTAGCGAATGGTCTCCTCCATCACTGCCCGCAGGATCTCGTCCTTGCTTTTGAAGTGATGAAAAATGCTGCCTGACTGAATGCCCACCGCACCGGCCAGATCGCGCACGGTGGTGCGTTCATAACCTTTGTTGCGAAACAGGTGAGCGGCCACCTGCAGCAGTTTGCCGCGGGCGCTGTCGGGATCGGTCAATTGGCCGCTGTCGACCAATTCGCGCATTACCCTCAGGGCTTTTTGCTCGTCCACCCGTTCTCTCCTACAGTCGATCAATCAAATGCGCCGCTGCCCGCTGAAACAGCAGGGTTGCGCGGGCAATTTAAGCTGGCGGGGGCGACCAAGCAAGCGCTCGGGAAGAAGATAATCAAGGCATTTACAAACCAAGCGCTTGCTTGGTAGTCTCGAAGTACTTCTGTCGCAGGTGACTATGGAGTTGACTGTGCCTAAAACAATTCGCATCGGTTGTGCCAGTGCATTCTGGGGCGACACCTCGACCGCCGCCGCGCAACTGGTGGAGGGCGGGCGACTGGACTACTTGGTGTTCGATTATCTGGCCGAAATAACAATGTCGATCATGGCCGGGGCGCGGATGAAAGATCCCGCCACCGGCTACGCCAGCGACTTCATCGAAGTCCTCAGCCCCCTCCTCGAGCAGCTCGCGAAACAACAGATCCGGGTGATCAGCAACGCCGGCGGGGTTAATCCACAGGCCTGCGCTGCTGCCCTGCAAGCGGTCTGCGACAAGGCCGGGGTGGCGCTGAAAATCGCCGTGCTGTCGGGTGACGACCTGCAACCGCAGTTCAAACACCTGAGCAGCCTGGGTATCCACGAGATGTTCAGTGGCGCGCCCCTGCCACCAATGTGCGTGTCGACCAACGCCTACCTCGGCGCACCGGGTATCGTCGAAGCCCTGCGCCTGGGCGCCGACATTGTGATTACCGGGCGCGTGGTCGACAGCGCCGTGGTCAGCGCCGCGCTGGTGCATGAGTTCGGCTGGTCGTGGCACGACTACGACAAACTCGCCCAGGCCGCATTGGCCGGGCATCTCATCGAATGTGGCGCCCAGTGCACCGGCGGTAACTTCACCGATTGGCACGACGTGCCCGACTACGAACACATCGGTTTTCCGATCGTCGAAGTCGGTGCCGACAGCCAGTTCATTGTCAGCAAACCCGACGGTTCCGGCGGTCTGGTCACACCACTGACCGTTGGCGAGCAGATGCTCTATGAGATCGGCGACCCGCAGGCCTATTTGCTGCCCGATGTGGTGTGCGATTTCAGCCAGGTCAAACTCGTGCAACAAGGCAAAAACGCGGTTCAGGTGCATGGCGCGAAAGGCTTGCCGCCGACTGCTCAGTACAAGGTCAGCGCCACGTACCCGGACGGTTTCCGCTGCACCGCCAGTTGCCTGATCGCCGGGATTGATGCCGTGGCCAAGGCCCGAAGGGTCAGCCAGGCGATCATCAACAAGACCTCGGAAATGTTCAGTCAGCGTGGCTGGGCGCCCTACAGCGAAGTGAACATCGAACTGCTGGGCAGCGAGGCTACTTACGGCCCCCACGGCCAGCGCCAGGACAGCCGCGAAGTGGTGATCAAACTCGCCGTGCGCCATCCGGGCAAACAGGCCTTGATTCTGTTCTCCCGGGAAATCGCCCAGGCTGCCACCGGTATGGCGCCTGGGCTGACCGGTATCGTCGGCGGGCGGCCGACGGTGTATCCGTTAATCCGGCTGTTTTCGTTCCTGATCGACAAAACCGCCTGCCCCCTGGAAATCGACCTTACCGGTGAGCGCCATCCGTGTGCCCTTCCCGCCCTCGATGCGCTCAACCCGGCTAACCTGCCGCTGCCGTTCGACCCGCCGAAAACCACAGAACGCGCCGACGCCAGCGTGGCCTTGATCAAACTCGCCGTGGCGCGCTCCGGCGACAAGGGTAACCACAGCAACATCGGCGTCATGGCCCGCCACCCCGACTACCTGCCGTGGATCGCCGAAGCACTGACACCCGAGGTGATGGTCGACTGGATGAGCCATGTCCTCGACCCGATCCACGGACGCGTCGAACGCTGGTATTTACCCGGCACTCAGAGCTTTAATTTTCTTCTGGAAAACGCACTCGGCGGCGGTGGCGTGGCCAGCCTGCGGATCGATCCGCAAGGCAAGGCGTTCGCCCAACAACTGTTGGAAATCCAGATTCCGGTGCCCCAGCGCATCGCCGATCAGTTCAACTAGAGGACTGTCGCCATGGCTTACGACTCGATTTTCAAACCCGACCTGTTCGCCGGCCAAACCATCATCGTCACCGGTGGCGGTAGCGGCATCGGTCGTTGCACCGCCCATGAACTCGCCGCCCTCGGCGCGCAGGTGCTGCTGGTGGGGCGCAATGCCGAGAAACTGAAAAAGGTCAGCGCCGAAATCACTGAAGACGGCGGCAAAGCCAGTTGGCAGGTCTGCGATATCCGCAACGAAGACGCCGTCACGCAACTGGTCAGCGAGCTGATCCGCGAACACGGGCCGATTCATGGGCTGGTCAACAATGCCGGCGGGCAGTACCCGTCGCCGCTGGCGTCGATCAATCAGAAAGGTTTCGAAACCATCCTGCGCACCAACCTGGTGGGTGGTTTTCTGATGGCCCGGGAAGTGTTCAATCAGTCGATGAGCAAGCACGGCGGCGCCATCGTCAACATGCTCGCCGACATGTGGGGCGGCATGCCCGGCATGGGCCATTCGGGCGCGGCGCGCTCGGGCATGGACAACTTTACCAAGACCGCCGCGTTCGAATGGGGCTACGCCGGCGTGCGGGTCAACGCTGTCGCCCCGGGCTGGGTCGCCTCCAGCGGCATGGACACCTACGAAGGCGCGTTCCGCGCGGTGATTCCGACCCTGTGCGAACACGTGCCGCTCAAGCGCATCGGCACCGAATCGGAAATCAGCGCGGCGATTGTTTTCCTGCTCAGCCCGGCAGCGGCGTTTGTCAGCGGCAGCACGTTGCGCATCGACGGTGCCGCCAGCCTCGGCGGGCGGGCCTGGCCAATGCACAAGGCGCAGAACAGTCACTCGTACAACGGCTTTCACCGCGCCTATTTACCTGAAGTACTCAGGCCGGACGCCTCCAAACCAGACGAACCGAAGGACAAGGAATAACCCATGCCGGTCATCCAGTCCCAAGTCGATCCGTTCAGCGCACCGTTCGCCCGCAACCGTGCGGCCATGCTGGCCGGCATCGAGCAGGTCCGCCAGCTCGAACAGAACTTGCTGAACAAAGCCGCTGAAGCCAAACCGAGGTTCGACAAGCGCGGGCAATTGCTGCCCCGGGAGCGGCTGAACCTTCTGCTCGACCCCGGCGCGCCGTTCCTCGAATTGGCGAGCCTGGCCGGCTACAAGCTGCACGACGACAAGGACGGCAGCGCGGCCGGCGGCGGTTTGATCGCCGGGATCGGTTACGTGTCCGGTGTGCGGGTGTTGGTGGTGGCGAACAACAGCGCAATCAAGGGCGGCACCATTTCCCCCAGCGGCCTGAAAAAGTCCCTGCGCCTGCAACAGATCGCCATGGAAAACAAACTGCCGGTGATCACCCTCGCCGAGAGCGGTGGCGCCAACCTCAATTACGCCGCAGAGATTTTCGTCGAGGGCGCGCGCAGCTTTGCCAATCAGGCGCGGATGTCGGCCATGGGCTTGCCGCAGATCACCGTGGTCCATGGCTCGGCTACGGCGGGCGGCGCTTATCAGCCGGGGTTGTCGGATTACGTGGTGGTGGTGCGCGGCAAGGCCAAGCTGTTTCTCGCCGGGCCGCCGTTGCTCAAGGCAGCGACCGGTGAAGTCGCCACCGACGAAGAACTGGGCGGCGCCGAGATGCACGCGCAAACCGCCGGCACCGCCGAATACCTGGCCGAGAACGATGCCGATGGCGTGCGCCAGGTGCGCGAGATTGTCAGTCTGTTGCCGTGGAACGATCAATTGCCGTGGTTGCCGGAATGTCGGTGGGAAGAACCGCTCTACCCCATCGACGAACTGCTGGGGCTGATCCCGGATGACCCGAAAAAACCTTACGACGTGCGTGAAATCATCGCGCGGATTGCCGACGCTTCGAACTTCCTCGAATTCAAAAGCGAGTTCGATCAGCAGACGGTTTGCGGGCATTTGCAAATCCAGGGTCGAGCCTGCGGTTTCATCGGCAACAACGGCCCGATCACGCCCAAGGGCGCGAGCAAGGCCGCGCAGTTCATTCAACTCTGCGACCAGAGCCAGACGCCGCTGCTGTTTTTCCACAACACCACCGGTTTCATGGTCGGTACCGAGTCGGAACAGCAAGGCGTGATCAAGCACGGCGCAAAAATGATTCAGGCGGTGGCTAATGCCCGAGTGCCTAAACTGACAATCGTCGTCGGCGGTTCCTACGGTGCCGGCAATTACGCGATGTGCGGCCGCGGTCTCGACCCGCGCTTCATCTTCGCCTGGCCCAACAGCCGCACCGCGGTGATGGGCGGCGCCCAGGCCGGCAAAGTGCTGCGGATCGTCACCGAAGCCAAACAACTCAAGGACGGATTGGTGCCCGACCCGAAAATGCTCGACATGCTGGAACAAGTCACCGCGCAGAAGCTCGACAGCCAGTCCACCGCGCTGTATGGCAGCGCCAACCTGTGGGATGACGGGCTGATCGATCCACGGGATACCCGCACGTTGCTTGGATACTTGCTGGACATCTGCCATGAGGCCGAGGCTCGGGCGCTGCAACCCAACAGCTTTGGTGTCGCACGTTTTTGATTGATCATTCCCACGCTCTGCGTGGGAATGCAGCCCGGGACGCTCCGCGTCCCAAAAGCGGACGCGGAGCGTCCATAGAGGCGTTACCACGCAGAGCGTGGGAACGATCGGGTTCGACAGGAGAACAATAAAAATGATCTTCACCCAGGAACACGAAGCACTGCGCCGCACCGTCCGCCAATTCGTCGATCATGAAATCAATCCTCACGTCGATGAGTGGGAAAAGGCCGGGCGGTTTCCGATCCATGAGATCTTCCGCAAGGCCGGCGAGCTCGGATTGCTGGGGATTTCCAAACCGGAAAAATTCGGCGGCATGGGCCTCGATTACAGTTATTCGATCGTGGCGGCCGAAGAGTTCGGTACCATTCATTGCGGCGGCATTCCGATGTCCATCGGCGTGCAGACCGACATGTGCACCCCGGCCCTGGCGCGTTTCGGCTCCGATGAACTGCGCGAAGAATTCCTGCGGCCGGCGATCACCGGCGAGCAGGTCGGCTGCATTGGTGTTTCCGAAGTCGGCGCCGGCTCAGACGTCGCCGGGCTGAAAACCACGGCCCGCAAGGACGGCGACGACTACGTGATCAACGGCAGCAAGATGTGGATCACCAACTCGCCGAGCGCGGATTTCATCTGCCTGCTGGCCAACACCTCGGACGACAAACCGCACATCAACAAGTCGCTGATCATGGTGCCGATGAACAGCCCCGGGATCAGCCTCAGCTCGCACCTGGACAAGCTCGGCATGCGCAGCTCGGAAACTGCCCAGGTGTTTTTCGACAACGTGCGCGTGCCGCAACGCAACCGCATCGACCACGAAGGCGCAGGGTTCATGATGCAGATGCTGCAGTTCCAGGAAGAACGGCTGTTCGGCGCGGCGAACATGATCAAAGGCCTGGAGTACTGCGTCGACAGCACCATCGAGTACTGCAAGGAGCGCAAAACCTTCGGCAACGCGCTGATCGACAACCAGGTCATCCACTTTCGCCTGGCCGAACTGCAAACCGAAATCGAATGCCTGCGGGCGCTGGTCTACCAGGCCACCGAGCAATACATCAAAGGCCAGGACGTCACCCGTCTGGCATCCATGGCCAAACTCAAGGCCGGGCGACTCGGTCGGGAAGTCAGTGACAGTTGCCTGCAATACTGGGGCGGCATGGGCTTCATGTGGGACAACCCGGTGGCCCGGGCTTACCGCGATGTGCGGCTGGTATCGATCGGCGGCGGTGCCGACGAAATCATGCTGGGGATCATCTGCAAACTCATGGGCACCCTGCCGGGGAAAAACAAATGAACACCCTTCCCGATTGTCAGACCCTGTTGCTCGAACGGCATAACGGCGTGCTGCACATCACCCTCAATCGCCCGGACAGCCGTAATGCCATGAGCTTGCAGATGGTCACCGAACTGCGCGCGGTGCTGGCGGCGGTGCGCGATGACCGGCAGATTCGCGCGCTGGTGATCAGCGGTGCCGGCGGGCATTTTTGTGCCGGCGCCGACATCAAGGACTTGGCCAACGCCCGCGCTCAAGGCCAGACCGCCTACCGCGATTTGAACCGTGTGTTCGGTGCGCTACTGCAAGAAGTGCAACACGCGCCGCAAGTGGTGATTACGGTGCTGCAAGGTGCGGTGCTCGGCGGCGGCTTCGGCCTGGCCTGCGTCAGCGACATCGCGATGGCCGATCATCAGGCGCAATTCGGCCTGCCGGAAACCAGCCTCGGCCTGTTGCCGGCGCAGATCGCGCCGTACGTGGTGCAGCGCATCGGCCTGACCCAAGCCCGCCGACTGGCCCTGACCGCCGCACGCTTCGATGGCACCCAGGCGCGGCGCATGGGGCTGGTGCATTTTGTCGAGCATGACCCGCAGGCCTTGGCCGAACGCCTCGATGAGGTGCTGGCCCATGTGCTGTGTTGTGCGCCGGGGGCGAATGCGGCGACCAAAAAACTGTTGCTGGCGAGTGCCGGACAGCCCTCGGATGATCTGCTGGATCAGGCGGCCGAGTGGTTCAGCGAAGCGGTGACCGGGGCTGAAGGGGTCGAGGGGACCCTGGCTTTTGTGCAAAAGCGTAAACCGGGGTGGGCCGTTTAAGAGCTTCGCGGCAAGCCCGCGATGAGGCCCTTACATTCGCCGCAAAAACCAAGGGAATACTCCATGCCCGCCCTCAAAAAAATCCTGATCGCCAACCGCGGTGAAATCGCCTGCCGCGTCCAGCGCACCGCACAAAACCTGGGCTACCGCACCGTCGCCGTATTCAGCGACGCCGACGCCGATGCGCTGCATGTGCAGATGGCCGACGAAGCCGTGAACATCGGCCCGGCCCCGGTGCAGCAGTCTTATCTGAACATCCCGGCCGTCATTGATGCCGCCCGGCGCACCGGTGCCGATGCGATCCATCCCGGTTACGGCTTCCTCTCGGAAAACCCGGGTTTCGCCCTCGCTTGCCAACAGGCCGGCATCATCTTCATCGGTCCCAGCCCCGAAGCCATAGAGCTGATGGGCAGTAAACGGCTGTCGAAACTCGCCATGATCAACGCCGGCGTGCCTTGCATCAAAGGCTATCAGGGCAGCGAACAGGACGACGCCACCCTGCGCCGCGAAGCCGAACGCATTGGCTACCCGCTGATGATCAAGGCCAGTGCCGGCGGTGGCGGTCGCGGCATGCGCCTGGTACACAGCGCCGCCGAATTGCTGGAACAGATCCGCACCGCACGTTCCGAAGCCCTGCACGGGTTTGGCAGTGATGAATTAATCCTCGAACAAGCCTTGATCGATCCGCGTCATGTCGAAGTTCAGGTGTTCGGCGACCAGCACGGCAACCTGATCTACCTCGGCGAGCGCGACTGTTCGATCCAGCGTCGCCACCAGAAAATCATCGAAGAAGCGCCCTGCCCGGTGATGACCGCCGAGTTGCGCCAGGCCATGGGCGAGGCGGCGCTCAAGGCGGGTCGCGCGGTGAATTACGTGGGGGCTGGCACAGTGGAATTCCTGCTGGATGCTCACGGCCGGTTTTACTTCCTGGAAATGAACACCCGGTTGCAAGTGGAACACCCGGTGACTGAACTGATCACCGGCCTCGATCTGGTGGCCTGGCAATTACACATCGCCGAAGGGCAACCGCTGCCGCTACGACAGGAACAAGTGCAGCTCAACGGGCATGCCATGGAGGTGCGCCTGTATGCCGAAGATCCGGCCCAGGGATTTCTGCCGCAAACCGGGCGAATTGTGGCTTGGGAGCCAGCGATCCAGGGCAGTGTACGGATCGACCATGGCCTGATCGAAGGCCAGTCTGTCAGCCCGTTCTATGACCCGCTGCTGGGCAAGCTCATCGCCCACGGTGCCACCCGTGAAGAAGCCCGGCGCAAACTGCTGCGGGCAGTGCAGGACAGCGTGCTGCTGGGCGTGCAGAGCAATCAGCGCTTGCTCGTCAGTCTGCTGGAACACCCGCAGTTCATCAGTGGCGAGTTCAGCACCGGGTTCATCCTGACGAACTTCGCCGACCACCCCTGCCTGCACCCCCCTGTACCCAGCGCCGAAGAACTGGCCATCGCCGCGGCGCTGTTTTATCAGGCTTGCGCGCAGGCTCACCGTGCCCCGCTGGCTGGTTGGCGCAACAACGCCAGCGTGCCTCTGCACTATCGGATCGGCCTGGAGGATCAGGCCTGGCCGGTCGAACTGCACGCTGAACCTGGCGAAACCTACCGCGTGCAGGTCGGCGCCCGAACCCTCGAACTGAAGGTCATCCAGTGCGACGGACGCTGGGCCACCCTGCAAATCGACGGCATCCGCCAACGCCATGCCTACCGCCTCGAAGCCGGGCAACTCTGGTTGTTCACGCGCCCCGGCAGCCTGCTGCTGGTCGACCGGACCCGGGCGCTGGTCAGCGGCCAGGCCAGTGTCAGCTCCGGCACGCTCAAGGCGCCGATGGACGGGGCGATCGTCGACGTATTGGTCAGTGAGGGCAGCCCGGTCAGCAAAGGGCAGCTGCTGGTGGTGCTTGAAGCGATGAAAATGGAGCATCCGCTCAAATCGGGTATCGACGGCGTGCTCAAGCGCTTGCAGGTCAGGGTCGGTGACCAGGTAAAAAATCGTCAGATTTTGTTGGAGGTCGAATAAGCCGCTAGGCGGATCCGCCGGGTTTGGCTACGCTCAAGCCCTATCAGGATGCGGATACCAGGAAACCTGCAATGCCTCACTGGCTGGTCATTGATCTGGAAGCCACCACCGATGAGGGCGGCTGGCCAGTAACAGAAATGGAAATCATCGAAATCGGTGCCACCCTCGTGGACCGTAAAGGCCGGGAACTGGATCACTTCCAGTGCTTCGTGCGCCCGTTGCGTCGGCCCCTGTTGACCCCGTTTTGCCGCGAACTGACCCACATTACCCAGGCCAATGTCGATGCTGCCCAGCCTCTCAGCGACGTCTGGGTTTCGTTCGAACGCTGGCTCGGCCAGCATCTCTCGAACCTGGAAGGCTGGGCCAGTTGGGGTGATTACGATCGCAAACAGCTACTTCAGGAGTGGCAGCGCCTGCAACTCGGCAGCGCCCTGAGCCGGGTGCCGCACATGAATCTCAAGCAACGCTTCGCCAAGGCCTGTCGACTGGAGCGCCCGCTGGGGCTTAATGGCGCCCTGCAACTGGCGGGCCTGCAGTTCAACGGTCAGCAGCATCGGGCGCTGGAGGATGCGCGCAATACCGCGCGCCTGTTACCGCTGATTTTCCCGGCTAATCCTTGAGTGCAGGTGGTGACGCCTATCGACACCTTGTGCATACTGGCCGGCCCTTTTTAGCCCTTTTCGAGGAATCGCCCATGTTTAAAGTCAACGAGTACTTCGACGGCACCGTCAAGTCGATCGCCTTTGGCACCGCTGAAGGTCCGGCAACCATCGGCGTCATGGCACCGGGCGAATACGAATTCGGCACCAGCCAGCGTGAAATCATGCACGTGGTGTCCGGCGCCCTGACCGTCAAACTGCCTGACAGCAGCGACTGGCAAACCTTCGCCGCCGGCAGCCAGTTCAACGTGCCCGCCAACAGCAAGTTCCAGCTGAAAGTGGCCGTCGACACCGCTTACCTGTGCGAATACCGCGGCTAAACCCGAGGGTTTTCACTGCGACAAAAAATGCCCGTGTCCAAGGACACGGGCATTTTTTTATTGAGGGCTGCTATTCGAGGATCGTCACCGGCATGCCGACTTCGAGCCGGCCATTACCGTCATTGACCAGGTTCTGCCCGAACATCGCGCCGTCCTCTTGAGCCCGATATTGCTGCAAGGTCGCCAGAGGCTCGCGATCGTCGCTGCGTTCACCGGTCTGCGGGTCGATGGTGGTCAGAATGCAACGTGAGCAGGACTTGACCACGCGGAACTCGACATCGCCAATGCGGATGCGCTTCCAGCCATCTTCGGCGTACGCCTCGCTGCCCTCGATCACCAGATTAGGCCGAAAGCGCAACATCTCCAGCGGCCGCCCGGCCCGTTGCGACAAGTCTTCCAGCGACGCCTGGCCAATCAACAACAACGGAAAACCGTCGGCAAAAGCCACCTGATCGTCGTCCTTGCCGTAGCCGGCCTGGGTGGTCCGTGCGCGATCGAGCGGCACGTGCACCAGACGCGTCGGCTTGCCGATGAACTCACTGACCCAGGCAGCCGCAGCAATACCGGCATCGGGCACGCGCAAGGTGTCGCGCCAGATAGTCACGCCGCGCAGCTCCGCATCGCTGGTGGGCAAGGCAATATCGATCGGTGAATAGCCTTGGGCACTGAGGGTCAAGCCACCGCTTGCGTTCCACAACGCCGACAGCTGACTCATTTTCGCCTCCGCGCGCTGGGTCAGAAAGCGCCCGCTGGCCTCGTCGACCAGCATCCAGCGTCGGTCGCCGTCCAGCCCCAGTTTGTCCAGGCTGACCTGATTCAAGGTCTCGCCCTTGCCGGATTTCAACGGAAAACGATAAAGCGCGCTCAGACGCATGGCCAGCTCCCTGGTGGCTAAAAAAAACCACCCTATACGAGCTTGATCGCCGAATCAAAGGCCTGTTGAGAGGGCTTGCCCACTTTTCGCAGGAGCCAGCGATGCGGCGAGTCGGATCGCCGCACCGCTGGCTCCTACATGCCCATTTCAGGCTGGAACTGCATCGAGCATCAGGCGCTGGCGCACCACGTCGACGAGTTTGTCGGGCTGGAATTTGGAGAGGAAGTTGTCGCAGCCGACCTTCTTGACCATCGAGTCGTTGAAGCTACCCGACAGCGAGGTGTGCAGGACCACATAAAGACCGCGCAAACGGGGGTCGTTGCGAATCTCGGTGGTCAGGCGATAGCCGTCCATCTCCGGCATTTCCGCATCGGTGAAGATCATCAACAGTTTGTCAGTCATGTTCACACCGGTATCAGCCCAGGCCTTGAGCATGTTCAGCGCCTTCAAGCCATCGCTGGCGATGTGCATCTTCACGCCCAACTGACCCAAGGTGTCGCGCAATTGCGACAGGGCCACATTCGAGTCATCCACCAGCAGCACTTCACGGCCACGGGCGCGCTCCAGAACCGGATCGTCGAGTTTGTCGCGCGAGACCTTGGCGTTGTACGGCACGATTTCGGCCAGGACTTTTTCGACGTCGATGATTTCCACCAGCTGATCGTCGACCTTGCTGATGGCGGTCAGGTAATGCTGGCGACCGGCGCTGGTCGGCGGCGGCAGAATGGCTTCCCAGTTCATATTGACGATGCGGTCCACGCCACCGACCAGAAATGCCTGCACCGAGCGGTTGTACTCGGTGACGATGATCGTACTGGTGGGGCTTGGCACCAGCGGACGCATGCCGATGGCCTGGGACAGGTCGATCACCGGCAGCGTCTGGCCACGCAGGTTGACCACGCCACAAACAAAGGGGTGGCGCTGCGGCATCAGGGTCAGCTTCGGCAGCTGCAGCACTTCCTGGACCTTGAAGACATTGATCGCGAATAATTGCCGTCCGGCCAGCCGGAACATGAGAATTTCCAGGCGATTCTCACCCACCAGTTGCGTGCGTTGGTCTACCGTGTCGAGAATGCCGGCCATTAATGACTCCTGGGCTTGTTCTGATGAATTCACTAAAGAGAGTTATCGGCAGTTTTTGCCGAATCTTGACCCCTGGACAAAATGCCATGCCAAGCATTGATGTCACATTAGCATCATGCTTTACTGACCCCGTGATTCCATCTGCTTCATCCCTTGCGGCGCGACCTCGGTTTGCACGTTAGGTTCCCCTGTGTAAGGGATTCCCCTAGGCACAATCAGGCCCAACCTGATATTCGCAATATCCAATAGCCATTAATGTGACGCCATTCTCATTGCATGAACGGAGTCAGGCTTTTGTGTGCGATCGCAGGTCAGTGGCCATCCACCCTCTCGAGTTCCCCAGTCGGTGCCCAAGCCTGCCAGAGCGCGATCTCACGAAGGCATGGCAGCGCCGGGACACGTAAGGTTCTCGTCGACACACACGACATTCCCTCATCTGACATGACGTTGTGGAGATAAGCATGGCGAACAACCCTAAAGAGTGGGCCCAGCGATTTCCGGAGTTTCTCGTCGAGGCTGAAACACTCCTGGCCAAGTCCGAGGAATGCCTGAGTCATTTGCAGTTGATCAGCAATGACAAGGACGCCATCGATTGCATGCTCAGCACCCTTCTCAAGCTGGCAAGCAAGGCCGATGCCTTGGCACTGGCAACGGTTTCGGAATTCTCACTGCACATTCATGGATTGCTGAGCCACGCCCAGAATCACATGGACCTGCACGATCAGGCCCTGGATGCGCTCAAGGATTGCTTCACGTTAATGGCCTGGCAACTCGAACTCATCGACCAGACCACCGGCCAACTCGGCCTCGATGACAGTGAACAGACGTCCCTGATCGAAGCGTTTGCATTTCAAGTGGGACAAAGTCAGTTTCAGCCGCCCAGCCACTCCAAACAGTTCAGGCTCGTTTCGTTCTCTGAACGGCAGGCTTAAATTCACCAACCCCGTGTTGCGCATTTTTTATTGTAATGATGCCGCCCTGTAACTTGAGTGTGCGCATGCCGCAATTGAATATTTCATACCCGTCGATGGCAGCTCGAAACAAATAGTTACCCCAGCCCCGACTTCAGATAGTGCCTGCCAATAAAAACAAAACGGCTGGCACACTCGATATCTTTCGAAGATAAAAATCAAAAGTTTTTCCATTGTGGAACCATCGTCCAAAAACGTTATTTCTTGAAGGTCCCTACCTATATACCGAACGCGACCAACGGTATCTTAAGTGGTATTATGCCGCCCATTCGTTGACGTCAATTAATGGCAGAGTGACCCTCGGCGCGAACAAGCCCATAACATTAAAGGCTTTATTTCGAGCATTGCACTGCTGTCATTAAAGGCGACTCATACAACCTATTTTCATACAGAGACCCGTCAGCCCTTATGGCCGGTCTGCCCGCAGCGAACATTCTATTGGCTCCATCCGCTATGTACGCCAGCCTCAAGTCAATCGCCCAGTGGCCACCCTCCCGAAAAAGCGCGCGCCGGTTCACGCTTTTCGTGTGCACCTGCTCGGCGCTTGGCAGCCTGTTGGTCTACAGCTTGTCGATGCCAGTGCCTGTGAGTCTGCTGGTGCTCAATAGTGCGGCGCTGACCTGCGTCTGGGTGGGGCATCGCCTCTCGCTCAAATCGATAAAGTTTCAGCCTCAAGAATTGGCCGACCGTCTGCTGGAAGTTCAGGAAAACGAACGTCACCGGCTCAGTCGGGAACTGCATGATGATATTGGCCAATTGCTGACCGCCGCAAAACTTCAAAGTGAATGGCTCAAACGTCGATTGCCTGAAGAACTGCAGGGTCAATGTTCGGTACTCTGCGATACGCTGGATGAAACCCTGACCAAGGTTCGTGATGTATCAGCCATCCTGAACCCACGACAGTTGACCAGTCTCGGGCTGGAGGCCAGTCTGCGTGCGCATTTACTCAGAACCCTGGCCAATACGTCCGTGAACTGGAGCCTGGAATGCCATCAACGTTTGACTGGCATACCGGAAGAAATGGCGGTGGCGGCCTTTCGCATCACTCAAGAAGCGGTTACCAATATGCTGCGCCATGCCGAAGCCAGGAATCTGTTGGTCCGCCTGCAACGTCTGCCCCAAGGCCTGACGTTGTTAATCAGTGACGATGGCCTGGGGTTCGAGCCAGCGGCAGACCCTGCTCGCGAAGGGCAACGCGGAATGGCCGGAATGTCGGAACGAATCGATCAATTAGGCGGCACGCTGACCGTGACCAGCGAGCCGGGCAAAGGCACTCAAATCGAAGCACTCTTCCCTTGGGCGCCCCGTGCGCTGGAACGGGCCAGTACGAATAAGGTTATGCGTTGACTTGTAACTTACTTCTGGTGGACGACCACTCGCTTATCAGGGCTGGCGTGCGCGCTCTGGTGCTGGATATTCCCGGCTATGCGGTCATTGGGGAGGCCAGTGACGGCTCGCAGTTACTCGAGATGGTCGAGCAACTGTCCCCGGACATCATCCTGCTGGATATCTCCATGAGGAAAACCGGTGGCCTTGAAGCCTTGCAGCGACTCAAACGAGTACGTCCGCAGTGCAAAGTGCTCATCCTGTCGATGCACACCGACCCGGCGCTCATCATGCAGGCACTCGAATCCGGGGCTCATGGCTATCTGCTCAAAGACACCACCGCCACCGAGCTCGAACATGCCCTGGATGCCTTGCGCAATAACGAACGCTACCTGAGCCCGGCCATTGCCCACACCGTCATCAACCAAGCGCTGACCCGAACCCAGAAAAATCAGGCGCCAACCCAGGACTCGCACAACCTGACGGCACGCCAGCTGGAAATCCTGCGGTTGATTGTTCGCGGAAAATCCACCCGGGAAATCGCCAATGGCCTGGGCCTGAGCATCAAGACTGTCGAAACCCACCGCTCGCAGATCATGAAACGCTTGCAGATCTACGATGTGGCCGGCCTGGTGTTGTTCGCCGTGCGCGAGCAAATCATCAGTCTGGACGATTAGCCGGATTCGAGCCGCTCAGCAGCGGCGAGCCCTCGGGCAAATGCACCCGCAATGCCGCAGGCCGTGCCGAAAAACGCAGGCTATCGCCCTCCAGAGGCTCACCATCAAGGTTGATATAAAGGCCCTCCGAGACTTTTATCTCGATCCACGGCAAGCGGGCTCGCACAAACATGTTGTCGATTCCGAAGCCATCGGTCAGCAGCTCTTTCAAGGTACCGACCACCTCCTGGGGCGCGGGCAAAATGCTGATATCCAGCAGACCATCGTCAGCCAGCGCCTGCGGGCACAACACATGACCACCGCCAGCCTGTCGGCCATTGCCGATACCCAATGCCAACAGCTCGCCAGCCCAGTGAAAATCCGGCCCCTGCAACTCGCCATAGGCCGCATGCAACTCACTGAAGCGCGATAAACCGGTGAAGAGATAAGCCGCGCCGCCAAGAATTTTTTTCAGATCCTCGGAAGTATTGGCCGTGACCTGACTGCCAAAACCGCCCGTGGCCATGTTCAGAAACACCTGCCCGCCGACCTCCCCCAGATCAATGGCATGAGGGGCGGCCTCCAACAGCTCCAGCGCCTGGGCGGGCTCCAGGGGCACACCAGCGGCGCGTGCAAAGTCGTTGGCGGTGCCCAAGGGCATAAGCACCAGGCTGGCCTGCGTCGAATATGCCGCCATGGCTTCGGCGATATCACGCAAGGTGCCATCACCGCCGCCGGCAATCAGCTGCGTATAGCCCGCCGTCAACGCTTCCGCCACCAGCCGCTGCGCATCACCGGCCTCCCAGGTCAGTCGAACAGCCAGCTCCCAGCCTTGTTGGCGCTTGCCTTCGACAGCTGAACGGACCTGCTCATTGAGTGCCTGCTTGCCATGCAGAATCAACAACGCCTTGCGCTCACTCATTTTGATCACCCCCCTATCCGAATCCGTATGGGAGATGTTGACCTCGCAGCCCCTTATAAAAGTCGCAAGGATTTCAATTATTTCCAGGGGAAGGACACTTGAGTCCTACAGAGCGGTATTTTTTCTTACAAAACCTGAGGAATCGGCTCAATTGACCCATCAGGGCAATTGGTACACCGTTGTGTCAGCGGTTATCAGTCATCACCAGAAATTACACAGGGACGTGCAAACAATGAATGGAACCCCCTTAAGGGCCTCAAAAATCGCAAGCAATAACAGTATCGGCCATCTGAATGGTTTTAACGCAAGGAGCCAATTACTCCATGCAAAGCCATGACCTCAGACTACCGGTAACTCCGGTCGCGCCGTTCGCAGACAATCACGCCAATCATCAGGCTGAATTCAAAAGCAGCGCAAAGCCCACCGGAGAAGTTGATATGGAACCTCGCGTCACTGAGCTGGAGACACACCTCAAGTACATCCGCAGAGACCTGGATGAAGTCCGTGGCGACGTCAAATCCATCAAGCACAGGCTCGCCTATTCCGCTGGCGGAACAGCCGTGGTCCTGGGGCTTTTGACCTGGATCTCCAACAGTCGCTTCGACCAGGTCGTGACACTTCTGGCAAATTAAGGAACGGTCATGCACGCAAGCCCCAACGCTTTCAACCGGGCTTGCGTGACGGAACCAGGGCCTGCATCAGCCCAGGACTTCACTCAACGGGATGAAGCTCACACAATCACCCTCGATCAGCGTACGGTCCTCCAACACTTCAACCAGACCGTCCGCCCAGGCGGCACTGCGCAGTACGCCGGAACTCTGATTCTTGTAGATGATTGCCCGGCCATTCTCCAGACGTCCGCGCAAGTACTCACGTCGGTTACCAGCCTTTGACCACACAAACCCTGCCGGCACCTGAAACTTCAGGGGTTCGATCTCTTTTACGCCTTGGCGGCGCAAGAGGTAGGGCCTCGCCAACAGAGCAAAAGTCACCAGGGTTGACGCCGGATTGCCGGGCAAACCAATGACAGGCACACCGCGAAAATGCCCGAACGTCAACGGCTTGCCTGGCTTGATGGCAAGCTTCCACAGGGTCAACTCGCCCTCTTCCCGCAAGGCAATGCCCAGAAAGTCGGCTTCTCCCACCGATACGCCACCGGTGGAGAGAATCAGGTCGACATCCTTCAACTCGCCGAGACGGGCACGAGTGGTCGCTAAATCATCGGGCAGAATGCCGGCATCGATCACCTCACAGCCCAAGCGCTGCAACCAGCTGCAAAGCAACACTCGATTGCTGTTGTAGATCTGTCCCGGTCCAAGGGCCTGGCCCGGTTCAATCAGCTCATCCCCGGTAGACAAGACCGCAACACGAACCTTGCGAACCACGTCCAGTTCAGCGCATCCCAACGATGCCGCCAGCCCCTGTTCGATGGGACCCAGGCGTGTACCGGCGGGCAAGATCAACTCACCGGCGGTGGTTTCCTGGCCTTGTGGACGGATGTTCTGTCCCGGGGTCATGGTCTCGGTGAAACGTACCCGCTCATCCGCCTGAACCTCGGCGTTCTCCTGCATCTCGACACAGTCGGCACCCGCGGGCACAGGCGCGCCGGTGAAGATCCGCGCACAGGTCCAAGGCTTCAAGGGCTCCGGAGCCTGGCCCGCAAAAATCTTCTGGCTGACCGGCAACGGTTCTCCCGTCCAGTCGGCGACGCGCAAGGCATACCCGTCCATGGCACTGTTGGGCCAGGGCGGCAGATCAAGTGTCGAGACCAGATCAGCAGCCAGTACACGCCCCTGAACCTGCGCCAACGGCAAGCGTTGGTGCTCATGAATTCTCGAGGCGTCGGCCATTTCCAGTAACCGCGCGAGCGCCACCTCGACAGCCATCAGGCTGCCAGTCTTGCCTGGCTTACCCGCGGGATTCACAGGGTGCCGCCTGTTTCAGATGGGTCACGAAATTGCACGGACGGTGCCGGGAATCCAGTTGTTCGGCGAGAATGCCGTCCCAACCGGTACGCACAGCATTGGTCGAACCCGGCAAGCAGCAAACCAGCGTGCCATTGGCCAGACCAGCCAGGGCCCGGGACTGAACCGTGGAAGTACCGATATCCGCCACCGATATCTGCCGGAACAGTTCACCAAAACCATCGACCTGCTTATCCAGCAGGCAACTCACCGCTTCGGGCGTGCTGTCACGACCGGTGAACCCGGTACCGCCAGTGATCAGCACCACTTGCACGACCTCATCGGCAATCCAGTTGGCCACTTGCGCACGAATTTTGTAGAGATCATCTTTGAGCAATACACGGGCCGCCAGGTTATGACCGGCAGCGCTCAAGCGGTCGACGAAGACCTGGCCTGAGGTATCGGTTTCCAGGGTACGGGTATCGCTGACAGTCAGCACCGCGATGTTGAGCGGTGCGAAAGGTACATCAGCCTTGGCTTTCATAGGCTCGTCCAGTTGTAGGAGAAACAGCCCGGTGTTATATCACAGCGCCTCATTTTTTCGCCGCCCCCATGGAGAAGTGCAATGACCTCGGATACACCTTTGGCGCCGTGCTCCATTTTGCTCCTGGCGGGCGGGCGTGGCCAACGCATGGGCGGTCAGGACAAAGGTTTGCTGGAATGGCACGGCGAGCCACTGATCGCGCATCTGCACCGCAAGACCCGTCTGCTGAGTGATGATCTGATCATCTCCTGCAACAGAAACCTGGAGAAATATGCGCCTTATGCGGATCAACTGGTCCATGACGATGAAGGCGACTTTCCGGGGCCGTTGGCGGGTATTCGCGCAGGCCTGAAGGCCGCCCGCCACACGCACCTGCTGGTATTGCCCTGCGATGTGCCACGCATCGATGCCGCGCTGCTCCAGAACATGCGTGAAACCGCCGCGCAGCATCCGGACAAACCGTTGATGCTGCGCCACGGCGAACACTGGGAACCTTTGCTGTGCATGATTCCCGTCATTCTTTCAGCGGCTTTCGAGACGGCCTGGAACGAAGGCGAGCGTAGCCCGGGCCGACTGATGCGCGCTTTGGGCGCTACAGCCCTGCAGTGCCCCGACAACGACCCTCGCCTGGCCAACCTCAATACGCCGGAACTGTTAAGCACGCATCACACTGTGTCAGACTGACACTCGAAGGAACTTGCGCGCGCTGCATACGTCTCAAGCTCAGTATTCAAAAGATTTTCCATTCGGAGACACACCCATGACCCAACGGACCCTCGCCACTTTCATGCTCGCACTGGGCCTTGCGACCCTCGCCGGTTGTGCATCGCCTTCAGTGATCACCTTGAATGACGGTCGAGAAATCCAGGCCGTCGACGCGCCTAAGTACGATCAAGAGTCAGGCTTCTACGAGTTCGAACAGCTTGATGGCAAACACACTCGCATTAACAAGGATCAGATCCGTACCGTTAAAGAGTTGTAATCTTTGTGGCGATAACCGGATACAGAAAAGCCCGCTTTTAAAGCGGGCTTTTTCGTGGCTGAAGAAAATCAGGTTTGCCTGTAATCACCACTCCAGGGTGATTGTGCTTTCGAACTCTCTGTCCTGCCCCGTGACCGGATCGACAAATCGCAATCCCTGGGCCAGCAGCTTCAAGGGGTTGGCATAGTCGTCTTCTGCGTCCTTGATCACCCGCGGATAGAACGGGTCATTGCAGATGCCAGCCCCCAGGGCCGCCATGTGCACTCGCAACTGATGTTTTTTGCCCGTTACCGGGTAAAGCGCATAGCGCCAGAATTCACCGTTTTTTTCCCTGACCTCGACAGCCGTCTCGGTATTGCTGACGCCCGGACCTTCCTGCATGCGAAAGAACGGCTCGCCATCGATGAGTCGACTTTTATGAACCATCGGGAATGTCAATCCAGGCAATGCCCGGGCGATTGCTTCGTAGCGCTTTTCGATCTGGCGTGTAGGAAACAATGACTGATACGCCGACCGACTCTGAGGATTGGCTGAGAACAGCACCAGCCCTGCCGTATGCCGGTCGATGCGATGCAAAGGCACCAGATGCGGGTTATCCAGTCGCCGGATCAGTCGCCGCAACAATGTCTGTTCCACATACTCCCCTGCCGGCGTCACCGGTAGAAAGTGCGGTTTGTCTGCCACCACCAGATGCTCGTCGGCATAGAGGATCGACTCCACCACAGGGATCGGTTTTTCGTCCGGCACTTCACGAAAATAATGAATCCGCAGACCTTCCTTGTAAGGCAGATCCAGGGCGATCGGCATGCCTTGCCCATCGAGGACACGACCGCGAGCAATTCTGTCCAGCCATTGCTCACGACCGATGGCGCTGAAGTGTTCGCACAGGCAATCGAATACGGTCTGCCACGGACCAGGCGGCAGATAGAGCGTGCTGGCCTGGTTGTGCGCAGCAGAAAAAGATGAAGTGGACATACGAAAAGCTCTAACCCTCAATGCAGGGCGGCATTATCCAACAGTGGCCGGATCGAACCTAGCAGAGATTCCTCAGGCCGGTATCGACCGGGTTCGAGCGGCCGCTTCGGTGAACTCCTTGAGCCAGCGCAGCACATCGACCGCTTCCCAGCGGCCCGGATCATAAAGCGCATACAACAACCCCTGATAGCCCACGACATCGAGCTGTCGGTGATAACCCGCACGCTGGAACAAGGCTTCGATTTCGGCGAAACAGGTATTGAAATGCAGTTTGTTGAAAGGCGTTTTTCCTTCCGTGACCAGGCCATCCAGACGCAACTCGAGGACCGCCTCGCGCACCACGTCTGCCGACATCCGGTTCACGCTGTTCTTCAATTGTTCGACATTGACCACATTTCATCCCTCTGACGTCCGGGATCGGCTGCCCAAACCCGAACAGGGAGAAGCATGGCAGGCAATCCAAATAACTGTATGCACATACAGTAACCGAATAACCGACCTTTCGCCAATGGATCAAACGAGGATCGCGACAGGTGGGAAATCGCCAGCAGCGTCAGGATTCGCGAAGGAACGCCACCACTTCATCGGCACCGAACGGCCAGCCCAGCTCAGCGCCGGTATCGACCCGTCGCAACACCGGAATACGCAGGCTGTAAGCTTCGAACCAGGTTTCATCGTCAGCGATATCCACCAGCTCCACCAACAGACCACGCTCGACAAACTCCATCAGCATGGCTTCGGCGACTTCACAAAGATGGCAACCAACGGTGCCGAACAGCTGACATTCAGGAGGCATGACGACAAGACCAAACGAGTAAGCGCTCATTCTAGGCCCGCCATCAAACGCAGTCGAGCCGACGTCCGAGCAACGGTGATTTCAAGAGTTTTCAGCAAAATTCTGACGCAAATCATTTGCGTCGCCGGTCATTTGCGCGATGCTCGCGTCTTTTTTGCCTCTACGCTTGAGTAGCCATAACCCTCACCGGAGTTTTTTGTGTTCGCCAACCTGTTGATCATCCTCGCCTCCTCCCTGGTGGTGATTGCACTGTTCCAGCGCCTGCGTTTGCCACCGGTGCTGGGCTATTTGTGCGTAGGACTGATGATCGGGCCGACAGCGTTCAACTGGGTGAATGAAAACGAAGATTTGCCCGATCTGGCTGAATTGGGCGTGGTGTTCCTGCTGTTCTCCCTGGGGCTTGAGTTTTCCCTGTCGAAGATGCTCGCACTGCGCCAAGTGGTGTTTGGCCTGGGCAGCCTGCAAGTGCTGGGGTCCGGGATCTTGCTGGGGGCATTGCTGATGCTGTTCGGCATGCCGATCACACCGGCACTGTTACTCGGTGCTGGCCTGGCGCTGTCGTCTACCGCCATTGTCAGCAAGGAGTTGAGCAGCCTCGGAGAAATATTCAGCCGGCACGGCCAAAATGCCATCGCCGTGCTGTTGTTCCAGGACGTGATCGCAGTATTGCTGCTGACCCTGGTGCCGGTGTTCTCCGGCAACAGCGACCAGGCTTGGTATTGGGCGCTGCCGTTGACGCTGGCCAAGACCCTGGTGCTGTTCGTCGGCCTGCTGCTGGCCAGTCGCTGGTTTCTGCCACGACTATTCCATGAAGTCGCCGCGGCCCGGTCCGCGGAGCTGTTCGTGCTGTTGGCGCTGGTGATCGTTCTGCTGACGGCCTGGCTGACTCACTTGCTCGGCCTCTCCCCTGCCCTGGGCGCCTTTCTCGCCGGCATGCTGCTGGGCGAAAGCCACTACCGACATCAGATCGAGGCCGACATCCGTCCATTCCGCGACATCCTGCTCGGAGTGTTCTTTGTCAGTATCGGCATGCTGATCGACTTGCGCCTGTTTGCCAGCCACGGCCTGCTGATTCTCGGGCTGACGCTGGGGTTGCTGCTGATCAAAGGCACCGTGGTTGCGCTGCTGGTCAAATGGCGCGGCAGCGATGGTGAAACCGCCTGGCGCAGCGGCCTGGCATTGGCTCAGGGCGGCGAATTCTGCTTTGCCCTGATGGCGCAGATGCAACAGAACAAACTGATGCCCGCCGACCTCGGCGGCCTGCTGCTGGCCGCCACGTTCTGCTCGATGCTGGTAACGCCTCTACTGCTGCGCGCCGCTCCCCGCATCGCCATGCGTCTGCACCGCAAACCCAACAAAGCAGCCGAGCTCGAAGAAATCAGCGCGCTCAACGCCGGCTTGCACAATCACGTAGTGATCTGTGGCTACGGCCGCGTCGGTCAGTCCATCGGGCGCTTCCTGCGTCATGTACAGCAACCGTACATTGCGCTGGACACCGACCCGGTGCGGGTCCAGGAAGCCGTGGTCAATGAAAGCAGTGTGCATTACGGCGACTCACGCCGCGGCGAGCTGCTGATCGCGATAGGGCTGGAGCGCGCAAGACTGTTGGTGGTTGCCGTGGACAAGACAGACATCGCCCTGTTGATACTCAAGGAAGCACGGCGGTACAACCCGACCGTGCCGATCCTGGTGCGCACCCGGGATGACAGCCAGTTGGCCGAGTTGAAGGCGGCCGGTGCCAGCGAAGTCGTACCCGAGTTACTGGAGTCCAGCCTGATGCTCGCCTCCCACGCGCTGATCATGCTGGGTATACCCGGCCAGCAGGTGCAGGACCGGGTCGACCAGGTACGGCATGACCGCTATCGCCTGCTGCACGATTTTTACCCCGGCACCGACGATGAAGAACGCTGATTCAATCCTGGCTCACGGCGCCGATCTTGTGCACCGACAAGTCCGCGCCGTAATACTCTTCTTCCTGGCTCAGGCGCAGGCCATAGACCGCCTTGATCGCGCCATACACGGCAAAACCACCGGCCAGCGCCACGACCACCCCCAAGGAAGTGCCGATCAACTGACTGATCAGGCTCACGCCCCCCAAACCACCCAAAGCGGTTTCCCCGAAGATGCCGCAAGCGATCCCGCCCCAGACGCCACACAGCCCATGCAAAGGCCAGACACCCAGCACATCGTCGATACGCCACTTGCCTTGAGCTGCGGTAAAGCACCAGACAAACAGGGCCCCGGCGATGGCGCCGGTCACCAATGCGCCCACCGGGTGCATCAGATCCGAGCCGGCGCAGATCGCCACCAATCCGGCCAACGGGCCGTTATGCAGGAAGCCCGGGTCATTGCGCCCGACGATCAACGCCGCCACCGTGCCGCCGACCATGGCCATCAACGAATTCACTGCCACCAGCCCGCTGACCCCTTGCAGGGTCTGGGCGCTCATCACGTTGAAACCGAACCAGCCGACGATCAGGATCCACGACCCCAACGCCAGGAAGGGAATGCTCGACGGCGCGAATGCCACCAGTCGCCCGTCGCGATAACGACCTTGCCTCGGCCCCAGCAGCAACACCGCCGCGAGTGCCAGCCAGCCGCCCATGGCGTGAACCACTACGGAGCCGGCGAAGTCATGGAAACTGGCGCCGAAACGTGCGAGCAACCAGGCTTGCAGACCGAAGTTGCCGTTCCAGACCACGCCTTCGAAGAAGGGGTAGATAAATGCCACGATCAGCACCGTCGCGCACAACTGCGGGACGAACCGGGCGCGCTCGGCGATGCCTCCGGAAATGATCGCCGGTATCGCCGCGGCAAAGGTCAGCAGAAAGAAAAACTTCACCAGCCCATAGCCATGGTCGGCGGTGATCACCGCCGCCGGTTGCATGAAACTGACCCCATAGGAAATCCAATAGCCTATAAAGAAGTAGGCCAGGGTCGAAATGGCGAAGTCGCTGAGGATCTTCGACAAGGCGTTGACCTGATTCTTTTGGCGAACCGTACCGACCTCAAGAAAGGCGAAACCGGCGTGCATGGCCAGGACCATGACCGCACCGATAAGGATGAACAACGTGTTGGAGCTATGGACCAGACTGTCCACAGCACTTTGCAGATTTTCCATGGATTGGCAGACCTGAAGGCTGAAAAAAGCACCAAAGCAGTTCGCACAGATGACCGACGCACCAAGTTGCAGCTCATCCAGACCGCAACGCTGATCCGGATGAACCACTTTGGCGCACAAGACCGCAGCCTCTGCGCGAGTTTTAATTGTTTGAGTCAGGGGTTTCCTGAAATCATGCCCGGCAACAGCGCAATGGCGCCGGCTGACGCACCACGACGTAGCAAAAGATGTACCAGTCATTTGTACTGAACCTTCGCGCAAGGCTCATACTCGAACGCTTCAGAAGCCACTTACGGAGATCACCAATGGCACGCATCAAGGCAAAGACTGCTCAAGAAATTCTGATGGAAGATTTTCAGACACTGGTCAGCGACACCGAGCGGTTGCTGGAACACACCGCCTCCCTGGCCGGTGATCAGGCCGATGAGCTGCGCGAGCAGATTCGCGACAGCCTGCTGCGTGCCCGGGAAACCCTGAAGCTGACCGAAGACGCCCTGCACGAGCGCGGCAAAGCGGCTGTCGCCGCCACGGAAGATTACGTCCAGGCCAACCCATGGCAATCTGTCGGGATCGCAGCCGGCGTGGGTTTCCTGATTGGTCTGCTGGCCACTCGGCGCTGATATGGCGATCGATGAATCCGGCTCGTCCGCGACGGGCACCCGCTCTTCATCGCGGCGCCTGGGTGCCGCATTTCTTGGATTGCTGCACAGCCATGTCGAACTGTTCGGCATCGAGCTACAGGAGCAAAAAGCACGCACCGTAAGCCTGTTGCTGTTTGCCGGCCTGACGCTGGTCTTTGCCTTGTTGTTGCTGGTGGGGTTGTCGACGCTGGTGTTGATCCTGTTTTGGGACACCTATCGCCTGGCGGCAATCATCGGGCTCTGTGTGTTCTACACCCTCGCAGCGTTGTTCTGCGCAATGCGCTTGAGGGCGGCGATTTTCGATGAGTCCTCGCCCTTCCATGGCACTCTGGAAGAGCTGGCCAACGATCGGGAGCGCCTGTTGCCATGAACTTGCCTGAACTTCCCCGTAACAGCTCGCGCACGGAAATGCGCAAGGCGCTGATCCGCCTGCGCATGGAAATGCATCGCCAGGAAATTCGCCACGAATCCCAACAACTGCTGCAGCCCCTGCAACGGGTGCGTGGCATGACGCAAAACCTGCAAGACGGTTTCGGCATCAAACACGCTCCGCTCTGGGGCATCGCGGCCGTGATCGGGTTGGGCTTTCTGACCGGCAAGGGTGCCAAGGGCGGAGGTATCGGTAGCCTGACCAAGCTGGTTAGCCTGGGCGCTGCATTGGGGCCACTGATCAAGCTGGTCATGCAGAGCGCTTCGCGCAAACACTAATCAGTCTTGTCTGGCTGCATTCTTGCAATACCACCGGGATTAACCTCTTTATCGAGAGGTTGATCCTGCGTGCCTACCTGGCGACCAGGTTTTATCCAGAACAACACCTTACTAAGGAGGCCTCGTGATCGACGGGCAACCGCTCGCCTGTTTTCAGCCATTCATCGATACCGCCACAGGCCGTATCGCGGGTGTCGAAGCGCTGGGCCGACTGCGCCAGGCCGATGGTCAACTGACCTCGGTAGGTGCGCTGTTCGCCGATCCGCGAACCCCGGCCATCGCCCTGCGACGTCTCGATCGCCAGATTCGCGACAACGCCCTGAGCCGTCTGCATGAAGCGCCCGCGGACTGGTTTCTCAGCCTGAACATCTCACCCCGCTGGATCAGCCGCTTGCGCCGGGACCAGGCACTGCCTAGCCTCAAGCAACTGAGCAGGCATGGTGTCGACGCACAGCGAATCGTCTTCGAGATCACCGAATTGGGCGGCGACAGCCAGCGTCTGGCTGAAGTCGTGGCCCGCTACCGGCAAGCCGGGGCGCGAATCGCCATCGATGATTTCGGTGCCGGTTACTCTCAACTCGATCGCGTGCTGGCCTTGCAACCGGACATTCTCAAGCTCGACATGCGGTTGTTCCAGGCCGCCGCGTTGGGCGGCCCCAGCAGCGATGTGGTCAAGGCGCTGGCGCAAATGGCGGAGAAAACCGGTTGCTGGATCATCGCCGAAGGCGTGGAAACCGAAGCTCAACTGAATTTTGCCCTGGAGTGTGGCTCACGCTACGTACAGGGTTTTCTGTTCGCCCGGGCGCAAGCGGATTTCTTCGCCACCGACGCCTTTGTCGAGCGCTTCGCGCAACTGCGCCAGCGTTACGTTCAGCAAAAGCTGACTGAACGCGCTCGCCTGATGATCATGCGTCAGCAACTCAGCGAACTGATGGCCATCCTGCAAGCCTGGGCTCAAGCCGGCGCGCCCCTAAGCGCCTTGCCGCAATTGCAGGCGTTTCCCTGGCTGTTGCGTTTTTATCAGTGCGACCGCCACGGCACGCAACTGACCCCCAACCTGGAATGGCGCAACAACGGCTGGGAAGCCGATAACCGCTACCTGGGCCATAACTGGTCATGGCGCCCCTATTTTTATCACTTGCTGGCCGAGGGTTGGGATGAGCGCCGTCTGACGCTTTCCAACACTTACCGCGACGCCACCAGCAATCAGTACTGCCTCACTGCGGGGCAGTTTTTCGATAACGGCGAACGGCTACTGCTCATCGATATCGACGCTGCGGGGTTGTAGTTCTCCTTGCAGGTACCGGCGCGAAACGGGAAGCTAGGGGATCAGTCACCTGACGGAGAAACCAGCCTTGGATTGGCACACCCTGCTTACCCGCGAACGCCTCGGAAAACCTGTGCACAGCCCGGAAGAACTCGGCCGCAGCCCTTTCCATAAAGACCACGACCGGATCATTTTCTCGGGCGCGTTTCGCCGTCTCGGGCGCAAGACCCAGGTCCATCCGGTCTCCAGCAACGATCACATTCATACGCGCCTGACCCACTCGCTGGAAGTCAGCTGCGTCGGCCGTTCGCTGGGGATGCGCGTCGGTGAAACCATCCGCAGCGCACTGCCCGACTGGTGCGAACCGAGCGACCTGGGGATGGTGGTGCAATCGGCCTGCCTGGCCCATGACATCGGCAATCCACCCTTCGGCCACTCTGGCGAAGACGCGATCCGCCACTGGTTCCAGCAGGCCGCCGGCCGTGGCTGGCTGGATGCCATGAGCGAAGCCGAACGCAACGACTTCCTCAACTTCGAAGGCAATGCCCAAGGGTTCCGGGTGCTCACCCAGCTTGAATACCATCAGTTCGAAGGAGGCACCCGGCTGACTTATGCCACCCTGGGCACCTACCTGAAATACCCGTGGACGGCCCGACACGCCGACTCACTGGGCTACAAGAAGCACAAGTTCGGCTGCTACCAGAGCGAATTGCCGCTGCTGGAACAGATCGCGCATAAACTCGGCCTGCCCCAACTGGAAGAGCAGCGCTGGGCGCGCCATCCGCTGGTGTATCTGATGGAGGCCGCCGACGACATCTGCTATGCGCTGATCGATCTGGAGGATGGCCTGGAGATGGAGCTGCTGGAGTACGCCGAAGTCGAGTCCCTGCTGCTGGACCTGGTGGGCGACGATCTCCCGGAAACCTATCGCCAGCTCGGCCCACAGGATTCGCGGCGGCGCAAATTGGCGATTCTGCGGGGCAAAGCCATCGAACACCTGACCAACGCAGCAGCCCGAGCCTTCGTCGAGCAACAGGACGCGTTGCTGTCCGGCACGCTGCCGGGGGACCTTGTCGAACACATGCATGGCCCGGCCAAACGCTGCGTCTTGAATGCCAAGGACATGGCACGCAAAAAAATCTTCCAGGACAAGCGCAAGACGCTCCACGAAATCGGCGCCTACACCACCCTGGAAATCCTGCTCAATGCTTTTTGCGGCGCAGCACTGGAGCAGCACAACGGTCGTACGCCCTCCTTCAAGAACCGGCGCATACTCGACCTGTTGGGCAACAATGCACCCGATCCCCATGGCCCGTTGCACACCTCGTTCTTGCGCATGATTGATTTCATCGCCGGCATGACCGACAGCTATGCCGGTGAAATGGCGCTTGAAATGACCGGTCGTTCAAGCCACGGATAACAGCGCATCGATCAGCCGCATCAGCGACGTCTGAACGGCTGATCGAATGTCTCGACATTCATCTGTATTTCAACATCGACAGAATCGCCCTACACCTTGTGCAGAGCTGACTGATCGATTGTTCGGCCATCTCGCGAAACAATTGCACACCCACTGCTCGACAGATGACGCATGAAAACTCCTACGTTCAAACACGATTGGCACATATTGCTGGTGGAAGATCATCCGTTTCAGCTGAGAGCGACTCAATACCTGCTCGAGAGTTACGGCTTCACCCAGCTGACCACCACTGACAGTGCCGAAGGCGCCTTGCAACAAATGCTCAAGGCTGCGCAACCGTTCGATATTCTTCTGTGCGACCAATGCCTGCCCGACCTTCCCGGTCTTGATTTGATCGAGTTCGCCAGTCACCGGGGAATGATCAGACAGGCAATACTGCTGAGCAGCCTGACATCCGCCGAACTGGAAAAACTTAAAACAGTAGCCTACGAACACGGACTTCCCTTGCTGGGTTACTTGATCAAGCCATTGAAACAATCAGACTTTAGAAACTTGTTGACCTTAGCCTCACAATAAAACAGGCCAATCCCCACACACTAAAACCACACCCAAAACACAGATTAAAACTTATAACCCAACGCTTTCACCCTCTTGACTACATCATCCAAACTTTACCCCTTCCTCATTCAAAACCTAGTTGGTACGTAGTCCGTTTCTTTTTCAATTGTAGGACTTTTCCTATATTGCTGCTATCGGCTTGTCAGTTCATGCACCCCCTCAACTACTGAGCTAAGGTGCGCGCTTTATTTGTGCACGTATGGGATTTGATTATGAACTCCGTTTTTATTGTCGACGATCACCCTGTCATCCGCCTTGCCGTTCGTATGCTGCTGGAACATGAAGGTTACAAAGTCGTCGGCGAAACTGACAATGGCGTCGATGCCATGCAGATGGTGCGCGAATGCATGCCCGACCTGATCATCCTCGACATCAGTATTCCCAAACTGGATGGGCTGGAAGTGCTCTCACGTTTCAACGCAATGAGCACGCCATTAAAAACACTGGTATTAACTGCACAATGCCCGAAACTTTTTGGTATTCGCTGCATGCAGTCAGGTGCATCAGGGTATGTATGCAAACAGGAAGAGCTCAGTGAACTGGTGAGTGCGATCAAAGCAGTATTATCAGGTTACAACTACTTCCCCAGCGAGGCCTTGAACCCGGTTCGTTGTGACGACGCACAGTGGGCGGACCTGGACTTGTTCAAATCCGTAAATGATCGAGAGTTGATGGTATTACAACTTTTTGCCCAGGGTCGCACCAACAAGGAAATTGCCAAGGGCATGTTCCTCAGCAACAAGACTGTCAGCACCTATAAAAAACGACTTATGCAGAAACTCAAAGCCAAATCTCTGGTTGAACTCATCGATATGGCAAAACGTAACGCGTTAGTGTGAGGAACAGGATGCCCAGTCGTTTGAAGGATTTTCCAAGACTCATGGTCGCGGCTTTATGCCTGAGTACCCCGGTGCTCGCGGCGCAGACGGCCAGTGAAAACTACACACTGCTCAGTCGCTCAACGACCGGGCACATGGAAGTCCAGCTGGATACCTCACAACGACAATGGGTCAAAGACAAACGTGAATTGATCCTGGGCACGTCAGGCCCGGATTATCCGCCTTTCGACCTGACACTCAGCGGCCACGACTACGAAGGTTTCACCGCCGACTACGCCGGCATCCTCGGCAAGGTTACGGGGTTGCCCGTCAAGGTTCAGCGCTTCGCGTCCCGAGGAGCTGCGATCGAGGCGCTGGAAAAGGGTCAGGTCGACATGCTCGGCACCGCCAATGGGTTCGAAGCCGACAATGCCGACATTGCGCTGTCCATCCCTTACGCCGTGGATCAACCAGTGCTGGTGACACGGGAAGGAGAAACCAGGTCTCTGACCGATGGTCTTGCCGGCCTGCGGCTTAGCATGGTGTATCACTATCTGCCTCTGGACGAAGTCAGGGCGCTGTACCCCAAGGCAATCATCACCTCCTACCCGTCCTACCAAAATGCAATCAACGCGGTTGCCTTCGACCAGGCCGACGTTTTTCTCGGTGACACCATTTCAACTCATTACATGATCAACAAGGGGTATCTGAACAACATCCGCATGGCCAACTTCGGTAAACACGAAGCCCATGGTTTCAGCTTTGCCGTACAGAAGGGCAACCCGGACCTGCTCGGGATCATCAACGCGGTACTCAAGGCCATCCCCACCAGCGAACGGGAAAACATCGCCAAACGCTGGAGTGCCGGCAGCGACATTCTTCTCACCGATCAAAAACTGCAACTCACCCACCACGAAGAACGCTGGCTGACGCAACATCCGGTTGTGCGGGTGGTGGTTAATGAAGCATTTGCGCCGCTGACGTTTTTTGACAGCGACGGCAACTTTCGGGGTGTCACGGCTGACCTGCTCGAACTGATCAGATTGCGCACCGGTTTGCGCTTCGAGATCCAGCGCAGCCGAAGCGATGACGAGATGGTCGAGCAGATCGCTAACCAGCAGGCCGACCTGATCGCCGCCCTGCTCCCCAGCGCACAGCGTGAAACGATGTTGAACTTCAGCCGCCCATATCTGGAAAACTCCTTTGTCCTGCTGACACGCAAAGCGGCCGACAGCCCGACAAACCTCAACCAGCTGCAGGACAAACGCCTGGCCATTGCCCAGGGCAATCCACTGGTGGATTACCTGCGTAGCGAGTTTCCGCGGATCAACCTGGTTGAAACTCCAGACACGTTCAGTGCCGTGGAGTTGCTCGCCGAGGGTAAGGCAGAAGGTGCGGTGAACTCATTGGTGATCGCCAACTACTTCATCTCATCGCGGATCTTCGAGCGGACACTTCAGATCACCACCACCATCGGCACCCAACAGGCGGCATTTTCCCTGGCGACCGGGCGCGACGCCAAAGAACTGAATGCCATCCTCGACAAGGCGCTGTTGAGCATCGCACCGGAAGAGCTGGGCATCATCAACAACCGCTGGCGTGGCTATTCAGCGGCCTCGCAAAGTACCTGGCGCAACTATCACCGAGTGTTCTATCAGATCGTGACCGGCGCGGGTGTACTGCTGCTGATATCCGTTGCCTGGAATGCCTATATGAGACGCCAGATAAAACAGCGGCAGGCGGCGAAAGAACGTGCCGATGAAGCCAACCGGGCTAAAAGCACCTTTCTGGCAACCATGAGCCATGAGATCCGCACGCCGATGAACGCGATCATCGGCATGCTGGAGCTGACACTCAAACGTATTGATCCTGACCATCCGGATCGACCGGCCATCGACGTCGCGTATCACTCGGCAAAAGACCTGTTGGAACTGATCGGGGACATTCTCGACATTGCGCGCATCGAATCCGGACGTCTGAGCCTGAGCCCGGAGCGTGTCAATCTGGCTGAAACCGTAGCCTCGGTGGTGCGGATCTTCGACGGGCTGGCCCGGCAAAAAAATCTCGGACTGCACCTGACATTCAACCCTGCCAAACCTGCGACCGATGTCCTGTTGGACCCGATGCGTTTCAAACAGGTGCTGTCCAACCTGGTCAGCAATGCAATCAAGTTTACGCAACAGGGTCAGGTCAGGATCAGCCTCGAGTTGCAACCGACCGACGGACCCGACCGCGTGCAGCTGCAGTTGCTGGTTGAGGACAGTGGCGCCGGGATCAGCGAGCAGGATCAGCAGCGACTGTTCGAGCCTTTCGTCCAGGCCGATAACTCCGGCCAGTTACCCAGGGGCGGCGCGGGGCTGGGCCTGGTGATCAGCCGCAATCTGTGCGAAATGATGGGCGGCAACCTGCAATTGAGCAGCCAGCCCGGGGTCGGCACTCAAGTTCGGGTTTCGCTGAGTCTGGCAACCCTGCCGCCTGTACAGATGCCGGAAATTGCCGAGCCACCGATTCACCAGAGCGCAGCCCCCTTGAACGTTCTGGTGGTCGACGATCACCCGGCCAATCGCTTGCTCATGTGCCAGCAACTGGAGTTTCTGGGGCATCGGTCCAAGGTCGCAGCGGATGGCGAGGCCGGATTGGAGGCGTGGAAAGATCAGCCATTCGACCTGGTGATTGCCGATTGCAACATGCCGATCATGAATGGATATGAGATGGCTCGTGCCATTCGCCAACATGAACAGCGCATGCAGCGCCCTGCCTGTACCGTTCTGGGTTTCACCGCCAATGCGCAACCGGAGGAAAGACAACGCTGCAAACAATCCGGGATGGACGATTGCCTGTTCAAACCTCTCAGCCTGACAGCCTTGAGCCAATGGATCGAAGGCATTGCACCGACGGTCCGCGACCCGGCGTTCAGTCTGGAGGGACTGCACCTGTTGACCGGTGGCAATCCGGCACTGAACCGGCGATTGTTGACCGAGCTGCTGAATAGCAACCACCTGGATAGGCAAACGCTGCTGACGTTGTCCCGGTCAAACGACCGGCAGTCACTCCTCGACATTGCCCACAAAATCAAGGGAGCGGCGCGAATCGTCCAGGCCTCCCGACTGATCGACAGTTGCGAGGCGCTCGAAAAGGCCTGCAATAACAGGCCCCACCACGATCAAGTGGCCGATTGCAGCAAGTCCATGGAGCGCGCCATGCTCGAACTGGATCAAGCGTTGCAACAACAGCTCGCACGACACGACAAACAGCAGAATGACGGAGCGTTAACTATGCTGGAAGGCTGAGCAGTGTGTTCATTGTCATGGAGAAAGCTGCAATGCCCAGCCCACTGCGCCCGGACCAGCGCCGGTTTCCCCTGCACATCCATATCAGCGTGATGTTCACGTTCCTGCTGTTGCTGACCGGGGTGGTGCTGGGCATTTTCAACTATCGGCAAACCACCCGGATCATTCTTTCCAGCAGTGAAAAGCTCTTCAACCGCATCGAGCAGGATGTCCGTCTGGACCTGCATCGCACCTATGAGCCGATTCGTCATCTGCTGAGCCTGCTGGCGGACAATCCGGCAACCCAGGCGCCCGACCTTGAGCAACGCCTGGCGTTGCTCAAGCCCTTCAGTCAATCACTCACGGACAACCCCGATCTGGCCTCGCTGTACCTGGGCTACGGCAATGGCGACTTCTTCATGGTTCGTCCCCTGCGCAGCGTCGCCCTGAAAACGCAGCTCAAGGCACCGGACACCGCGGCGTATCAGGTATGGAGCATCGAGCATCCAGGCGCCGGTCAGGTCCGCTCCCAATCCTTGTTTTTCGATCAGAACCTGGCCCTCGTCAGCCGCCTGGACAACCCCGACGAAATCTACGATCCGCGCACCCGCACCTGGTTCTCCAGCGCCCGCAGCGACCGTGATCAGATCACCACCGAGCCCTACCTGTTTTTCTCCACCCACAACGTCGGCACGACCCTGGCGCGGCGCAGTGGTGAGCACGCGGTGATGGGGGCCGACCTTACGCTGGTGGAACTGTCAGCGACCCTGGCCAAACATGTGGTGACGCCCGGCACCGAAATTGTGCTGCTCGATGCCGAGGGCAATGCCGTCGCCTACCCCGACAGCAGAAAACTGATCGTCGACGACCAGACGGCCCGGCTGATCAAAGCCGCCGACCTGAGCCCCAGCCTCGCGGCCCTGCTCACCAGTCCCCCTGAGATCAATCGCCTGAACGCGGCGGGTCGTCAATGGATCGTGGCGCGCAGCAGCATGCAGGAGGGTGGGCCCCAGGGGCTGCAACTGGCGCTGCTGGTGCCAGAGGACGAGTTGCTCGTCGATGCCTACCGCATGCGCTGGCAAGGCGCGCTGATTACCCTGGCAACGCTGCTGTTGTGCCTGCCCATGGGCTGGCTGACCTCCAGAATCCTGGTCAAACCCTTGCGCGCCCTGGTGCAGGAAGCCGATGCGATTCGTAGTTTCGATTTCAATTTTCCGGCCAGCCGTCGCTCGCCGGTGCTGGAAGTCGACCAACTGAGCGTGTCGATGGCGCGCATGAAAGATACCCTGGCGAGTTTTTTCCGGATCACCGACAGCCTGAGCGCCGAAACCCGTTTCGTCCCCTTGCTGCAACGGGTGTTATTTGAAACCGTGCAGATCGGCCAGGCCCAGGCCGGTCTGCTCTACCTTCGCGAAGGTGATGAAAATCGCGTGGAACCTCATGCGCTGGTCATCAACGGCAGCTCACAGGCCTTGCCGTCATTCGACATTCAAGGACACGTACCCCAGGATCCGCAGAGCCCTCAGTGGATGCAAACACTGTCGACCGCCGACAATGCCGTCACCTCCCTGGGCTTCGAACAGGCGGGGGATCTGCAGAAAGTCTTGCTCGCGATGGAGTGCCCGCGGGTTCATCTGATCGGTATTCGGCTGCACAATCGCCATAACGAAACCGTGGGCCTGCTGGTCCTGCTGCTGGCCGACAGCGGCACGCAAGACGACCTGGAAAAACTGCGCCCGGATCGCATCGCGTTTCTCCAGGCAGTGTCTGGCGCGGCCGCCGTGAGTATCGAAAGTCAGCGCCTGCAAGCCAGGCAAAAACAGCTGCTGGACTCATTCATTCAATTGCTGGCCGGAGCGATCGATGCCAAGAGTCCCTACACCGGCGGACACTGCCAGCGAGTGCCGGTACTGACGCTGATGCTGGCACAGGCGGCCGCCGCCAGTCAGGACCCGGCCTTCAGCAGCTATCAGCCCAGCGAAGATGAATGGGAGGCGTTGCACATCGCCGCCTGGCTGCATGATTGCGGCAAGGTCACCACCCCTGAATACGTGGTCGACAAAGCCACGAAACTTGAGACCCTGTACGACCGCATCCACGAAATCCGCACCCGTTTCGAAGTGCTCAAGCGTGACGCCTGGATCAGTTATTGGCAGGCCATCGCTCTGGGGGGTGACGAGTCGCATCTGGCGCAATTGCGCAATGCGAGCCTGGCGGCGCTGGATGATGATTTCGCGTTCGTGGCGCGCTGCAACCTGGGCAGCGAGGCCATGGCCGAGGCCGATCTGCAGCGGCTGAACACCATCGCCCAACGTACCTGGAGCCGAACCCTGGATGATCGGCTTGGCGCTTCGTGGGAAGAGAACCGTCGCCAGGCCCGGACTCCGGCGCCGACCCTGCCGGTCAGCGAGCCGCTGTTGGCGGATAAACCCGAGCATCTGCTCGAGCGCGCCGACAGCGAACTGATCCCGGACGACAATCCCTGGGGATTCAAGCTCGACGTGCCGCGCTACAAGTACAACCGGGGCGAACTTTACAACCTGAGCATCGCCCGAGGCACCCTGACCCGCGAGGAGCGTTACATCATCAATCACCACATGGTGCAGACGATCCTGATGCTCAGTCACCTGCCCTTCCCCGGCCACCTCAATAACGTCGCGGAAATCGCCGGCGGCCACCACGAAAAAATGGACGGCACCGGTTATCCCAAACGCTTGAAGCGCGAAGACATGAGCCTGCCGGCGCGGATGATGGCGATTGCCGATATTTTCGAAGCGCTGACCGCCGCCGATCGCCCCTACAAGAAAGCCAAGTCCTTGAGCGAAGCGCTGGGCATCATGGCCACCATGTGCCGTGACGCCCACATCGACGCTGAATTGTTCGGGCTGTTCATCAACGACGAAATCTACTTGCAGTACGCCAGCCAATTCCTGGAGCCACAACAGATCGATGCCGTCGACCCGACAAGCCTGCTGATCAAGGCTGGCTTGAAAGCCTGATCAGCAGTCGGTCAGACGCAGGAAAATCGCCGCCAGTTGCTCGATTCCGGCCTGATCGTCAGTGGTAAAACGCGCCAGCTTCGGGCTGTCGAGGTCCAGCACGCCGATCAGTCGACCGCCCTTGACCAACGGCACGACGAGTTCACTGTTCGATGCGCTGTCGCAAGCGATGTGGCCGGGGAATGCGTGTACGTCTTCGACCCGCTGGGTCTGCAAGGTGGCAGCGGCAGCCCCGCACACGCCGCGACCGAATGGAATCCGTACGCAGGCGATCTGCCCCTGAAACGGGCCAAGCACCAGTTCTTCGTTGCGATTAAGGTAGAAACCGGCCCAGTTCAGGTCATCGAGCTGGTTGAACAGAAACGCGGAAAATTGCGCGGCGTTGGCGATAAAATCACGCTCGTCCGCCAGCAACGATTCCAGCTGTGCCCATAGCATGCCGTAGCCCTCGAGGCCCTGGCCGCTCTTTTGTAAATCGATCATGCCTTTTGCTCCAACAGCTTCAGCCCGACCCAATAGCGGGCAAATTGATACGCGCAACGTCCGTTGCGATTACCCCGGCCTGTGGCCCAGCGCACCGCGAGGATGTCCAACTCTTCGTCACGCTGCCACTTGAGGCCGGCCTTGTCGGCCAATTGGCCGATCCAGTGCTCGACGACGTTGAGGAAATGCTCCTGAGTAAACGGATAGAACGACAGCCACAGGCCAAAACGGTCCGACAGCGCGATCTTGTCTTCCACCGCCTCATTGGGATGGAGCTCGCCATCGACCCTTTTCCAGTTTTCGTTATCGCTTTCCTTTTCCGGCACCAGATGGCGACGGTTGGAGGTGGCGTACAGCAGAACGTTGTCTGGCGCCTGTTCGAGAGAGCCATCGAGTACGCTTTTGAGCACGCGATAATCGCCCTCGCCCGACTCGAACGACAGGTCATCGCAGAACAGCACAAACCGTTGAGGCAGCTTGGCAATCTGCTCGACCACCCGCGGCAAGTCCGCCAGGTGATCGCGCTCGATCTCGATCAGCCGCAGACCGTTCCTGGCGTGTTCGGCCAGCAAGGCGCGCACCAGCGACGATTTACCGGTGCCCCGCGAGCCCCAGAGCAAGGCGTGATTGGCAGGCATGCCGTCGAGGAACTGTTGAGTATTGCGGCCCAATTGCTCAAGTTGCCGGTCAACGCCGATCAGGTCGGACAGGCGCATGTCGAGGCTGACTTGCAGCGGCAACAGAAAACCGTTGCGACCCTCGCGTTGCCAGCGTGCGGCCAGGCAATGTGTCCAGTCGACCGTTTGCCGAGGCGCCGGCAGCAGCGGTTCGATACGAGCCAGAACCGCATCGGCGCGTTCAAGAAAAGCATTCAATCGGGAATCCACGTCTTCTCCTCGGGCACGTTCACAGTGATGATGGCGGTACAGCGACGAAACACAGCATCCGATGCCCGGCCAACACCCCGTACAGGTGTTTTACGAGAACATCGGTATCCATTGATGATCGACTATGCTTGAGCAGCGAAGGGAAACGGAAGTGGTTCAACATCCCATGGATATCAAGTTCAGCCAGCGGCTGTCGTACAAGCAAGCCCGGCTTACGGTGCTGGTCGGTTTCATTCTGGGCACGCTGCTCAGCCTTGTGCAAATTGGCATCGATTATGCCAGCGAAGACGCCTCCATCAACCGCGAAATCCTGTCGTTGCTGGAAATCAGCCATAACCCCGCGTCTCGCATCGCCTACAACATCGACGCCGAACTCGCCCAGGAACTGATCCTGGGTCTGCTGCGCTCCCCGGCGATCATCGGCGCGAAATTGACCGACAACAACAATACCGTGCTGGCCAGCGTCAAACGCCCGGGCCTGGAAAACAATTACCGGGTGCTCAGCGACTTCCTGTTCGGCGCCAACCGACAGTTTGAAGACCGTCTTTACCTCGACCACTTGCCGGACGAGTCCCTCGGGACCTTGCACCTGGATGTCGATACCTACACCTTCGGCAGTCGTTTCCTGCGCCGGGCCGAAGTGACCCTGCTCAACGGTTTCGCGCGCAGCCTGATCCTCACGGGCATTCTGCTGGCGCTGTTTTACGTGATGCTGACCAAACCGCTGGTGCGGGTCATCCGTGAACTCAGCGGTCGTGATCCGCGCAGCGCGGAGCCGACCTGGCTGGAGTATCCGGCGGGGCATGAAAACGATGAAATCGGGGTCTTGGTCAAGGTCGCCAATCAACAGTTCGATAACATTGCCACCGAGATCCAGCAGCGGCGCAATGCCGAAAACCGTCTGACCGACTACCTCTCGCAACTGGAAAATATCGTCTCGGCCCGTACGGCGGAACTCAAGGCCATCAACTCCCGGCTCAGCCTGTCCAACGATGAACTGGAAGTCGCCCGACGCACCGCCCTGGACATGGCCGAGGCACGCTCGGTGTTCCTGGCCAACATGAGTCATGAAATCCGCACACCTCTCAACGGTCTGCTGGGGATGATCGCGCTCTCGCTGGACGGCCCGCTCAATGCCGAGCAGCAGCAACAGCTGTCCATCGCCCATGACTCGGGCAAAGTGCTGGTGGAGCTGCTCAACGATATTCTCGACCTGTCGAAATTCGATGCCGGCCAGCTGGAACTCGAACACATTCCATTCGACCTCGGCTCGCTGATCGAAGACACCGCCAACCTGCTGTCCCAGAACGCCGCGCCGAGCGTCGAGCTGACGTGCCTGATCGACCCGCAATTTCCCGCGCTGGTGCTCGGAGATCCGACCCGGGTCCGGCAGATCGTCAGCAACCTGTTGTCCAACGCCCTCAAGTTCACCCGCTTCGGGCGGGTCGATGTGCGTCTTTCAACGTTCGAAGACGGCGTGCGAATCGAGGTCTGCGACACTGGCATCGGCATCGCCCAAGACGCGCAAGTCAAAATCTTCCAGCCGTTTACCCAGGCCGGTGCCGGCATTACCCGGCAATTCGGCGGTACCGGGCTGGGCCTGGCGCTGACTTATAACCTCTGCGAAGCCATGCAGGGGCGTCTGACGATCAGCTCGGAAGCAGGCTTCGGCAGTCAGTTCTGCGCCGACCTGCCGCTGCCCTGCCACACTCGCGCCATCCCGCCAGCAGCTCTGCAAGGCAACATCGTCGCGATCACGGCCGCCAGCAGCGGACTGGCGGAACTGCTACAGAATCTATTGCCCGAATGGGGGCTCGGCTATCAGCAGCGTTCCATCGATGACCGATTGATCGGCCTGGAACCTGATGTGTTGATCACCGACTGCCCCGAATGCCTGTTTGGCCTGCGCCCTACTTTAACCGCGCCGATTCTGCTGGTGACCGCTTACGGCAGTTTCCTGCCCAGCGAGCAAGCCAGCGCCCTGGCACCTTTGCAGCAACAGGCGCGACCGTTGGCGCGCAATGCGCTTTACCAGACATTGCGACGGATCTTGCAGCCGGAACTCAACACGATCAACGGTGCCCGGGTCGAAGTCCTCTCACCCCAGCGACGCGGGCGCATCCTGCTGGTGGAGGACAACCCGGTCAATCAGTTGGTGGCCAAGGGCATGCTCGGCAAACTCGGTTGCGAAGTGAGCGTCGCGGCCCATGGCGCCGAAGCTCTGGATCAGCTCGAGCACAGCGAATTCGATCTGGTGCTGATGGACTGCAACATGCCGGTAATGGACGGCTATGAAGCCAGCCGGCAGATCCGTCGTAGCGGACGCTGGCCACAACTGCCCATCGTCGCCCTGACCGCCAACGCCATGTCCGAAGAACGCGAACGCTGCCGTGCGGCGGGCATGAGCGACTACCTGGCCAAACCCTTCCGCCGGGAAGAGCTGGCGGCCCTGCTCGACTTGTGGATACCCACTACGACAGCGATTTGATTTGCCCCAACAGGTGATCGAGCCCATCGCGCAGCTCATTCAGGCGATCCAGATCGACACCGCTATCGCACAACAGGCGGGCCTTGAGTGGCCCGACCTGATCGCGTAAGGCCTTGCCGGTGGACGACAGGCTCAAGTGCACCTCACGCTCATCGCGCGCCGAACGCTGACGCTGCACCAGTTGCAGTTGCTCAAGACGCTTGAGCAGCGGCGTCAGGGTCCCGGAATCCAGCGCCAGGCGCTCACCAAGGGCCTTGACCGTCGGCTGCTCCGGCGCTGCCTCCTGCCATTCCCACAGCACCAGCATCGCCAGGTACTGCGGGTAAGTCAGGCCCAGTTGATCGAGCATCGGCTTGTAGGCACGGATCACCGCCCGAGAAGCGGCGTACAGCTTGAAGCAGAGCTGACTGTCGAGTTTCAGCGAATCGACTGACAACGTGTTCATTTGAGCAGGGCTTCGATCTCGCGGCGCAGCGCTTGCGGCTTGGTGGCCGGAGCAAAGCGCTTGACCAGCTGACCGTCCTTGCCGATCAGGAACTTGGTGAAGTTCCACTTGATGCCCTGGGAACCCAACACACCCGGCGCGCGTTTTTTCAGCTGAACGAATAGCGGGTGAGCACCGGCACCGTTGACTTCGATTTTCTTGAACAGCGGGAAACTCACCCCGTAATTCAACTCGCAGAACTCGGTAATCGCCCCTTCGTTGCCCGGCTCCTGTTGGCCGAACTGATTGCAAGGAAAGCCGAGCACCACCAGGCCTTGATCCTTGTAGGTCTTCCACAGTTCTTCGAGGCCTTTGTACTGCGGGGTAAAACCGCATTTGCTGGCGGTGTTGACCACCAGCACCGCTTTACCGGCGAAATCGGCCAGGGTCTTTTGCTCCCCCTTGATGGTGGTGCAAGGGATGCTCAGCAGGTTGTCGCTCATGGCACGAACTCCGAATGAAGGAATATCAAACATAGCGAGCAATTGAATTGTGTGCAATTTAATAAATCAATAACCACCCACACACGAACACCCCTGTAGGAGCTGCCGAAGGCTGCGATCTTTTGACTTTGTTTTTAAAAGACAAGATCAAAAGATCGCAGCCTTCGGCAGCTCCTACGCACGCAAATTACATGCGCGACATCAGCAGATTATTCGCGGGGAACGAGGTCCAGGCACACCGAGTTGATGCAATAACGCAAACCGGTTGGCGGCGGACCGTCCGGGAACACATGCCCAAGGTGCGCATCGCATTTGGCGCAGACCACTTCGGTGCGGATCATGCCGTGGCTGACATCACGGATCTCGACCATCGCGCTGTCCTCGATCGGCGCGTAGAAGCTCGGCCAGCCGCAGCCGGAATCGAACTTGGTTTTGGAGTCGAACAGCTGCGCGTTGCAGCAGATGCAGTGGTAAACGCCGTCGGTTTTGGTGCCGTTGTATTTACCGGAGAACGGTCGCTCGGTGCCCTTGAGGCGGCAAACGTTGTACTGCTCCGGATCAAGCATGGCCCGCCATTCTTCCAGGGTTTTTTCCAACTTTTCCATCGATACACCTCAGCAGCTGAAAAAGCCCGATCTGTACCTTTTCCACGGATCGGGCGGCACGTATGATTGCGCCTCGTCAAACGCCAGTCTGGCAGCCAGACCACGCGCATTCAAACGGATTTATGAGTGCCGCCACTCAAGGCGTCAGGCCTGTGTGAATACGCAGGATTCCCAGCACGGTCGTTCACACGCCGCCTGGATCGTTCATTTTCGGGAACACATCGCCATGCAGGTCAGCAAATCGAACAAGCTCGCCAACGTCTGCTACGACATTCGCGGCCCAGTGCTCAAGCACGCCAAACGCCTGGAAGAGGAAGGCCATCGCATCCTCAAGCTGAACATCGGCAACCCGGCGCCCTTTGGTTTCGAAGCGCCGGACGAAATCCTTCAGGACGTGATCCGCAACCTGCCGACCGCCCAGGGCTACAGCGACTCCAAAGGCCTGTTCAGCGCCCGTAAAGCCGTGATGCAGTACTACCAGCAAAAGCAGGTGGAAGGCGTCGGCATTGAAGACATCTACCTGGGCAACGGCGTTTCCGAGCTGATTGTGATGTCGATGCAGGCCCTGCTCAACAACGGCGACGAAGTGCTGGTGCCGGCCCCCGACTATCCACTGTGGACCGCCGCAGTGAGCCTGGCGGGCGGCAACCCGGTGCATTACCTGTGCGACGAGCAGGCCAACTGGTGGCCGGACCTGGCCGACATCAAGGCCAAGATCACCCCGAACACCAAGGCCCTGGTGATCATCAACCCGAATAACCCGACTGGCGCTGTGTATTCGAAAGAAGTCCTGCTGGGCATGCTGGAGCTGGCCCGTCAGCACAATCTGGTGGTGTTCTCCGACGAGATCTACGACAAGATCCTGTACGACGACGCCGTGCACATCTGCACCGCCTCGCTGGCACCGGACCTGCTGTGCCTGACCTTCAACGGCCTGTCCAAGTCCTATCGCGTGGCCGGCTTCCGCTCCGGCTGGATCGCCATTTCCGGCCCGAAACACCACGCCCAGAGCTACATCGAAGGCATCGACATGCTGGCTAATATGCGCCTGTGTGCCAACGTGCCGAGCCAGCACGCGATCCAGACCGCACTCGGCGGCTATCAGAGCATCAACGACCTGGTATTGCCCCAAGGGCGCCTGCTGGAACAGCGTAATCGTACCTGGGAACTGCTCAACGACATTCCGGGCGTGAGCTGCGTCAAGCCGATGGGTGCGCTGTATGCGTTCCCGCGGATCGATCCGAAAGTCTGCCCGATCCACAACGACGAGAAATTCGTGCTCGACCTGCTGCTCTCGGAAAAGCTGCTGGTGGTACAAGGCACGGCCTTCAACTGGCCATGGCCGGACCACTTCCGCGTGGTCACCCTGCCACGGGTCGACGACCTGGATCAGGCCATTGGCCGGATCGGCAACTTCCTCAAGTCCTATCGCCAGTAAATGGCCTGTCACCGTGCGACGCCGCTGAAAGTCGCACGGTGATTAATTCAGCAACACATCTGTGCGCCCTGCCCTGCATCGTCGTTTCAAACGCTGACTGACGACACGTTTCATGCCCTCGCCTAACAACGGCGGGGGCCTGCGACGCTAATTGGCTGACAACCGTTTCCCATGCCGACGTCGGAAATGCCCTTCATGCAGCTAAACTGTTGCCGTAGGACACAGTTTGAAATAGTCACCCGGTTGAATAGCCCGGTGCAGCACCTTATATACCCCGCAGTACGCTACATCTTTAGCACGAGGAGATTTCTACAACCATGATGCGCATTTTGCTGTTTTTGGCCACTAACCTGGCGGTCGTGCTGATTGCCAGCATCACCCTGAGCCTTTTCGGCTTCAACGGGTTCATGGCGGCCAACGGGGTTGATCTCAACCTCAATCAGCTGCTGATTTTCTGTGCGGTCTTTGGTTTCGCCGGTTCCCTGTTCTCGCTGTTCATCTCCAAGTGGATGGCGAAAATGAGCACCAGCACCCAGATCATCAGCCAGCCGCGCACCCGGCACGAGCAATGGCTGCTGCAAACCGTCGAGCAACTGTCCCGCGAAGCCGGGATCAAGATGCCCGAAGTCGGGATTTTCCCAGCCTATGAAGCCAACGCTTTCGCCACCGGCTGGAACAAGAACGACGCACTGGTCGCAGTCAGCCAGGGCCTGCTCGAACGTTTCTCGCCGGATGAAGTGAAAGCCGTTCTGGCCCACGAAATCGGTCACGTGGCCAATGGCGACATGGTCACCCTGGCGCTGATCCAGGGCGTGGTGAACACCTTCGTGATGTTCTTCGCCCGGATCATCGGCAACTTTGTCGACAAGGTGATCTTCAAGAACGAAGAAGGCCAGGGCATTGCCTACTACGTGGCGACCATCTTCGCTGAACTGGTCCTGGGCATCCTGGCCAGCGCCATCGTCATGTGGTTCTCGCGCAAGCGCGAATTCCGTGCAGACGAGGCCGGCGCAAGCCTGGCCGGCACCAGCGCAATGATCGGTGCCCTGCAGCGTCTACGTGCCGAACAAGGGCTACCGGTGCACATGCCGGATACCCTGAATGCCTTCGGCATCAACGGTGGTCTCAAACAAGGGTTCGCCCGCATGTTCATGAGCCACCCGCCACTGGAAGAACGCATCGACGCACTGCGTCGTCGGGGCTGACAGGCTCCGCACTAAAAGAAAAGGCCCGCAGTGAATGCGGGCCTTTTTTTCTGTTTGATTAATGCGGTGCTCTTCAGGCCTCTTCGCGGGCAAGCCTCGCTCCTACAAGTTTTATGTCGTCCCCCGAAAATGTGAACGACACAAGCCTGTAGGAGCGAGGCTTGCCCGCGAAGAGGCCAGCAAGCTCAACACACCTTAATGGCTGGAAACCCGATAAACCCGCTCCTCAAGCCGAGTGACGCCGGCCTCGAGAAACTTCCAGCTCTCACCCAGGACGTCCTGGTCTTCCAGGATCTTCAGCTCCCAAGACGCGCCCAGCAACCTTTGCACTTCGTCATCAAGCACCGCAAATGGCGGCCCGGCCATTTGTTCCTGGTCGTAATCCAGCGTAATCAAAAGCCCTAAAGAATCCTTCGGCAGGATCCGAATCAGATGAGCCGCGTATTGCTCACGCATCGCTGGCGGCAACGCGATCAGCGCCGCACGGTCGTACAGTGCGCTGCAATCAGCAACATCGCCTGCCGTCAACTCGAAGAAATCGCCGCACCACAGCTCGATAGAACCCGCCCGATAGACGTTGAAAGGCCCCTGCTCGCTGATTGCCGGGTCCAGTTGATGCTCATTGAAAAAGTCCTCGATGGCCTTTTCCGACAGCTCGATACCCAGCACCTCATGACCGCAATGCGCCAGCCACAACAGGTCCAGGCTCTTGCCACACAACGGCACCAGTACGCGAGAACCTTCATCAAGGCCCAGTTGCGGCCAGAACCGTTGCAGATAGGGATTTACTTCCGGCAGATGAAAGCCGATCTGATTCGACGCCCATCGTTTGTGCCAAAACTCCGGCTGCATAATTAACCCCGAAAAATTCGATCAAAAGACTCTAAAACTTATATTAGATTTAGATCAATGATCTGACTGAAGATGCTGCCATCTTACTCCCAGGAGCTCATTTATGTTCCCCAGCCTGTATATCTCTCATGGCTCCCCCATGCTGGCCCTGGAACCTGGCGCCAGCGGGCCGGCCCTCGCGAATCTGGCCGCGACAATGCCGAAGCCCAAGGCCATCGTGATCGTTTCCGCGCACTGGGAAAGCAGCGAATTGCTGGTCAGCGGCAACCCCCAACCCGAAACCTGGCACGACTTCGGCGGTTTTCCGCGGGCCTTGTTCGAGGTGCAGTACCCGGCACCCGGCAATCCGCAACTGGCGACGCAGGTTGTCGAACTGCTACAGGCCGATGGCCTGCCTGCGCGCATCGACGCCAAACGTCCGTTCGACCACGGCGTTTGGGTGCCCTTGTCGTTGATGTACCCGCAGGCCGATATCCCGGTGGTGCAGGTCTCGCTGCCCACCCGTGGCGGCCCGGCGCTGCAAACCCGCGTCGGCCATGCCCTGGCCAGCCTGCGCGAGCACGGCGTGCTGTTGATCGGTTCTGGCAGCATCACCCACAACCTGCGCGAACTGGACTGGCACGCCGGTCCGGAAAGCGTCGAACCCTGGGCCAAGGCGTTCCGCGACTGGATGATCGAGAAGCTCGAAGCGAACGATGAAGCCGCGCTGCACGACTATCGCCAGCAAGCGCCGAACGCGGTGCGCAACCATCCGAGTGACGAACATCTGTTGCCGCTGTACTTCGCCCGCTCGGCCGGGGGCGAGTTCAGCGTTGTGCACCAGGGATTCACCATGGGGGCGCTGGGCATGGATATTTATCGCTTCGGCTGATCGTTCCCACGCTCTGCGTGGGAATGCAGCCCGGGACGCTCCGCGTCCCAGAAGCGGACGCAGAGCGTCCATTGATTCATTCCCACGCAGAGCGTCACTAGTGTCCGGTAAAACCTTTTCAGAGCTGAAGGCTGCCTTGGGCAGCCTTCAGCTCTGTTCGCTTTTG